>JAQWOJ010000096.1 GCA_029245905.1 Gammaproteobacteria bacterium
ATTGATGATGTCGTGGATGTCATTAGAGATACAACAGAGCATTCCTTAATGAGCATGGCTGGTCTTGATGAAGAAGACGATACGTTTGCTCCTGTAATAAAAACCGCACGACGTCGCGCACTTTGGCTTGGCATAAATTCAATGATGGCTATTTTGGCATCACTTGTTATCTATCTATTTCAAGAAACATTGGATCAAGTTGTTTACCTCGCAGTTCTTATGCCGATTATTGCGAACATGGGTGGCGTTGCAGGAACGCAAACCCTCACTTTAATCGTTAGAGGCATGGCTTTAGGGCATATCAATGCCTCAAATAGTCGCTGGTTACTCTTTCGAGAACTAGGTGTTGCCTCTATCAATGGCTTAATCTGGGCGTTATTTATCTCAATGATTGCTTTTTTATGGTATCAAGATCTTCGGCTCAGCTATATTGTTGCCGGCGCAATGATGATAAATCTCACCACCGCTGGTGTTGCAGGGGCTTACTTGCCCTTATTTCTAGAAAAGATAAACGTAGACCCTGCACTTGCCGGATCTGTGCTTTTAACTACCATAACCGATTCTATTGGCTTTTTTGCTTTTTTAGGTTTGGCGCACGTTTTTTATCTTTAATTTAGTAATGGCATAAACATGAATAAAGAAATTGAAACTTTTGAAAATCCCAGTAAAACTCAAAAAAAGAGAGAAGCGGCAGAGATCCAAAATTTAGGTGCTGAATTAACTTTGATGCAACCTAACGAACTCGATCGATTGGGTTTGGACCCTAAATTAAGACAAACGATTGAGGAGTACCAAAAATTACCCAACGCTCATGGCGCCCGAAAAAGACAAATACAATTTATCGGGAAAATAATGCGAAGTTGTGATGTCGATGTTATCAAAAAAAGAATCTCTTCTTTAGGTAATACAAATAAGAAAACCTTAGACGAACCATCATTAACCGATGAACTAGTGGAAAAAATCGCAACCGAGGGAGACGCTATCGTCAATGAACTAATTGCCAATCACAAAAACCTAGAACGTCAACAACTACGAAAATTCCAGCGCAAAATCTCAAAACTTCACCCCCAAAACCAAAATGAGGTGAAAGCTAAACTGAGGCTCTATTTACAAGCTAATATCAAAACAGAATAAAAAGTAAGAAAACAAGCGCTAATGGACCAAATTTTCTACCCCAGGCCAGCTATTGATCGCGCTATACGCCTCTAGAATTAAATGATAATATCAATGAAAAACAAAATAGAAGTTCTCTCTCGAGCCTTCGCCTTGTCACACAAGCATTCAGCAATTATGGCTGTCGTAGTAGAAAAAATATAAAGCGAGGTCTCAATGTCTGATAACAGCGCTAGGTCCTATTGGCGATCCAATATAAGAATTGTTTTAACGCTCCTTTCAGTATGGTTTTTTATCTCTTTTGGTTGCGGAATATTATTGGTCGATACTCTTGATAACATTCGGTTTGGCGGGTTTAAATTAGGTTTTTGGATATCCCAACAAGGATCTATTTTCGTTTTTGTAGCTTTAATTTATATCTACATATATTTAATGGATAAGCTCGACAATAAATATAACTTTGAGTCTTCAACTTCAGCCTCGACCTCTGACCAAGCCCCTGAAGAAACTATAACCGAGGAGCAGGAGACATGAGTGTTCAAATCTGGACTTTTATTTTTGTCTTCGTAACTTTTGGCTTATACATTGGTATAGCAATAAAGTCTCGTGCAGGATCTACCAGTGACTTTTATGTCGCAGGGGGTGGCGTTCCGCCACTTGCAAACGGAATGGCTACTGCCGCAGATTGGATGTCCGCAGCCTCCTTTATTTCGATGGCAGGGCTCATCTCGTTTTTAGGAAGAGATGGCACATTTTACCTAATGGGTTGGACAGGCGGCTATGTTTTATTAGCATTATTGTTAGCTCCATATCTCCGAAAATTCGGAAAGTTTACCGTTCCAGATTTTATTGGCGACCGTTATTATTCCAAAACTGCAAGGCTTATTGCAGTTTTTTGCGCCATAACCATCTCATTTGTCTATGTATGTGGCCAGATGCAGGGGGCTGGGATAGTATTTTCTCGCTTCCTAGAGGTAGACATAACAACTGGGGTTATCATTGGAATGACTATTGTCTTCTTCTACGCAGTAATGGGAGGCATGAAGGGGATCACTTACACGCAAGTCGCCCAATATTGCGTTCTTATTTTCGCCTTTATGGTGCCGGCCATTTTTATTTCAATACTCATGACAGGCGTTCCGATTCCTCAAATCGGATTCGGATCTGAACTGACACAAGACTTTGGTGGAGGTTATTTACTTGATAGGCTAGATGGAATGAGCCAGGAGCTTGGTTTTGCGACTTACACCGAAGGTCAGAGATCAACACAAGATGTATTTTTCATCACAGCCGCCCTAATGTTTGGCACTGCTGGCCTACCTCATGTGATTATCCGCTTTTTTACAGTTCCTAACGTAAGGGATGCTAGACGATCTGCTGGATACGCCCTTATTTTCATAGCAATTCTTTATACAACAGCTCCCGCGGTGGCAGCATTTGCGAAAACTAATCTCATCAATACAGTTAGCAACGTCGAGTACACTTCAGTGCCCGAATGGTTTACTAAGTGGGAGGCTACCAACCTGATCAGCTTCACTGATAAGAATAATGACGGGCGCATTCAGTACTTGGGAAATGCTGAGGAAAACGAACTAGAAGTCAACAGGGACATAATGGTGCTGGCAAACCCAGAAATCGCTGGGTTACCAAATTGGGTTGTTGCGCTGGTCGCAGCAGGCGCTCTCGCAGCTGCACTTTCCACCGCTGCTGGCTTATTGCTCGTAATATCCACCGCAGTTGCTCATGATCTTCTGAAACGGAGCTTCATTCCTGAAATTACAGAACGCCAAGAATTGCTTTATGCGCGAATTTCTATTTTCATAGCAGTACTAATCGCGGGTTATGTGGGAATCAATCCGCCTGCGTATGTCGCACAAGTAGTTGCTTATGCTTTTGGTTTAGCTGCTGCATCTTTTTTCCCAGCAATCGTCCTAGGCATATTTAATAAACGGATGAATAAGGAGGGAGCTATTGCTGGAATGCTTGCAGGGTTTTTATTTACGGCGGGCTATATTATTTATTTTAAAACTTTAAACCCAGCGTTAGATAATGCCAACGGATGGCTTTTTGGTATTTCGCCTGAAGGGATTGGCACTTTTGGCACGATTGCTAATATGCTCGTGGCTTACGCTGTCTCCAAATTTTCACCAGAACCACCTGATGCAGTTCAGACTATTGTGGAAAACATAAGATTACCGGGCGAAGCCATCAGGCAATAATATCCAAAGTCGTTTTCCTGAATTGAGCTAGCGTCTTATAGGTTTAGTTAACACGATTTCTAGTTTTTGTTCTAACCCAATATTCGCCAATAGTCTGCTTCATTTCTTTATGCATCAATAGAATGCCTATGAGATTAGGGACAGTCATCAAGACGATTGTGATCAGAGAAATATTCCAAACTAACGTTGTATCGGCCAAAGCCGCATAAAAAAATCCAATCACATATGCGATCCTGTAGGGAAGAACCGATTTGGATCCAAACAAATATGTCATAGCCCGATCTCCATAATAGGACCAAGCTATAACAGTAGAAAATGCAAAAAGGACAAGTCCTATTGAAACTATATATTGCCCGTATTTTCCGAATAAGCCTCGTGTAAATGCTTTCGTAGTCAACGGTACGGAATGCAATAAAGACTCTCCAGTAACTACTATCGTGGTATCAGTGAGCAATCCATCGTCAATTGATACAGCTCCGGTGATTAGTCCTTCTGCATCACTAAAAAAAACCTCTTCCGCAAATGATCGCGCATGAATTAATGTAAACACGCTCTCATTTTGAGCCTTACCGTTTACAAGATTTATTGAACCAGTGTAGCTCACTACTGCTGACGGCGCTCCATTGAAATAAAGAAACAGCTGCTCAACATCACCCTCAACCGTTTCATCATAATCGCCCGCAACGAAGTTCATATCTGATCGCTGAAATTCACTCTCGAATTTTTCTATCCAAACACCAGAAGAGAGAATTACCAATCCAGTAATTGTGCAAACTACGATTGTGTCAATAAACGGTTCTAAGATTGAAACCATACCCTCATCTGCAGATTCATCAGTTTTAGCCGCAGCATGCGCGATCGGAGCCGATCCCTGACCGGCTTCATTTGAATACAGACCCCGATTTACGCCTCGATCAAATGCATAGGCAAATGTAGCTCCTAAAAAACCACCTGCAGCAGCTGACCCAGTAAACGCATCAGAAAAAATAGAGACCAGCGAGGGCAGAACATTGCTGGCATTAGGGATAATTACGGCAAAGGCGCCAACTAAATAAATTACCGACATTGTTGGAACGATCGCAGCTGCAACTTTAGCAATCCTCGTAATCCCTCCGATAATAACTAAACCTAACAATACTGAAAGCACACACGCAGTGATCAAAGGATCCAAATTAAAAGTCGCTTCTAATCCCGATGCGATGCTATTCACCTGAGGCATATTGCCCGTTCCGAAAGAACTCAGCACTGTGGCCATGGCAAAAACCACAGCTAACCACTTAGCATTCAAGCCTTTCTCCATATAGTACATTGGTCCCCCTGAAACAGTTCCATCAGAAGATTCACTACGATATTTATGAGATAAAGTCACCTCGACGAATTTGCTGGTCATTCCAAAAAATGCTGTCATCCACATCCAAAAAAGCGCAGCCGGACCACCGAGATGCAAAGCAAGTGCTACCCCTCCGATATTTCCTGTACCAATAGTTCCGGAAAGAGCTGTGGAAAGAGCCTGAAAATGAGTTGTGTCTCCTTTTGCATCTTGCTTATCAAATCTGCCTGCAGTCACAGCAATAGCATGTTTAAAATAACGAATTTGAGGAAACCCAAGATAAAGCGTGAAAAAGATACCCGTAGACAAAAGAAGCGCCGGAAACCATAAAGCGGAACCCAAAAATCCATCTAAAAAAATTATAAAATCGTTTATGGCATCCAAAACACTGATCTCCCTACAGATT
Organism: Gammaproteobacteria bacterium; assembly: GCA_029245905.1. Classification (GTDB taxonomy): domain Bacteria; phylum Pseudomonadota; class Gammaproteobacteria; order Pseudomonadales; family Pseudohongiellaceae; genus UBA9145. The sequence continues at coordinate 5,069 of JAQWOJ010000096.1, forward strand.
ATTAGTTTATATAATCAGAAGTTTTCTTACTATGGGGACAATAACCCTTATCGTATTTATACAATCAATCCAACTTTAATCGTTATGTATAGTAATAGTTGGGCCGCCAGCATCCGCTTTCTTATTCAGCCCTAACTTCTCGCTTAGTTTGATTGCGAGACCTTTGTAGCCGACTGCTGCGCTATGCGATGGATCAAACGCTACAATGGGAATTCCGCTATCTGTTTGCTCGCGAATGGCTAGGTCCAGTGGTAATCGACCTATAACTTCTACACCGTACTCCAGAGCCAACCTATCCCCTCCCCCGGAACCAAAAATACTCTCCTCATGACCACACTTTGTGCAAACATGGGTGCTCATATTTTCCACTACACCTAAGATAGGAACGTCTACTTTTTTAAACATTTCAATTCCCTTTCGCGCATCTAATAACGCCACGTCTTGAGGAGTAGTTATGATCAAAGCACCCGCAACCTTTGCGGACTGGGTTAAACTAAGCTGGATATCTCCTGTGCCAGGAGGCATATCTACCACCAAATAATCTAGATTTTCCCACTCTGTATCATTCAAAATCTGATTGAACGCCGAAATGATCATAGGAGCCCGCCACACCATGGCGGTTTTTTCATCAACCAGCAAACCCATAGAATTACATTTAATGCCGTGAGACTCTATTGGGATCATGTATTTCTTATCTCGAATTTTAGGGCGAGTTCCTGGAGGCACACCCATCATCAGGGGTATGCTAGGACCATAAATATCAGCATCTAAAAGCCCTACTTTATTATCCAAGTTAGAAAGAGCTATTGCGAGGTTAACAGCTGTGGTTGACTTACCAACTCCTCCCTTCCCCGAAGCGACGCACACTAAATTTTTAAACCCATTTAGTTGATTCAAATTAGTAATACCCGTTTTATCCAGTCAAATGTGAATAGCTTTTCAAGATAAGCCCGTCTGTCGATTATGTTGCATCTATAACCAAAAGAAAATAGTCGTAGCATGAGAGCACTAAGATCGCTAAAATTCTCATGTGGAGAAAACACCAAAAAGAAATAATTTTTTTTGCAAAGCTCAACTCATCACTTTTGCAATAATCCTTACGTCGAGCGTACATGCAGCCCAAGTCGAAGGAGAATTTGGTCTAAAGTTTGCTTTTTATTCATCCGCTTGGGCAGTAGACTCTGACGACGGCATGAGGCTGATGCTTTTTAATAACAACGAAAGTGAACTTATCCTTGATTCAATCACTTTTCTGAAAGACAAACAGGAACGAGAACTAGTTAACATTAGGGTGCAAACTAAGATCCCACCCTTCGGTTATGCAGAGAAAGAATTTGAGTATATTGACCTATTAAAAGGGAATGAGTGTATCCAGAGGACGTTAGCTGAAAACTGGAAGCTTGTTGAAATTTCTAACTATACACTAAACCCCTCTGTCCGGAATCTGATAATAGAAGATACCGAATCATTTAGAATTTACCAGTGCTCTGAGTATGTTAGGACTAAGTGGACCAAATCATCGACTGGCGAAGAAATAGAAACTGTCGAGTGGGTGCTTTTCCATTTTGAAACCAAGTAGATAACCCCAAACTCTAAAGAAAGAGGCCAGATGACCTCTTTCTATGATTCGCAGTGCCTACAGCAATATCCCGCCGTATTGAACAAAAAATGGCGCGAATACCAGACTCAATATTGCAGATAATTTGATTAAGATATTGAGCGAGGGACCCGATGTGTCTTTCAACGGATCTCCAACAGTGTCTCCAACTACTGCTGCTTTGTGCTCTTCTGAGCCTTTGCCACCAAGATGACCGGCTTCAATATACTTCTTGGCATTATCCCAAGCCCCACCACTGTTAGAAGACGCGATTGCCAAGACACCCCCTGTAATTAGTGAGCCTGCAAGAATACCCGCCACTGCTTCCACACCAAACAAGAATCCGGTCACAAGAGGGGTCCCCATAATAAGGATTCCGGGAGCGATCATTTCACGCAAAGCTGCCTGCGTCGATATAGCCACACACTCTGCATAGTCAGGCTCTCCCTTCCCTTCCATTATTCCTGGAATTTCCTTAAATTGTCGGCGAACTTCTTCAATCATATCAAATGCAGCCTTACCGACCGATTTCATAGTCATCGCCGTGAACAGGAATGGAAGAACTGCGCCGATGAACAAGCTAGTGTAAACAAGCGGGTCTAGTAAACTCATAGTAATGGGCTCTCCCTCTAGGGTAGAGGCCGCAGTAATGAACGCCGCAAACAGTGCCAGCGAAGTCAAAATAGCTGCACCGATCGCAAAGCCTTTACCAATAGCTGCCGTAGTGTTGCCGGCTGAATCAAGAATATCCGTGCGACGTCGCACCTCTTTATCCAGACCTACCATCTCAGCTATTCCACCTGCGTTGTCTGCAACGGGGCCGTACGCATCTATCATAAGAGCTATAACTAGGGTCCCCAACATTCCAAGAGATGCAATGGCAACTCCGTACATACCAGCAAGACCCCATGACACAAAGATACTAACAGCAATTGCTAGGTAAGGGAGAACTGTAGATTTGTACCCAAGTGCGAGACCATAAATAATATTTGTGGCAACACCTGTTTCGCAGGACCTAGCCACCTCTTTTACAGGATCATAATTTTCCGAAGTATAGTAGCCCGTAAGCAAGCCAACCGCCAATCCGGCAATTAAGCCAGAAAGAAAGCACCAATATACATCTAGACTCGTGTATTCCTCACCATTCAGCTCGAAAAATTCTGGTATCAGCGCCAAAGTGACAAAAAACATCACTACAGCCATTAATGCACTCGAAATAATTAACAACTTCATCAGCGCCGGAGCAACATCATCTTCTGTCTTAACACTCACTACCAATTTAGTGATCAAACTAATTGGGATTCCAATCGCACTAATCAAAATCGGGTAGAGCAAGGCATTTGGATCCGCCGCAAATACAACAGCACTTATCACCATCGCCGCGCATGTGCTCTCAGCACAAGAGCCAAATAAATCCGCACCCATTCCCGCTACATCGCCGACATTGTCACCCACGTTATCCGCTATCACTGCTGGATTACGCGGATCGTCCTCTGGTATACCTTGCTCAACCTTCCCGACCAAATCCGCACCTACATCCGCTGCCTTAGTAAAAATACCACCTCCGACTCGTGCGAAGAGTGCTATGGTGGAGCCACCGAGGCCAAAACCAGCAATGACTTCCATCAAAATATGATTATTCTCTTCTCCCAAATCAGCTAACAAAACGCTCATAATCATGTACACGAGAATCAATCCAAGAGTTGCCAAGCCCACCAGAGCAAATCCCATAACTGCTCCAGAGTTAATGGCGACGTCGAAGGCATTTGAAATATCTTTTTTGGCAGAGACAGTAGTTCTCGCATTACCCTGGGTAGCCACCTTCATACCGATGTAGCCCGAAGCAATCGATATAGCTCCACCGAACAGAAATGCTAACGCAGTATAAATGCCTTCCCGGATATCAGGGGTGTGCGTATCGTCAATTAAAATGGCAATAACAGCGGCAAACACAACCATAAAAATAGTCAAAAATTTATATTCTTGCTTAAGAAAAGCCATGGCGCCATCAGCAATTGCCCCGTGAATAAACTTAAGCCTCGCCCCATCTGCCTCACTAAGCCCCATATCCAAGGGTATGCTTGTTACTTTTCTCATATAAAAGAAAGCTATTCCCAAACCCAATAATGATAGTACCGTTGTTACTACGATTGTTACTGACATCTAGGCGTTTCTCCTCAAATGGTAAGATAATTTCAACGCCGCGCACTTTATCACAACAAACACGACAAAAAAAGCACGTCGCCATCGTTGGAAGCCACTATTCTTGTGCCTCCAAGTTGATTCGAAGCAGGGGCAAAAACAGGCCTTATGAGTTGGCATTAAGTGATTTTCGAGGCTTCTAAATTTTAGCCAGCTCTAAGAAAAGTGAACTAAACTATAGTCACTCCGCAAACGGTGCTGTTTAGAGTCTAATTTTGTAATTAAGACTCAGAGATACTGATTTTTGCCTCAGTAGATCATCGATCTTAAGAAAAGCTCACGGCGTAACGACTTGTTGAGTCAGATCTTCCAAACGGGCTTCTAGTTCACCAATTAGACTCTTCGCTAGCGGCTCTAGCGTTTCACCAAAAGCATCGATATTTTCATATTTTTCTTGCTCAGCAACCAGCGCAACGAGCAAATTCTCCGCCGCCAAAATAGCTTCACGCAGGCTATCAATGCTGGCTTCGTCTCGAGCCAGTGCGGATTGAACTAGGATCAATTGAGCCTCCAGCTGGGCAACAAGCTCCATTTTTTGTTCTTGTTCAACGATAGCTAGGGAATAGCTTCTTTCACGTTCCTCTTCGCGTTGCTGTCGCTGTTCCGCCTCAACTTTTAATCTTTCGGCGTTTTCAGCCTTTTGTCTGCGCTCCTCGGAAGCAATACGCTCTCGTTCTGCAGCTTCCCGCTCCTCCTCCAAAGCTATACGCTCCCTCTCCTGCGCTTCGTTACGGACACGTCGGTCCTCAATACCCCTCAAACGCTCTAGTTCCGCACTTTCGGCCTTCTCTTCAGCTAAATCCTCGAGGTCATTTGTCCTAATTGTTTCTTTCTGAACAACTTGCGTACTGCAGCTCATGATCAAAACTAGCGCCAAAGCAAAAAACGACCTTTTCGATAAATGCCAATCAATTATGTAAAAGGTCGCCTTTGTTAGAGAGAAATTCATAAATATTTCCTATCGCAGAAGCGGCATAGCTTAGACGTCCCCTTGCCGGTATTTGGTAACGCCCAGACGTTAATTAATAAATTTTTTATATAATTATTTAGAGAAAATTGTTAATTTCTGTAAGCTTACTAGCATATTACAA
>JAQWOJ010000098.1 GCA_029245905.1 Gammaproteobacteria bacterium
ACACACTCATTCAACATCACTCCATTCTGGAAATGGGTCGTTCAGACTGAGCCAGTAATCTTTGCCCCTCAACAGCTCATCATCTGTTAGCAAGCATTTATCGAGCGTCTCGATAACGCGCTTTTGATCTAGCCCTTGGCCGATAAAGACTAGCTCTTGGCGCATATCACCGAAAGGTTCCTCCCACGTCTTATAAATATTTTCAAGGCTGTCTTCATCCTTCGGCCAGCTATCCCGAGGCGTTGCATGCCAAAACATGCCAGCAAAACCATAACGAGCAATTCCTCCCGCTTGACTCCATTGCCAGGCAAACTGTGGGCGCGAAGCCAACCAAAAATAACCCTTCGATCGAATGAGCTTGCCAAATTTTTCTGTATTATGGAAAAACTCAAAGGCACGCTCTGGATGAAATGGTCGGCGAGCCTGATAACTAAAACTACCAATCCCATATTCTTCAGTTTCCGGTACGTGTTCGCCGCGCATCTCCTTAAGCCACCCTGGTGCTTGCTGAGCGCGATCGAAGTCGAACAGTTTAGTATTAAGAAGATCATCGAGGTCAACTTTTCCATTAGCGACTGGGATGATCTTTGCGTGGGTATTTAATGACCTAAGGATTGCCTGAAGCCTCTTTACGTCTCCCTTTTTTACAACGTCGGTTTTACTCATAAGCAAAACATCCGCGAACTCTACCTGGTCTACCAATAAGTCGGCAACACTTCGGTGATCATCCTCTCCCAAAGACTCCCCCGCTTCCTTTAAGTCTTTAGCTTCGTCATAGTCTTTAATAAAATTGACAGCATCGATCACGGTAACCATGGTATCGAGCGTTGCCACGTCCGCTAGTGATTGACCATCCTCATCGGCAAAAGTAAAAGTTTCAGCTACCGGAAGTGGCTCAGAAATTCCCGTCGATTCGATTACCAGATTGTCAAACCTACCCTCTTTGGCGAGTTTGTTGACTTCTAGAAGGAGATCTTCACGCAACGTGCAACAGATACACCCATTACTCATCTCAACAAGCTTCTCTTCCTTATGAGAAAGCATTATTTCATTCTCAATCAACGAAGCATCGATGTTGATCTCACTCATATCATTCACAATAACCGCGACCTTTTTGTCCTCGCGATTATTAAGAATGTGACTGAGAACTGTGGTTTTCCCCGCCCCAAGAAAGCCCGATAATACTGTTACAGGCAGCTTGGCTTCTTGCCTTATATTCATTTTTGACACACGCTCTCCCTCCCGCTTTGACAAACAGCTAAATTTAGCTGCGTTTTAAAAAGCTTTGAGATAGAGCTTACACTAGCTGTCAAGTGCTTACAGAGGAGTAATGCCGAATGCGAGGCAATTGCTCAAGGAACTAATGTCATTGAGATTAGCACTACTCTCTTCTTTAAATGACCAGATCTGCGCAAAAGCTTAATAAAAAACTCTGAATTTTTAGCGCGTAACTAAGAGCTAATTACGAGAACACAGAGTGACATTGTGCGTCGTATAATAGCTAATGCGAATAGTAGTAAATTAGGCATCAATTAGCTTATAATGTTCGACCTAGAAATTGCTATGTCGTTTTTCGATTTCGCCCTTATAAGTAACTGTTTATATAAAAGAAAATTTGCCCAATAGCTCAATGGTAGAGTAGGTGACTGTTAATCACTTGGTTCCAAGTTCGAGTCTTGGTTGGGCAGCCAAACATAGCCCCGCAAAGCCTAAGAGCTGCGCGGGGCTCTTTTCGTAAAACCTAACGCCCCCTTTTTTAAGAACCCTTGAGGGGCGCTTGATACCTTAAAATTCCTTATGCAACGATAAGTCATGAAATAAGCCATATCTCCTCCTTTCATCGAATGATACAAATTGTTAGGGACTAATAGACCCGATTATTATAATGCTTTGTTTGCTTGGCCAGCTCAGAAAATCTGTTGATAAAGCCTATGCTAAATCCTTAAAAGCTATATTTTTTGAGTGAAGCCTTCGTCTGGCTCTGAGCACTGATTATTAAAGGCACACGAATTGTGTACTCAAAATAAATCTCCATGTGGTCCTATTATCCTAAAACTGTCAGATTCTTAGTAATCAGCATTTAATAAGTGTATCTTAAAGACCTAGATTATATTGACCCAAAATCATGTATAGTGACCAACAATATCAAAACGGAACTCAGTTATAGGAGTCTAGTTATGCGCGCTTTTCTATTGGTTGTCTACCTTACTTTTAGTACTATTATTCTTGCACAAGAAAGTCCTGTAATCGAGATCGAGACAACGATGGGCAACATCAAAGTTGAATTACGCCCTGATCTGACGCCCGTTACCGTTGAAAATTTCTTAAGGTATATTGATAACAATTATTATGATGGATTGATTTTCCATCGGGTGATTAGCGGATTCATGATCCAAGGCGGTGGCTTTGACGCTAATATGGTTCAGAAATCCACTTATGACCCCATAAAGAACGAAGCCGACACAGGTATATCGAATGCGAGAGGCACTATTTCTATGGCGAGGACAAACGTCGTTGATAGCGCAACATCTCAATTCTTTATAAATCTTGTAAACAACGAAAACTTAGATTTTAGGAATGCCTCTGCTTCAGGCTATGGATACGCAGCTTTTGGGAAAGTTATCGAGGGCTTAGGCGTTATTGATCAAATAGCTGGGGTACCAACAGGATCGGAGCGTGGTTATTCCGACGTCCCCCTTGAGCCCGTTACGATAATCTCGGTAAAGCGAAGCGAATAAGGGCTTAAATTACTTTTTAAAAAGAGGAGTAACCTTCTTACCTGCTCCCTCAATCACTCGCTGATCGAGCAATCCCGGAGGTTGGGTTGGTTGATCTTCAATTTTATTAGCATCCCAAAGAGGGTCCGCCACGCCTTTTTTAGGCTCAAAACCATCTACGGCCTCCATTAACGCCGAACGAATTTCAGTTAAGTCAGTTAGTTCACAAGCCACCTTTAATCGCTCAAGGAGCTTTTGAAGTGTGTCCCACGATAGATTTTCTTCCTCCGCTCGCATTATTTTCGGATGCTCGGTGCCAGTAACGTATTCACCAATCATTAGCTCTTCATAAAGTTTTTCACCCGGTCGGAGGCCGGTATATTCGATTGCTATGTCACCTCGATAAGAGTTGTTATCTTTGACGTCATAACCCATTAGATGAATCATTTTTTTAGCTAGATCTACGATCCTAATCGGTTCGTGCATATCTAATACAAACACATCTCCACCGGTGGCCATTGATCCTGCCTGAATAACCAATTGCGCTGCCTCCTGGACAGTCATAAAATAGCGCGTTACCTCAGGATGTGTAACCGTAACCGGCCCTCCACTACGTATTTGTCTCCTAAACAGTGGAACGACCGAACCAGAAGACCCCAAGACATTACCGAATCGCACAATGCTGAATTTTGTGGCTTGTTCTTTTTGGGCTAAGGCCTGAAGGACTTGTTCCGAAAATCTTTTAGTCGCCCCCATAAAGTTTGTTGGTCGCACAGCCTTGTCTGTAGATATCAAAACAAAACTCTTAACCCTGAAGCTCTCTGCAGCTTGAGCGGCTACTAAAGTGCCAAATATATTATTTTGTACCCCTTCAACAATATTTTTCTCTACCATGGGAACTTGCTTATATGCCGCAACATGATAAACCGTATCGACATTAAAACTCATTATCGAGTTTTGCATATGGCCACTATTACAAACAGATCCCAGCAACGCAACGACCTCAATATTTTTATCTTTATCGCTGCTTATTAATTTCTATTTTAATTCTCGCTCAATCTCATAAAGCCCATATTCAAAGCTATCCATCAAAACCAATTTGGCTGGATTCATGTTGATGATTTGACGGCACAATTCCGAGCCTATCGACCCACCGGCTCCCGTAACCATAACTGACTGGCCATTTATGCAAGCTCCCAGCAATTCCGGATTAGGAGGAACGATTTCGCGCCCAAGCAAGTCTTCAATATCAATATCACGCACTTCATCGACCCCAGATTTACCTGATACCACATCAAACAAATCGGGAACAGTTTTGACATGAACAGGTAGATGCTCTAACCGGTTCAAAATTTCTTTACGCTCAAATCCTGTCGCGGATGGAATAGCTAACAAAATTTGCCTTACTGAGTAACTCTCTATAAGTTCGTACAACGAATTCGGACTATAAACGCGGATCCCGTGTATTGTGCTGCCAAGCATGTTGTTACTGTCATCCACAAAAGCCACTGGCAAATGCTGATCCCCGTTCTGGAGGGCTATAACTAGCTGCATTCCAGAGCTGCCTGCTCCATAAATGATTACTGGCTGCCTAGGCCGAAAATTTCTAATCAGACTTTGCAGCATCACCTTTGCAATAAAGCGAGTGCCTCCGACAAATAACAAAGCAATCATCCAAAAAATCGGTAATATTGAATAATCAAAAGGCTCAGAGCTTTGGGATAAGAAATATGATCCGACAAGAAGAAAAGTAGAAATCGTTACCCCTTGAAGAACAATAAATCCTGATTGAAGCCCCATATAAAGAACCACTTCTCGATAAAGGCCGATACGAACTAAAGCTAAAACGCTAAAGCAACTCGCAACAAGGAGATAGGAATAAAATCTCTGATTTTGATCTAAGAACTCTAACCCAAGCAAAAGAAAAGAAAAAGCAAAAGCAGATATGATCATAACGCCATCTGCAAACATCATGAGTATTTGTTTAATCGAACGCGATAGTTGCATGACGTGCTTATCCATACTTGCTCCCAAAATTTTCTTCTACCACTTACAACCTAAGTACAGCGCAACACGTAATAAATTACTCTTTTAGTCTAAATTAAGCGTTATGCACTTTTACCTTGCCCGGAGGATCATATCGGTTATCGGCCCAATGTAGATAATCTTCCCGACAATGACGATCAAGAGCCCGCTCTATATTTTCTCGCAAGAAAAACAAGAGGGCATAAAGCTATAGCACAAAAATAAAAACCGCTTTCTAAATGCTTCACAGATAACCAAGCCCAAGGAGCTAACCAAAACACATTTATTGTCAATACTACTAATGTGATTTTCTTGTGGCTTTTGAAGCGCCTCGTTGCGTTTTGATAGGCATGAGACGCGTGACCCTCCTGCCACCGCAAACCTTGGAGAACCCTCACAAAGAGAGTTACCGTAGTGTCTACTATAAATACTCCGAGCAAAATAAACCAAGTCCATACTGTCATCATACCATGATGCATAGAAAGTAATGCCAACACCCCCAAAGAATATCCTATAAAGCAACTTCCTGCGTCGCCCATGAAAATTTTCGCGGGGGGCCAATTCCATACTAAAAACCCGGCCGTAGCAGCCGCCAAAACCGCAGAAAGCAAAGCAATAGCCTGATTTTCATTATTTATAACAAGCATCAGAGACAGTACATTTACGAAAATAAGTTGAGTGCCAGCGATGGCATCTATCCCATCCATAAAGTTATAAAGATTTACCAACCAAACCAAGGCAAATATACCCATTATGAAGAGAAGCCAAGGTGTCGTTATCTTAAAGAAGGAAAAATCTATATCAGGGACTCCTCCAAGCCAATACACCGCCCAGAATGCAGCAAAAAACTGCACCGGAAGGCGATGGTAAAGCGACAGCGAGGATACATCGTCTACTAGACCCATGAATGCTATCAATAACGCGCCAAATATTGCTAAGGACTCATCGCCGGGAATAATGCCACGTTTGTAAAAAGCATAAGACATCAACAAATACAAGGTAGCAATTACTACACCACCACCACTGGGTGTTTCCACTAAATGAGCACTTCGAGTAACAGGAACCGCAATTAACCCAATTTTAGGCGCTATAAATCTCATACCTCCAGTTAACACTATCGCACCTACGAATATTCCAAAAAGCATTAATATTATCAACATATATCTACTTTACGGAAACTATTAGCCTATAGCTAGGTTGAGTTCTGAAAGGACACTAGCAGGTGAGTCAGCAAGAGTAATCGGTCGCCCCACAACCAAATAATCACTACCATTAAGTATCGCTTCTCGCGGCCCCACCGTTCTCTTTTGATCATTCCTTGGATCTTCAGCCCTGCGGATTCCAGGAGTAACTAAACAAAAGTCGCGGGGAAGCATCGATCTTAATGTTTTGGTTTCCTCGGCAGAGCAAACCACCCCATCCAGGCCAGATTTTTTGGCAAGGAGCGCCAAGGATGCCACTTGTTCTTGTACATTTCTCTCAATGCCGATCAACATCAGGTCTTTGTCGGATAGGCTAGTCAACACTGTGACGCCGACTAAAAGAGGAGACTCAACACCGTAAGAAATCAGCGCCTCTTTCGCAGACTCCATCATCCTTGCACCACCAGAGGTATGAACATTGACCATCCATACGCCAAGGTCTGCAGCAACCTTAACTGAATTAGCAACTGTATTTGGAATATCATGAAATTTTAGATCAAGAAAAACATCAAACTTTCTAGATATTATGTCCTGAACGAAACTAGGGCCGCTAGCGGTAAACAACTCTTTACCAACCTTTATTCGGCAGAGATCCGGGTCCAACTGATCAATCAATTTTAATGCCGCCATTGGCGAATCAAAATCTAGAGCTACTATTATTTCTTTATTTGACACTAGTCCTCTCTTGAGAATGCTAACAAAACGCTACAATCGTTTACTATACACCATTATCAGGAAACATCAGTTTGATTTAATTCGATTTTTTATATCGTCGAATAACGCGGCAACTTTCTTATTAATAAATAATTAACTATAATTTACCTATCAAAAGGGTCCTCTCATAATTCAAAGTCACCAATTACTCTAAAGAATTATAGAGCAGCCATTTCGTTAGAAACAAATTGTGCGGGAGATTTTCCAAAATCAGTTTGCAGCTACGCTTCAATATCAATTTCAAAAATTAATGCTTAAGAGAACGCCATTTTATAATCTATAGAAGACTGGCTGATCGATGATTTTTTAACATCTGATTCGCACGCGTTAACTTCTTAGTAAGGCTTTTTATTTCCATCCGTGACTTGATGCTTTGAAACCAATTATAACCCAAGATCAAGCCTACCAAACCGCCGAAAGCAAAAGCTCCAATTATCCAGACCGATACCGGGTAATCCGCAATTTTAAGAACACCAAAAGAAATTGATACTGGTGTAGAATTTAAATGAATAAACACAATGGTGCATACAAATACGGCACCTAAAATCAGGATAGAAAACAATTTCGCGATTTTTCGCACTTTCCACCGTTTTCTTGGATAGGACAGTTATCCAACTAAAATATTATCTTAAATGAAAGCTTCGCGACCGATCGTCAATCTAGCTAACCTTTAGCATTTAGAAATTTTGCTCAGATAAGAGGCTATTGTTGACTCTGTCCCGCAACTCTTTCCCTGGCTTAAAATGCGGCACATACTTTCCACTTAATGCGACCGGCGAACCAGTTTTAGGGTTGCGACCAATACGAGGCACTCTATAGTGAAGCGAAAAACTACCAAATCCTCTTATCTCAATACGCCCGCCCTCAGACAGCATTTGAGACATGTATTCCAGTATGGACTTAACAGTCAGCTCAACATCCTTTGAGGACAACTGAGCTTGTTTATCCGTAATTCGATCTATCAGTTCGGACTTAGTCATAGTAGCTGCCTACACCTTTGGTACAAGAAATTTCTATAAAGAGAACACTGAATTTAAAATAAAGAAACACCTTATACTTAATATATTTCTCACTGCTAACCTTTATCGAGCTCTGCTTTGATGAGATCACCAATAGTTCCTGGCGACACATCAACACCCTCTTGTTTCTTGTGCTCTTTAATAGCAGCTTTCTCATCATCGATCTCAAGTGCTTTTATCGAAACACTGATCCCGCGAGATTTAAAATCAACATTTGTAATTTTTACTTCTACTTCTTCTCCTTCTTTCAATATCACTCGCACATCTTCGACCTTGTCTCGTCCAATCTCAGACGCCCGCAATGTAGCTTCAATCCCTTCACCCAAAGCAAGTGTGGCCGACTTGGCATCCGTGCTCAATACAACACCTTTTACAACACTACCCTTTTCAAACTGAGCGGCATAATTCGCGAACGGATCGTCTTGTAATTGTTTTATTCCCAAAGAAATCCTCTCGCGCTCCGGATCAACTGAAAGAATAACCGTTTCGACCTCATCGCCTTTAGAATAATTTCTAACCGCTTCCTCTCCAGTCTCATCCCAGGAAATATCAGAAAGATGAACCAGGCCATCGATATTCCCGTCCAAGCCAAGAAATATGCCAAAATCTGTAATAGATTTTATACTACCCGAAATCTTATCTCCTTTCTTAAAGTTTTCAGCAAAACCATCCCATGGGTTCTGATAGCATTGCTTGATTCCCAGCGATATTCTGCGACGCTCTTCGTCAATATCTAGAATCATGACCTCTACTTCGTCTCCAAGCTGAACTACTTTGGACGGATGTATATTTTTATTGGTCCAGTCCATCTCAGAAACATGCACTAAGCCCTCAACTCCAGTCTCTAATTCCGCGAAACAACCATAATCTGTCAAATTTGTCACAATAGCTTTGACTTGCGTCTTTTCCGGGTACCTTTGTTTGATAGCCTGCCACGGATCTTCGCCAAGTTGTTTTAGCCCAAGAGAGACCCGATTTCGTTCCCGGTCAAACTTAAGAACCTTCACATCAATCTCATCACCTACATTCACTATCTCACTTGGATGCTTTATTCTCCTCCAAGACATGTCTGTAATATGTAATAAGCCATCTACTCCACCAAGATCAACGAAGGCCCCGTAATCAGTAAGATTTTTAACTATACCCTTAGCTGACATGCCTTCTTGCAACTTCTCTAATAAAGCGTCTCGTTCTTCAGTACTTACAGTCTCCAAAACTGCTCTTCTCGATACCACCACATTATTTCGTTTTTTATCAAGTTTGATCAGCCGAAATTCTAATTCTTGGCCTTCCAAATGAACCGTGTCTCGAATCGGGCGCACATCAACCAGAGAGCCTGGAAGAAAGGCTCGAATCGTATTTATGTCAACCGTGAAACCTCCCTTAACTTTTCCATTTATCAACCCCGTAACAATTTCATTCTTCTCGTAAGCTTCTTCTAGCTCCATCCACGATTCTGCTCGCTTGGCCTTTTCTCTTGAAAGCCGGGTTTCTCCGAAGCCATCCTCCACGCTCTCAAGGGCAACCTTTACCTCATCTCCCAATTCCAAGGCCAAGTTGCCTTGCTCATCAAGGAACTGAACGCGAGGAATAACTCCTTCAGATTTAAGCCCTGCATGGACCGTAACCCAATCCGCGTCAATATCAATAATGGTGCCAGTCACAATAGCACCGGGATTCATATCTATTTCATTTAAACTTTGCTCAAAGAGGTCTGCAAAAGATTCGCTCATTAAATAATCCAATTAGAAATTTAAGTTATAGCGCCTTCAATTCACGGCAACTACACCATCCGCAATCCAGTATTTACGGGGCAATAGAGTTTAATTTTTTGCGCGCCATTACTGGCTGTACGAGCAAAAAACACTTTCCTTCAATAAGGCCTGCTAGCAACAGTCGAAAAAAGCGTTAAAACCTGATCCACTACTTCTTGAATCGTCAAATCAGTCGAATCGATAATTACCGCACCCTTTCCAGGCCTCAAGGGAGAAACCGGTCTTTCTGTATCTCGCCTGTCTCTTTCCTTAAGGTCCCTCAGAAGGTCGGGCAGAGTAGCATCAATACCCTTACCAATCAACTGGTTATACCTTCTTTGCGCTCTTTCTTGGACGTTTGCATTAAGAAAAATTTTGAGCTCCGCATCAGGGAAAACAACCGTCCCCATATCCCTACCATCAGCTACCAACCCCGGTCCCGCTCGAAATGCCAGTTGTTTATCCAAAAGAGCTCCTCGCACCTCAGGTAAAACCGCTACTTTTGATGCCATTTGTCCACCAAGCTCCGACCGGATTAAAGTGGTCAGATCTTCACCATCCACAAATATTCTCCCCACATCATTATATTGAAAACATACATCCATATTATTAATTATTTCAATGATTTGTTTAGTATTACTAATTTCAATTCTAGATTTATGCACAGTGATACCCACCGCTCTATAAAGTGCGCCACTATCTAAAAGAGAAAAGTCTAACCTAGCAGCAAGGATTCCCGCGATAGTTCCTTTACCCGAACCAGATGGCCCATCAATAGCAATCACAGGGCATGCTTTCATCAATTTTTGTCGCTACTTTCTGTTATGTTAAAACCCACAGAATTAGCGAGTGAAACAAATCTAGGGAACGAGGTCGCAACGTTCGCGCAATCTTTTATGAGTATTTTCTGAGAAGCTTTTAGAGAAGCAACAGCAAATGCCATGGCAATGCGGTGATCGGAGAAACTGTCTATCTCGCCGCCTCCAATTACTCCACCTTCAATCTCCAGACCATCGGAAAAGGTCTTCACCTTGACCCCAAGGGTCCTCAATCCAATCGCCATGGATTCAATCCGATCACTTTCTTTCACCCGCAATTCTTCCGCATGACGCAAAATTGTCCTACCCTCGGCGCATGCAGCCGCAATACAAAAGACGGGAAATTCATCTATTGCAAGTGCCACGCTTTCTTTGGGCACGACAATACCTTTTAAGACTGAGGACCTAACCAGAATATCTCCAATGAGCTCACCTCCAACTTCACGCTTATTCTCAACAACGATCCTTGCCCCCATCAAATCAAGGAGCGATAAAATGCCGCTTCGTGTAGGGTTAATACCCACATCAGTAAGTTTGAGCTTGCCATTACGAGCAATCGCAGCCGCAACGATAAAAAAAGCAGCAGAAGAGATATCAGCCGGAACCTCTATAGTAGTCCCAGTTAGGCGCCCCCCACCCTCAAGGCTGACTTTACGCGCAATTGTATCTTGGTCAATTCTATAACCGAAGCCCTTAAGCATTCGCTCTGTATGGTCTCTGCATAAAGCAGGCTCTGTGATAGTGGTCTTGCCCTTGGCAAAAATAGCCGCTAAAAGTAAGCATGATTTAACTTGCGCACTTGCTATTTTCAGCTCGCAGTTTACCCCAGTTAGCTGGTTTCCAAAAATCTTTAGCGGCGGATACTCCTCATTTTCCATTTCAATGACGGCACCAAACTCAGACAACGGCTCTGACACGCGACTCATAGGTCTATTACTCAATGAATCATCACCATAGAGCTGAGAATCAAATTTTTGTCCGGCAAGAACTCCTGCTAGCAAACGCATTGCGGTGCCTGAATTGCCCATGAACAAAGCTTCAGAAGGTTTTAATAAACCGTTTATACCTACACCTTCGATTATAACACCCCCATTATTCGGGCCAGCAATCTTTACTCCCATATTTTGGAATGCTGCTAATGTTTTTAAAGTATCTTCACCCTCAAGAAATCCATTTACTTTGGTAATGCCATCAGCAATTGAACCAAGGATAATCGAGCGGTGAGAAATAGATTTATCACCAGGAACCCTAACGGCTCCTTCGATGACTTGACTGGGTTGTACAGAGTACGTTGTTGCTACCATAAATTTTCTAATTAATCGCCGTTCTTAAAATGCTTTTGGATAAATGAATCTCTGACAGATTTTGCTGCTTTAAACCGACCCAAAAGCTCAAGTCGATTTTCCGCTTTTACAATCTCTTTTAATTCTATAAGCTTTTTTATATAGAAATCTAACGCCCTATCCGTTTCCGCAGCATTTGAGACAAAGATGTCTGACCACATTCCAGGGTCGCTAGAGGCCAATCTGCTAACATCAGCAAAACCACCAGCAGCATAGAGAAAAATATCATCGGCCTCCTCCTGCTCAGCAAGAACCTCCACTAAGGCATATGCTAGAAGGTGGGGCAAATGGCTTGTTGCTGCCAGTATTTTATCGTGACTTTTGCGGTCCAGCTCCAAAACCTTTGCGCCAGCTAGTTGCCACAATTCGCGCACAGCAGAAATTGAAGATTCTATGTTTAAGTCGCTCGCAGATAGAATGACTTTTCGATTATAAAATAACGCTTTGTTAGAAGCGGTATAACCACTCCTCTCTGATCCAGCTATTGGATGGCCGAGTACAAACCTTGCCTGAAAATCTTCCGGTGTTTCCTTTAACGAATCGCTAATTATATTTTTGACGCTTGCAACGTCCGTAATAACCGCAGTTTCATTGATTAAGGCACATACTGTCGGGATCATTTTAGCTATCAATATTGGGGGCAACGCTAGGATGACTATGTCCGCCGGCTCTAGACATTTCTTCAAATCTCCAGTGCGGTCGATCACCCCCTCCGCAAGAGCTAATTCTAGTGCTTCTTCTTTAATATCGTAGCCAATAAGTGTAGCTCTGGGGGCATTCTCTTTTAATGCTTTAGCAATACTGCCCCCGATCAAGCCTATGCCTAAGATTGCGATGGTAGAATGACTGAGATTTGGCAAGTTAAACCACCTAGGCTGAGAAGTTTCTGTGTTCTGTTTTAAACACGGGGTAAGAGCCTAATATTTTTATTTCCGCCGCGCATTTTCTTAATCGAATTAATACTTTTTCAACTGACTCGTCCTTGATATGACCTTCGAAATCGATAAAGAAAACGTAGGCCCACGCCTCGATTTTCGATGGTCTAGTTTCAATCTTTGTTAGGCTAATTTGTAAATTTTCGAAAGGTTCTAATATTCGATACAGTGACCCCGGCCTATTTTCCGCGTAAATTATTAGGCTGGTTTTATTTTTCAATGCCGGTCTCGCGTCTTTATTCGAGAGCACCAAAAACCTTGTGCAATTATTTTGTTGATCCTGTATTTTTTGATCGATCGATACCAAGCCATATCTATCAGCAGCCCTCTTGCCTGCAATTGCCCCAGTCGACTCTTCAGAAGCAGCAAATTTAGCCGCTTCAGCATTGCTTGCACACTCGACTAATTCCGCATTGGGGTAATTTTTAAGAATCCACTTCCGGCATTGGGCGAAAGACTGCCTGTGTGAAGCAATCTTAATTAACGTCTCAGCATTATCACCTTTCCCCACTAATAAATGGTGCTCGACGGGAAGAATTACCTCCCCAACGATCCTGACCAAACTATCAATCAAACAATCTTGCGTATTGTTCACAGCTCCTTCTGTAGAGTTTTCAACAGGGACAACCCCAAAGGTTACAAGCTTCTGTGCAACAGCAGCGAAGACATCATCTATAGACGCGTATGCTTTAAAAGTCCCTCTGCTTCCAAAATGTTCAAGAGCAGCGAGTTCTGTGAATGTTCCTTCTGGCCCAAGAAAAGCGATTGTAGTAGGTGATTTCAAGTCGCCGTCCTTTTAGTTAACAGGTTAAGAGCTTTCTAGGAACATATTATCTTTTTGAGACACTTACTACTATATCAGGAAGCAATCGTCCCTTCGTCATCATCGGATTGAGCATCTTCCGGCTCTTCGACTTGCTCGAGGCCCACTAGTTTTTCCGCCTCCCTCAGTCTAATTAAACGAACACCCTGTGTATTCCTGCCCTGAACCGACACCTCTTCTACACGTGTTCTTACTAAAGTGCCCTTGTCTGATATCAACATTATTTCATCACTCTCCACAACCTGCACCGCTCCGACCACATTACCGTTCCTTTCACTGGTCTGCATACCGATTACGCCCTGGCCGCCTCTTCCATAAATTGGGTAATCCTCTACCTTTGTACGCTTACCATAACCGTTTTCACTAACGGTCAGGATCTGCTTCTGTAAATCTGGAATTATCAGCGAAATCACACGACCTTGTTCACTCATTTTGATTCCACGAACACCGCGAGCCGTTCTTCCCATTGCTCTCACGTCGCTTTCGTTAAAACGAATTGTCTTCCCACTATTGCCTATGAGCATAACATCACTGTTACCGTCTGTGATCGCCGTGCCAATAAGTTCATCCCCATCGTCTAATTCAATAGCTCTCAAACCAACGCTGCGCTGACGAGCAAATTTACTCAATTCGGTTTTCTTAACTGTGCCATTGCTTGTGGCCATAAAGACATAATTATCGTTCTCATAACTCTTGACTGGCAACATACTAGTAATGCGTTCATTCTCCTCTAGAGGAAGGATATTAATAATCGGTTTGCCGCGTGAAGTCCGACTGGCGACAGGAATGTGAAAAACTTTTAACCAATAGACTTTCCCCACACTGCTAAAGCACAACAACGTATCATGTGTGCTAGCAATAAGAAGATGCTCTACAAAATCTTCGTCTTTTACTGAAGCTGCGGCCTTACCTGTTCCACCTCGACGCTGCGCCGCATAGTCGGCTAGCGGCTGTGTTTTCGCATAACCGGTTTGAGAAATCGTCACGACTCGATCCTCTTCAGTAATTAAGTCCTCCACAGTTAAATCTTGCTGGGAACTTAGAATTTCTGTTCTTCGCTCATCCCCATATTCATCCTCAATTTTTAATAATTCGTCTCTGACCACGCCGAGCAATCTTGCCTCGTTATTAAGAATGTCTAAATAATCTGAAATCTTAACTAATAATTCCTTATAATCGTTTATTAATTTTTCATGTTCTAAACCAGTAAGGCGGTGCAATCGAAGATCTAAAATCGCTTGCGCTTGTTCTATTGACAAAAAATATTCAGCGCCCCTAAGGCCATATTTTTCGTCAAGGTCATCTGGCCGGCATGCATCAGCACCTATTTCTCCTAACATTGCGAGAACGCTATCGGATTTCCAAGATCTAGATAAAAGCTTATCCTTAGCGTCAGCGGAAGAAGGCGAACCTTTAATTAACTCAATAACCGCATCTATATTCGCAAGAGCCACAGCCAGCCCCTCGAGAATGTGCCCCCGCTCTCGGGCTTTACGCAAGAGATAAGCAGTTCTCCTTGACACTACTTCTCTACGGTGCCGAATGAAAGAATCTAAAATCTCTTTTAAATTCAGCAAACGCGGCTGGCCATCAACCAGTGCAACCATATTGATACCAAACACCGATTGCATTTGAGTCTGAGAATATAAGTTATTTAGAACAACATCTCCTACTTCTCCGCGTCGCAGCTCAATGACTATTCTTAAACCATCTTTATCAGATTCATCGCGAAGTTCCGTAATACCCTCAAGTTTTTTCTCTTTGACTAATTCAGCAATCCTTTCAATGAGTTTTGATTTGTTGAGCTGATAAGGGATTTCTGTGACAACAATACTATCCTTACTAGTTTTTTCATCAGTGATTATTTGCGCTCTCGCTCTGACATATATGCGCCCGCGTCCTCCCTTGTAGGCTTCAATTATTCCAGCCTTACCATTAATAATGCCAGCCGTTGGAAAATCTGGTCCTTTTATATGCTCCATCAAAGCCTCGATCTCAACACTAGGATTATCCAGCAATGCAATAGAAGCGCTTATGACTTCCCTAAGGTTATGGGGGGGGATGTTAGTAGCCATGCCAACGGCTATTCCTGAGGACCCATTGACCAGAAGGTTTGGAATCAGGGCAGGTAACACATCAGGGATATGTTCTGTTCCATCATAATTAGGCGAAAAATCAACAGTCTCTTTATCAAGATCTGCCAAAAGCTCATGAGCAATTTTGGCCATGCGTATCTCTGTGTATCGCATAGCTGCGGCGGCATCACCATCTATCGAACCGAAATTACCCTGCCCATCTACAAGCGGATATCTAAGCGAAAAATCCTGAGCCATTCTAACAATCGTATCGTAAACCGCCGTATCACCATGAGGATGATATTTGCCTATAACATCACCAACAACTCGAGCTGACTTCTTGTAAGGCTTGTTAAAATCGTTCGACAGCACATTCATCGCAAAAAGCGCACGCCTGTGAACCGGCTTCAACCCATCCCTTACATCAGGCAGCGCCCTTCCCACTATGACACTCATTGCGTAGGCCAAGTAGGACTCACGCATTTCGCTTTCCAATGCAACAGGCATAAGCTGCTTAGCAAATTCCGACATAGTTCAATTAGTTCCTAAAATGAGAAAAAAAGAGAGGAGTGTAATGAAAGACTTCTGAAAGATTCCGAAAATATATTTTTCTTTTCATTAAATCCAACAGCATATCCAAGGAATTCTGATCTCATTACTTTATGAGCAACATGTATTCTATCACCATAATTTTTATGCATCATCATAACACGTCTATGAGCAAAAAAACAAAAACTTTATTAAATATGTGATTAATTATTCCTATAAATATCAGTTAGTTAAAATGCTTCTCGGTCGTTTTTTTTATCTACATTATTTCATTAAATTATGGTTATAATATCTATGTTGGTAGCTACTCATGTGCACGCGCTTAACAGCTGAATTTTGATTAAATCCTTGACCTCACACAACACATTAATGCGGAGCTGATGATGGAAGTAGAACTCATTATTAAATCTACTTGGATCGTTCCCGTCGTTCCGCGAGCCACTGTATTGAGAGATTACGCGATTATCATCCATGAGAAAAAAATCCTTAGGATATTGCCCCAGCAAGAAGCACTCGATCAATACAGCGCTAGGCATATTGTCCAGCTAGACGAGCATGTTCTAATACCAGGCCTCATCAATTCTCATTGCCATGCGTCCATGGCCTTGCTGCGAGGTGCTGCCGACGATTTGCCACTGCATGAATGGCTTCAAAATAGAATTTGGCCGTTAGAACAAGAATTTATAAGCAGAAAATTCGTTGTAGATGGAGCCGAATTAGCCATCGCAGAAATGATTGCATCTGGCACTACTTGTTTCGCCGATATGTACTTTTTCCCAGATGAAGTCGCCAAAACGGCAATTTCTGCAAACATGCGAGTCCAATTAGCTAGTCCAATTTTAGATTTTCCTTCTGTTTGGGCCGCAAACGCTGATGAATACATCTTGAAAGCGACTCAAACACATGACCAATACCGTAATAGTGACTTGGTCTCTACTGCATTTGGTCCCCATTCTCTATACACAGTTTCAGACGACCCTCTGCGCAAGATTCGAATTCTCGCAGACGAACTCGATATTCCAATACACGTCCACATACATGAAACAAAAACCGAAATTCAGGATTCGATAAAAAGTTTTGGCATCAGCCCATTAATGAGACTGAAAAATCTTGGCTTATTAACCCCAAGACTTGTTTCTGTTCATTGCACCCATTTGATGGATCATGACATCGAATTATTAAGCGCGCAGGGAGCAAACGTTGTTCATTGTCCCAACTCCAATATGAAATTAGCTTCCGGTATCTGCAACGTAAGCAAATTAGTCCATCACGGCGTAAATGTGGCATTAGGAACTGATGGAGCTGCGAGCAACAATAGACTAGACATGTTTGGAGAAATGCGGGCCGCCACGTTGCTGGCTAAAGTGTCGACCGAAGATGCGACCTCTTTACCCGCTTATGTGGCGTTGGAAATGGCAACAATCCAGGGTGCTAAGGCTCTAGGACTAGAAGAGAAAATTGGCAGCTTAGAGCCAGGAAAATTTGCTGATGTCGTCGCCGTGTCACTAAACGACTTCAATACCCTGCCGATCAACGACCCCATTTCCCATTTAGTTTACGGGGCCAACTCATCCCAGGTTAGTAATGTTTGGATAGGAGGAAAAAGTGTAATGCGTCATGGGGACTTGTTAACCTTAGAGAAAACCAAGATTATAAACTCAGCGTTGTCTTGGCAAGAAAAAATAGAAAAAAGCGAGTCTTTAGCATGACAAATGTCGATGAGTTAGAAATCAAAAAATTCGAAAATTTAGCTTCACGCTGGTGGGATCCGAATAGTGAATTTAAACCCCTACACGATATAAATCCGCTTCGCATCAATTATATTTCCAGAGCACTTAATCTTGCAGGAAAAAGCGTGCTCGACATTGGTTGTGGCGGTGGGATCCTAGCAGAAGCACTAACACATCACGGGGCCCTTGTTACCGCAATAGATATGGCAGAAGCATCCTTATCAGTTGCCAAGCTTCACCAACTTGAAAGCAACCTAAAGATAGATTATCGCTTCTGTTCGGCTGAAGATCTCGCGATAGAGAAGCCAGAATCCTATGATGTTATTACATGTTTAGAGATGTTGGAGCATGTTCCAGATCCAGATTCAATAGTCAGATCATGCTTCGAGTTGATGAAACCGGGGGGTACAGTATTCTTTTCTACAATAAACAGAAATCCAAAATCATACTTGTTTGCAATTCTCGGCGCTGAATACGTTTTAAATCTTCTTCCAAAAGGGACGCACGAGTACGCGAAATTCATCCGCCCTTCTGAGCTTGCAAGCTGGTGCCGAAAATCAGGTTTAGGTCTTAAAGAACAGATCGGCATGGGCTACAACCCCCTAACGAAACGATACTTCCTCCAAGATAACCTTGATGTAAACTACATTGCACATTATCAGAAACCTGAATAAGGCCTGACACTAGACCGATGACCTTGAAAACTTCAATAGAGTGTGTGCTGTTCGATCTTGATGGCACACTTGTCGATACTGCCCCCGACTTTGTAGATGTCGTTAATCAACTTCTTAGCAACTACAACAAGGGGCCAATCGAGCCCGCTCTTGTCTACAGTACAGTTTCAGATGGGGCGCGAGCTCTGGTTAAATTATCCTTTAAAATTGAAGAGAAGGATGAGGGTTTTCTAGAAATTAATAAACAATTGCTTGAGCTCTATGAAAGAAAACTCGATGCGACCCAATCTGTTTTATATCCAGGCTTACCAGGGCTCTTAACAAACTTGGACGAGTCAAAAATTCCATGGGGAATCGTAACTAACAAGCCTTGGAAGTATTCCGAGAAATTATTAGCTCAAATGAATTTACTTGATCGTTGCTCCGTTCTAATCTGCCCAGATCATGTATCAAGCCCAAAACCAAATCCAGAGCCAATCCTTGTTGCGTGCAAACAGCTCGGCTGCGCCACAGGGAAAACCGTTTATATCGGCGATCACCTAAGGGACATCCAAGCCGCCAAAAGTGCCGAGGTAATCGCTATAGCTGCAGCGTATGGCTATCTTCACGCCGACGCGAAAATCGAAGAATGGCAAGCAGACTTTATCGTCAAAGACTCGACTAAAATACAAGGCCTTTTAGGTAAACTTAACTTTAGATAAGAATATGTTCACATTTAATGCGCCACAGAATATGCTTCAGAATAAGACAATTCTTATAACCGGTGCTAGCGACGGGATCGGGAAATGCTGCGCTGAAACCTTCGCGAATTATGGAGCCAATCTAATTTTATTGGGTCGCTCTCAAGGCAAGCTTGAGAAACTTTATGATGCAATAGACCGAGCACATCCAAACAAGATCACCATTCACCCAATGAATTTTGAAACTGCTTCGGAGCATGATTACAAAATACTAGGTGAATCTCTAGACAGCCAATTTCCTTGCCTAGATGGTTTTATTCATAGCGCTGGAAAGCTCGGAGATCGAAGTCCTATAGAGTTTTATTCATTTGAGACTTGGAACAAGACTATGCAGGTCAATCTATCTTCAACTTTTCTGCTCACTAAAGTACTTTTGCAAAGCCTAAGTAAATCCTCGGACGCTAGAATAATCTTGACCTCGTCCAGCGTAGGCAGAAAAGGTAAAGCAAACTGGGGCGCATACGCAGTGTCTAAATTTGCCATAGAGGGCTTAATGCAGACCTTAGCCGACGAATTGAAAAACACTTCGAATATCAGAATTAATAGCGTTAATCCCGGTGGTATCAAGACAGCAATGCGGAGGGCTGCATACCCTGCCGAAAACCCAAACGCTCAACCAGAACCAAAAGTATTAATGCCATTTTATTTATACTTATTTAGTAAAGGCACTGAAACGATACACGGGGAGGCATTAAATTTCCGAGATTTTGATGAGCAAATTTTTACGGAAAACTCCAACAAAGTATAAAGTCTTTTTCTAAGCTGCTCGAGCAAAAAAGATTACGACTCTTGGGTTATAGTTAGCTTAAGAAGCTTATCAATTTCAGCCTTCGAAAGCTCAACAAACTGTCCTCTTCTTACATTACTGGGTATCAGAGTAGACCCAAATCGTACTCGCTTTAGACGACTAACCTTAACGCCCTGCGATTCCCACAATTTTCTTACCTCTCTGTTCCTCCCTTCCATAAGAACAACGTGATACCATTGATTTGATCCTTCCCCAGCATAAAACTGAACGTCGGTAAAACGGCATAAATCATCATCAATAATTATTCCTTCGTACATATTTTGCACCATTGATGGGGTCACCTCACCCATAATTCTTACGGCATATTCTCTCTCTATCATCGAGCTAGGATGAGCTAACTGGTTGGCCAGCTCCCCATCCGTTGTAAATAACAACAAGCCACTAGTATTAATATCCAGCCTTCCTATCGAAACCCACCTTCCATGCTTCAGGGGTGGCAGCCTATCAAATACTGTCCTGCGTCCCTCAGGGTCCTTTCGGGTGCATATCTCATTATCAGGCTTGTTATACAGGAGTACTCGCCGATCCCGTTTAACAGATTTCTGTGGAGCAAGCTTTTTCCCATCCACCATTATTCTATCTGTGTCTTCAACTCGATCGCCGATAGATGCAACCTTACCATTCACTTTGACTCTACCGCGCATGATCCAGCCTTCGATCTCGCGACGCGAACCAAAACCAGCTCTAGCAACTACTTTCTGTAATTTTTCTGACATCTGTATTTACTGCGCAAAGGCTAGTGGATAAAAACTTATACTACAAAAAAATATATCGCGTGTTTCTACCAAGAGAATAGTCTTTCAGGAAAATTTGTTAGGATCATTTTTTTGAGCAATTTTATTATTGCAGCGATGCATCTTCGATTTCGATGATTTCTGAATCAGTACGATCAGAAGCGAGAGATTCATCATTCTCGTTGTCGCCCAATTCATCAGCATCTTCAGACTGATCCGACACAAAGAACTCATCTAAAATCCTGTCTTCTTCTAACTCTGCTGGCATTCCCATGTTTAGTATTTCATCTAAAGGCTTTTTGGACAATTCTGCTGCAGCTTCCTCAGCCAGGGTCTCATCCTCGAGCTCCGTCAAGTTTTCATCTGTTGCAGCATCGTCCTCCTCAGGGATTTCTAGGATACGGCTTTGAGAGAGCTCACTGCTTAGATCCCCCTCCTCCGCTGACTTTTCCAACTCTTTAATTTCTGAAAGTGGGGGAAGATCTTGTAAGCTCTTCAAATTAAAATAATCAAGAAACTGTTTAGTTGTGGCAAACATAGCTGGCCTTCCGGGCACATCTCTATGACCGACCACACGCACCCACTCGCGATCAATCAGCGTTCTAATAATGTTAGGACTGACACTTACTCCACGAACTTCTTCTATATCCCCCCTGGTTATCGGCTGTTTATAGGCAATTAATGAAAGAATTTCTAAGAGCGCTCTCGTATATCTCGGAGGCTTTTCTTCCCAAAGTTTTCCAATCCACTCGCTGAGCTCTTGCTTAACCTGAAATCGATAACCGGACGCAACTTCTTTTAATTCAAAGCCGCGGTCGTTACATTCTTCTGAGATGACCTCCATTATTGAGCGCAGTTCTTTACCATCAGGTCTTTCTTTTTCCTCAAAAACATTCGCGATATTCGCTATGGTTAAAGGTTTCGCTGATGCGAGCAATAGACCTTCGACAACCATTTTTACTTTATTGTCAACATCCCCCATGTCTGCTCCTTAACTTCTAGACTTTACATGAATTGGGCCAAAATCATCGGTCTGCACGATCTCTATTAACGAGTCTTTCAAAAGCTCCATCAATGCTAAAAAAGTCACTACTACACCCAGTCGACCCTCATTCTTTGATAGCAAAGAAACCAAGGGGACAAATTTTGCACCCGAGAGCAGCACCAAGACTTCTGACATTTTTTCTCGTGTCGAGAGGGTTTCTAACTGAATATTATGAGACCCGAACATATCAACTCTCCGCAAAACATTCGAGAGTGCGACAAGAATCTCTTCTAGATCTACATCTGGATCGGACGTGATTCGGTCTATTTTTGGCAGCACCGCACTGGCCTTAAAAAAGTCACGGTCTGATCTCGGCAGGGCATCTAAACCTTCCGCCGCGGCCTTATAACGCTCATATTCTTGTAATCTACGAATTAGATCCATTCGAGGATCCGCTTCTTCATCCTCTTCTTCTTGCCTCGGCAATAAACTCCGCGACTTAATCTCTGCAAGCATTGCCGCCATAACTAGATATTCAGCAGCTAATTCGAATTGATTTGATTCCATCAGCTCAACATATGCCATATATTGATCGGTAATATCTGCGACATTAATATTCAAAATATCAATATTTTGCTTTTTGATTAGATATAGCAGCAAATCGAGCGGGCCTTCGAAGGTTTCCAGGAATACTTCCAAGGCATCAGGAGGAATATACAGGTCGTTCGGAACCTCTGTTACAGGCTGCCCGTCTACAAAGGCAAAGACCAG
>JAQWOJ010000088.1 GCA_029245905.1 Gammaproteobacteria bacterium
AATGGTGATAGGCTCTTTTTCAAAGGATGCAATTTTTTACGCCTATGATCGCACCGATGGTGAATTCTTATATGCACGGCCCACAGCTTACCAAAATATAATTGCTGGATATAATGGGCTAACTGGCGCTTATGAATTAGAACCTGACGCTATAATGACTGCAGATATAGATCACGAAGCAACTATCTGTCGCGAAAACAGGCAGATACCTCAAGGTGCATATAGCCCGCTAACGAATGCTTACTACGTACCTGCTTTTAATGGTCCATGCTCAGTAATGAAACTTAATTCGTTAGACCCTTCAATCGAAACTGGTTATAACACTTCATACACAGCCACAGTCCCCACACCTGCAGGCCATTTAGGGCAGCCTGAAGCGATTGACGTCACAACGGGCAAGACGCTCTGGCGACTAGAAAGAGAGACACCTTTATATGGGATGCTCACAACGGCAGGTGGACTGCTTTTTGCTGCCGATACCAACCGCCGCTTTCACGCAATCGATCAATGGACCGGCGAAACCCTTTGGCAAACGATTCTGAACGGTGCGAGCGATATGGCGCCCATTTCCTTTGCGGTCGATGATAAACAATACATCGCGGTATTTGCGCCAAGTGGCACCCAAGCTGCCGCTCAGCATGCAGGACAACTAGGGTTGAGCGCCAATACTGGCGTTTCTAACGTGGGACATACTTTATTCGTTTTTTCACTGCCATAGGTAGTAAAATTACAGTCATTGAAGCGTTATGTGATATTTTTAATTGAATATTAGTTAGCTAACTCTGCCTCTAATTGCAGTCGGCGTATTCCTGCCATTATTCCATCAAAGCCATAGTTTCCCTCATGGCAGGCATACTCATATATGGGCAAATTCATCCTTTGCATGGGCATACTTGCAGTCCATGGCGCAGTCCATGTAGTTGGATCCTCAATAGTGAATTCATAGCTCAAGGTATCCGGACCGACTCGGGTGATACGCTCAGTAAGTAGCATATTTGGTGTCGAGTCCTTAAAGGCAGTGCCTTTCCAAAAATTTTTAGTTTCGATAACCAGCGTATCGTCATCCCAACGACCAATTGAATCGCCTTCCCAATAAAGGGCGGGACCTTCACGATGCTCTTTGTCCATATTTACAATCCGAACATTGTGGATCATCTCATTCATTATCATGAAATAATCGTCAGTTTGAACAAACTGAGCGTTCAAATTATATGACCCAGGCTGCATTGGGGGACCAGACGTCCTAGTGACAAGGCAGCGCTCGGCGTAAGGCCTAGCCTCAGGACCGAGACTTATTTCTTGGATAGCGGCAACATCTTGGCGGCGCACTAGTGCTTGCTCGGTCAGAGGAGGAATGCGACCATCCGGGGGATCGGTAATTAAAGCAGTGCGACGGTCTTCGACCGTATCGTTACCCCGCTCATACCAGAACTCATTATATGAGATGACGCCTGGGGGATAGCTGGCGCCGCCGATAGAATCAATAATTAAATCCCGATTTTGCCGGCGATTTTCGAATGCCGCCCAGTCAGCCGCTTCTTCTTCTGATAGGACGCTACGCTCTCCCACTGTATCTGGCCTCTCCAAAGGGGTTAAAGTCCTCCAAGTAAAAACTCCCTGAAGGTCGGGGTGGCCAGCGGTGGTTCGCGGTGGTTCGTAACTAGATTGTGCCGAAGCGTTGGCTGAGTGGATCAACAAGAAACCAAAGCAAAGCCAGTAAATATTTCGTACCATTTTTCCCCTCACTTTGCTGAGCCAGCCCCTCTTTTTCGTTGCTGGTTAAGATACTTTACCAAATTTAGCGTCTCTTCCGGATCCATTCTCCCTACCGGACCGTTACTGTACGCGGAAATTAATACTCTTCCGCTACCGCTGAGAATAAATTCGCTAGGCTGGATACATTGGCGTTTCTCATCCCACCAAGATCCCATGGCATCTCCGTCACTTGCGGTCATTCCAAACGCAACTGGAAACCCTAATTCCGCGGCAACCGCTTGCGTCTCTTCTTGAGAATCCACGACACCTGCAATAATCTTTACACCCTGCTCGCCAAACGCTTCACGGCGTTCCTCATAACCAGCCAATAGCCGGCGACAGTATGGTCACCAGTGACCTCGGTAGAAAAGGGCCACAGTCATCGGGCAGTCAAGGTCTGCAGGTAGCTTAATCGAGTCCTCTCCCACAATATTGAGAAGCAACTCTGGAAACACGTCACCGCTAGCCAGTTTTTCGGCCATAACGAACCTCTTCAATTGCGTTTTCAGGTAGCTTACACCGAAAATTTCCTAATTTGGGTGGTTTTGATGAAAAAAACTAATATATCCGAAAACAATTTCTTGTAGCGATCTTGAAAGGAATACCCGTATCTTGTGTTTTTGGCTCGTGATCGGAAGAAATCGACAAAAAAGTAAAAAAAGAACTTAAAATTGAACCGAAATTCCCGATATACGTTGTTCCTCTGTAGACATTTAAGGGAGGAATTACTATGCTTCGCGATAGGAAGTGTGACAATTTGTCACTGTTGTATATAGCGGAAAAGTTTAGTGGTAGACAGCACCAAAACTGTGCGTTTTTACCCCTTTTCAAGACTGCTTTGATCTATATAAATGAGCTTTCGCTGAGCTCGAAATTTGTAAAAAAGGGTTCCAAGGGGGACTAAATGATAAAAAGACCTAATCTTACTAAAAGAGTATTACCTAGCGCGATAGCGCTAAGCCTGCTCGCACCTGCCGGATTCATTCCTGCAGTGCAAGCACAGGAAGTTGAAGGCCTGGAAGAAATTGTGGTTACAGGTGCTCGCGGTCGTCCGCGTACAGTGGGTGACTCTCCAGTACCTATCGATGTATTTTCGGCTCAAGACCTAGAGGACGTCTCGTACACTGATACAAACGACATCCTTAGAACTCTTGTACCTTCATTCAACCTCGCCAGACAGCCAATATCCGATGGAGCCACATTTATTAGACCGGCTCAGTTACGTGGCTTGCCAACGGATAAGACCCTCGTATTGGTCAATTCGAAGCGTCGTCACAGATCATCACTGGTCCAGATCGGTGGTGCGGGCACTCAAAATGCTGACTTGGCAACTATTCCTTCCTCTGCGATTCAGACTATGGAAGTCTTGAGAGATGGCGCATCAGCACAGTACGGCTCTGACGCTATCGCAGGTGTTATCAATTTCATCCTCAAAGAAAATAACGAGGGTGGTTCTATCCAGATAAATACAGGTGAGTATTCTGAAGGAGACGGCGAGAGCGTAACCGTTAACGCCAACATTGGATTACCAATAGGTGACAATGGATTCCTAAGCATCTCAGGTGAGTTCACAGAAGCGGACGCGACTAGCCGCGGAAGCCAGTACTGTGACTCTTGGTTCTGTGTAGATCCAACTCTACCTAACTACAACCCAGATGCCTCTTATACTCAGTTCACAGAAGACCCAGCGTATCAAGCAGGTACAGCGGCTGCGAATACTGGCTATGGCCCAGGCGTAGTTCAGCCTTGGGGTAACCCAGAAACTGAATCCGTGAGCTTGTTCTTTAACGCGGGCTATCAACTAGACGATGATACTGAGGCTTACGCTTTTGGTAACTACATGGAAAGTGAGGGAGATGGCAGCTTTTTCTATCGTTATCCTCGAAACGGCACCATCGAGCAACTAAGGGAAAAAGACGGCGGCATCTACGATCCGCTAGAAAAATACCCTGGTGGCTTCACTCCAAGATTCTTCGGTGAGCAAGAGGATATGTCTATCGTAGGTGGAATTCGAGGACAGTGGGACAACGGCATGACTTTCGATTTTAGTGCCCGTCACGGTGAAAACGAAATTCAATACACCTTGGCAAACACAATCAACCCATCTATGGGTCGCGCCTCTCAGAAGTCATTCCGACCTGGAGACCTCATAAACGAGGAAACTCAATTTTCGGCTGATTTCACCAATGAGTTTGACGTTGATGGTTTTGCCAACCCGGTTTTATTCGCATTTGGTGCCACTTACATGGACGAGTCTTATGAGGTTGTCGAAGGTGAACCAAACTCATACAAAGCTGGTCCTCACTCGGTTAGTGATCCTTTCGGTTTTTGTAGCGGAACCGCGCCGACTGCGGCAGGCTCAGCTGTTATAGCCAACGGCTCAACACTGAACTGTGCAGACCCCGACGATCCAGCTTTTCAGGTTGTTGGTGTTGGCTCGAACGGTTTTCCAGGTTACTCACCGCAATTCTCTGATGTATATGATCGATCATCGTATGCGGTCTATGGCGATCTTAGCACCGACCTTACAGATAACCTGTTTGTTCAAGGTGCGATTCGCTATGAAGACTATGATGATTTTGATTCAGAAGTCACAGCGAAGATCGCGGCTCAGTTAGATATAACTGATAATTTTGCCATGAGGGGATCTTTTGGTACTGCGTTCCGCGCACCGACTCCTGGACAGCAAGGAACTACAAATGTATCGACTCGTCTACCTAACGGATTCCCAGTAGCGACTGGCTTATTCCCAGCAGGCGGACCTGTTGCGCAAGCGCTTGGTGCTGTTGCTCTAGAGCCTGAAAAGTCAGACAACATAACTCTTGGTTTTGTTGCTAACTTCGGAGACCTAGACATAACCGTAGACTTCTATCAAATTGACATTGAAGACTCAACTAACGCAGTGTCAACAAGGGATGTCTCGACAGATCCAACTTCAGGTGATGCCTATCAAAACTATCTGAAACTAGATGCTGCTGGGGTCGCTGGTGCCAATTCTATTGGAGGAGTTTTCTACTTCGCCAACGGCTTTGACACTACAACCAAAGGTATGGACATAGTCGCGACGTATCCGCTGACTCAAAACACCAACCTTACGGCTGCCATCAACTACAACGATACTGAGTTCGATTCTGATCCTAGTGCATATTTAAATGTCGAGGACCAATTCGATTTCGAGAATTTGTTGTCAGATTGGAGAGGCGTTTACACTGTTACTCATGACATTAACAACCTCCGTCTGCTAGCTCGAGCTAGTTATTATGGCGAGTGGGAAAACTCTAACAGAAATCCATGGCCAAACATCCAGAAGTATGACGCGACATGGTTTGTCGATTTAGAGGCGTCCTACCAGCTCAATGACAATTGGAGATTCACCTTAGGTGGTCGTAATGTCGGTGACGAGTACCCCTCAAAGGATGCGATCTCTGACTACTGCTGTGGTAGAGACTACGCTTCTGGTTCTTATGTCGACTGGCAGGGAGCTTATTACTATGGACGCGTGAGTGTCGATTTTTAAATTAGTAATAAGAACGCACTACTTATTTCTTAATCAGAAATAAGTGGAAAGGGGCGATAGAAATTATCGCCCTTTTTTTTTGGAGATTATTTATGCTAAAGGCTTTTGATCACATAGCAGCGCCCATGGAGAACGTTGAACTAATGTTGCAGTTCTACACCGCACTGGGGTGCCAGATTTTAGACCAAGGACTAATTCAAGCAGTAGTATTTGGTAACAATAAAATTAACTTTCATATGCCTTCATTATGGAACGGAGGTGAATTTACTTTACGAGGTCAAACCGCTCTGCCTGGCTCTGCGGATATCTGCTTTGTTTGGGAGGGATCGCAAGAATCTCTGCTTACTGTCCTAGAAACCGCAAAAGCAGAAATTGAATTAGGGCCCGTAGCTCGAACCGGTGGAATGAATCAGGGCAGCACCGAAGGAACAAGCATTTATACTCGCGATCCAGACAACAATCTCATAGAATTTATAATTTACGGATAGGTTTACCTGTTATAGGATTCCGAAGCACAATCATAAGAAATTCAGAGAACTATTAAATTGAAAGAGAAAACGATATGAACAAGGTAAAGAATACAGTAATAATTTTCTTTTGCTTACTTCTTATTCCGATAACCGCCGTATCGACGGCCGCAGTAAAGCAAAGGTTTGCAGACGGCCCTAACCGGGTTTTTTCTGGCGGGCCGCTAGAGAGCGGAGAGCTATACTCCGGACCCGAACCAGATTGGGGTTTCGTAAACGATATCCCTACTATTGAAATGCAGTTACTAGATCCCCCTACTTCCAGAGTCATATGGACTGTGGAGCATGATAATAGGCTTTACGTTTGGTCCGGGTATATGGGTACGACCGTTGGACGCATGTGGAAGCAGTGGCCCGTGCAAGCAGAAAGAGATGGTAGAGCGCTTTTGCGTATAAACGGCGTTAGGTACGAACGCCAACTGCAGCGAATCCAGTCGGGCGCCGAGTTAGAGGACATTGCGTCTGCGATAACCAATAAATATCCTTCGAGTACCACAAGCGCCGCTATTGAGCGGGGAGATGTCTGGTTATTTGAAGCGCGTCCGGTAAATTAAGGGAGTTAGCGAGTGAAACGCTTTTATATGGGAATAGCTGTTATATTGGCCCTAACAATAATCGCAGTATTGTTTATCCCAGGGGTTGATGACTTAGTTGAGCAAACTTTTCAACGCTACTTAGGCCGTGCCGCTAGATAACAGCAAGCACCCAAAAAGGTTCGTCTCCTAAGAATTAAGGGTAAGAGCGGATGCC
The DNA here is from genome assembly GCA_029245905.1 of Gammaproteobacteria bacterium. Taxonomy (GTDB): domain Bacteria; phylum Pseudomonadota; class Gammaproteobacteria; order Pseudomonadales; family Pseudohongiellaceae; genus UBA9145. Next base: position 6,550 of record JAQWOJ010000088.1, read on the forward strand.
TCTTTTTTCACTCCCTTCTAACCCCTCTCATCAAAAATTAAGCTAACCCGAATCCCTCTCGATATTCCTTATCGAGATGAGAATTGGCACCCTCGTCATTAGTAAAACGCATGTTTACTCCGTCATACTCCAAGATCTTGTTTTGACTAGCTCGCATCGTTGCTATGTTACCGAGCAACATTGTCTCCGAGAGTTGGCCTGAGTACTCAAAATGTGAAGTCGTCTGCTTGCTTCGATCCTTAATTGCCTCTATCCATTCCTGATAGATCCCCGGCGATCGCAACATGGTTTTTGAGGGTTTCTGGTACATCGCATGCACAGTCTCGGGAATCAGGCACGGGTCACGACCGTAAACATTGTGCATAAGAACATTCTTATCGCCCACAATAAGAACTCCTCCATCACGGTTACCTAGACTACGTCCCTGTTCAAGAATTTCTGGCCTCTCCGGCATTAGTCCACCGTCATACCATGTCAAATCTACACTAGGACGACTGCCCTTGGCAGGGAAAGTAAAGTGTATCTTAGACGCGATCGGGAAAGTCTCCATATCCTCGCCGAATCGACTAGAACTCGCTGAAATACTGCTCGGCAAACCAAGGTCCAAGGCCCAATAAGGGTGATCGATAATATGAGCTCCCATGTCTCCAACCACCCCAGTGCCAAAGTCCAACCAACCACGCCAATTAAAACTATGATACCGGTCTTTCAAATAAGGACGATCAGGTGCAGCACCGACCCATAAATTCCAATCAATTGAAGACGGGATAGGGTCAGAGCCTGAAGGACGAGACACGCCTTGAGGCCACACCGGTCGATTTGTCCAGCAATGCACCTCGCGAACAACCCCCAGAATACCATCAGCGACCCATTCGTTAATTTGCCGAGCGCCCTCTTCGGCATGACCTTGGTTACCCATTTGTGAAACGATGTTGGTTTCTTTTGCCCGCCTAGCAAGAAATCTCGCTTCTGCTACCGTATGACAAAGCGGTTTCTCAATGTACAGGTGCTTACCCAGATCCATTGCGCTTGCGGCGATAGGCGCATGCATATGGTCAGGGGTACTTATGATTACAGCATCTATCTCAGGCTCTTTATCGAGCATCTCTCGATAATCGCGATAAATTTTCGCCCGATCCCGAAAGGAGATAGCCCAATCTTGATTAAGAGTTTCCGAAATTTCGTTTTCATCGATGTCACAAATAGAATGAATGTTTTCATGTGAACACGCTTCGACATTGGATCGCCCACGACCGCCGACGCCAACCACACCAATGTTGATCTTATCGCTGGGAGCTACGTGTGCGGCACCCCCTAGAACGTGCCTAGGGACAATGAGAAACGTTGACCCCAACACAACCTTCTTGATAAGTTCACGTCTGTTCAGTTGCGGTTTAGTTTTACAATCATCATTCATAGGAACTCCATTAGAAAGAAATTACCGATACCTGATTAAAAGCTACAAAACGAAATTAGTTCCCCAGGAAGATGGCAAGACGCTTGATGAACAACTGTTTGCAGTCATCACACTTTAATAAGGCTCGCAAAGTCGAGTTGCTTTTTATCAGCTCGGATCGAAAGCTTGCACTATCATAAAAGTTAAGTTGCTTTTTGCAACAAGTTTTTGTTTACAAAAGATCTCTACTTCGACCCTGAAAAGCTTTTTTCCCTTATGGATAACTTCCGCTAAAGCGACCAACTTTTTGCCAATCGGAGGACGAATAAATGAAATACTAGAATCTGTTGTGGCCGTAAACTTATCGACCGGCCTCACAGTATTAACCGCGGCACCTGCGGCAGTGTCCGCCAAGGAAGCTATCACTCCTCCGTGGACCCGACCGCCATTATTGAAGTGATGTCCTTTAACATCCAACGAACAATTCGCTGTGCCCTTCCCGCAATCATCGATACAAACTCCAATAAAAGCCCCGTAAGGACTTAAAGGTGGTTTCGCCATAAAGCTCTAAACTCCTAAATACAGACCGAATAAATCCCAAAAAGAATCAACGAAGTAGGGCTACTTAGATTTTTCAAAATCACGCTGTTGCTCCTTGTATTTTAATTTTTCTTTTCTTCTATCCCGGATAATCGATCGCATAGGCTGACCAATATGCTCTTCCCCGCGCTCATGGGCCAAACCAATCTGTCGCTCTCGCTCGGTGTAGCTTTTAATCTGCTTAGTCGTTCGCTTATCATAACAGTGGTGACAGCTGACGCCTTTTTCATAATGTTGACTATTTTTATCTTCGTTTGTAATTGGCATCCGGCAGGCGTGACACTGATCATAGTTACCTCTTTGTAACTGATGATTAACTGTCACCCGATTATCAAAAACGAAACACTCACCATTCCACCTAGTCTCAGATTCAGGAACCTCCTCAAGATATTTGAGGATCCCACCCTTTAAATGAAAAACTTCTTCGAAACCTTGTTGTTTAAGGTAGGCTGTGGATTTTTCACAACGAATACCGCCGGTACAAAACATAGCTATCTTTTTGTGCCTAGCGGGATGTAAATTATCCTTCGCATAAGCTGGAAACTCTCGGAATGATTGTGTATCTGGGTTGATCGCATTTCTAAAGGTGCCGATTTCAACCTCATAATTATTTCTTGTATCTATTAGTAAGACGTCCGGATCTTCCAACAAAGCGTTCCAGTCTTGGGGATCAACATAGGTACCCGGGCTATCGTTTGGGTCCAAATCTTCAACTCCCATTGTAACAATTTCTTTTTTTAACTTTACCTTACTCCGATAGAAGGGGCATATTTTTGTCAGCGACTCTTTCACCTCTATGCCGCTCAGTCGACTATCCTTCTTTAACCAGTTTACTACGGCATCAATGCCCTCTCGCGATCCCGCAATAGTTCCGTTTATACCCTCTTTAGCGAGTAACACAGTGCCTTTTACATCAAGTTCGCGCATAAGATTCTGCAAAGGAACTCGAAAATTTTCAAAATCTGGAAGTTTCGCGAACTGGTAAAGTGCCGCAACGACAACAGCTGAGCATTTATCATTCATATAAGACCTCTTCATCGCTATCCGGAACGTAAATCCGGCGCTAACTTGCGACCATTCTATCAATAACTGGAATATACACACTAACTAATATAGTTATAGGACATTTTGAAACCTTAATTTTCAAGAGGATCTAACGATCAATTTAATTTAATGTTCGACGAGAAACCTATGACTGTGGCCAGAATCAGGTTACTCTCTGCGAACGTAGTCATTTACAAATAAGAGGAACAAAAAATGAACTTTCTCAAGCACGGCATTTTTAGTCTTTGCGCATCAGCATTTCTTGTTATCCACGCGCCTCTAACCTTTGGAGTGGAGCCTGATGAATTGGGTTTCCTTATCGCCCAACCGGAAGACTTATTCACGGATGGCGCGCGCAGCGAGGTAATCTATGGTAATCCCTCGGAGCCTGGCCTTTACGTTATGCGAATCACATTCGCACCAGGGTCTGGCAGCCGGCCCCACTATCACAGCACAGCTCGATACATCACTGTAATACAAGGGACCTGGTACACGTCGTGGGGACCAAAATCAGACATATATAACCCTGACGATATGATGGCTGTAGCGGAAGGCACCTTCATTTATCAACCACCTGAAGGCCATCATTACGATATGGCAAAAGACGAGGAAGTTATAGTGCAGATTATGGGAATGGGTCCAGTTATTACTACCCAAATCCCACAACCTGAGGACTAAGCGCAAAAAAATAAGCTATTTAGTCGCTAGTCTAAAGCCACGGGGAGCTTTCCTGGCAAACCCCATTCAGCCCAGCTGCCGTCGTAGACCGCGAGGTTATCATACCCCGCGACTTCGGCAGCGAGGGTCAAAATACAAGCCGTTATTCCTGATCCACAACTTGTTATAACTTTTTGGTTGTCGGACACTAGCTCGGCAAAAATACTTCGCAATTCATCCCGCGACCTTAACTCCCCGCCCTCCAAAACAGACGGGAAAGGCAGATTCTCCGAGTTCGGAATGTGCCCGGATCGAAGTTCAGGCCGAGGTTCTGGCTCCAAACCCTTAAACCTACCAGAAGATCTCGCATCAAGTATTGCGCAACCTGAATTCTCGAGGGCAGCTAAAACACCCTCAAAATCGAAGAATAAGCCCTCTACAACCTTGGCAATAAAGTTGCCCCCGTCAACTTCTACAAACTTGTCAGTTTCGTCCCTACATTCCGAAACCCATTTAGGCAACCCGCCATTTAAAACAGCCACTTTTGTATGCCCCATTGCCCGAAACATCCACCACGCCCGAGGGCTTGCGTACAACCCTACATCATCGTAGACCACAATAGCACTGTCTTTATTGACTCCTAGCTTTCTCACTTCTTCTTGGAACAATTCACCGCTTGGCATCATGTGAGGCAAGGAGCTACTGGGCTTACAGATTACTTGGTCATAGTCGAATCGACGAGAACCAGGAATAGCAGAGAAATGGCCATCCCGGTTATACGAAACATAGCCGGGAACCACAGGAGGGACTGAAGCATCGAGGACAATCAAATCAGGTTGATTCAGGTTTGCAGCCAACCAATCCGTATCAACCAATGATGATTTTAGGTCTATCATAGGCTTCGCGCTAACAAGAGATTAATCCAGAATTAAAGTTGAGAGACGAATTCACGTAGTTTAGCTTTTAAGATCGAAGTGTTGTCAGGCCCGATCCGAATAAGTTGCTTTTGGACTTCTAACAAATTTTCTATTTCAGCATCTGCATACAGATACATTACTGAAGGTTTTACTAGCTGGTAAGGACCTTCCATGTTCGTAGTCCTCAGAACATTATTTATGGCATCACGTAACGTCTCATCAAAACTCACGTTTCGAAACCCAATTTCTGCGTATGCTTGTTGAAACAAAGGCAAAACCAACTGGTAGAGAGCAATCGACGCCTCAACATCAATCTCAGTGAAGATCCGTATGACATCATCAAATCTGGTGTGAGCCACCTCTTCCATCACGAAAAGATTCTCATCTATATTTCGCACAGGCATTTCGCGACCCAGATTTTTATAGGGCAAGCCCGTTTGAGGAAATTCACCACGACTGATATTTTCAACAAACACAACAAATTTACGTATTATTTGATCTTCAGCTAGCAAATCGATCAACGCACCACCATTTTGAAAAGCACTAAGAGCGGTGAAAACAAATGAATCAGAATCTGTCAATGAAGGCAACTGAACAGCCGAAGTTTCCTCGAGCTCAGATTGAGGGGGCTCTTCTAACGCTGTTTGAGCTTCCTCAGGTAACGGCGCTATTTCCGGCTCTTCCACTGCAACGACTGGCGCAACAGGCTGAGGCTGAATCCGAATCTGAGGTAATGGGCTACTATCTTGCCGGGAAGACGCCGCGGGCTGCTCTGGCGTTTGAATCTCTGCTATAGGAGAAGCCGGAGGCTGCAAAACAACAGTAGTAGTGCCCTCTGACGGATCAAATGTTATGGCAAAGTACACCAACGACATCATCGTGAGAACGGCAACTGCTGCTATTGCGAAAACCCCAGCTTTTGGCATCTATTCCCCTATTGCGCCTAAAAAATCATTTCATTGAAAATATGATGTCATGGCAAAGCATGTATCACAACCATATTAGTTAAACCTGAAAAAAGAGCATTATGTGGCATTAATAAAAACTCCTAGTCTAAGGAGGAATTATATTTTATCCCCATATAATAGTTTAGATGTTTCGCTCGCAAAAAAGCGCCGTGAAAATCCAAAAACTTTAAAAATAATTTTTTCCACAAAAAAACCCGAGCGCTCAATTGTGCTCGGGTCTTTAAGTTAGCCTGAACCTAATCAACTAGATTTTTGAAAAACCTAGCGTTTCCATGTTAGCTACGAGATCACGTCCAGCTGTCGCTGGCTTTGTTTCCTTATCTATCTTGAGGATCGTACCGTCCGTGTCGATATAAAAGGTCCAGCGATTGGCAAATCCGGCTCCCATAAGGACGTCGTAAGCACCAGCCATACCCTTAGAGGGATCGGCCAAAATTGGAAAACCAGCTGAGTGCTCTTCGGCAAAGGCCGTATTGTCTTCCAGAGTGTCTACACTAGCCATAAAATAAGCAACATCAAAAGCTTGAATTTCTCTTGCACTGTCACGCAGCGCTTTACATTGCATAGTTCAGCCACCAGTGAAAGCTTTCGGAAAAAAGGCAATCACTACGGGCTTATCTCCCGAGAATTGGGAAAGCGAGTAGGACTCACCGTCAGAAGCCTGCAGCGTAAAATCAGGCGCTTTATCGCCCACTTCAAGAGCTACCGCAAACTGAACTCCAAGAGCTACGACTGCAAAAAATGCAGATAGTAAAACCCTTGCAAGTCTATTGGCGTATTGAGACATAATTTTCTCCATTAGTTTTTAAACGCTAAATCAAGCGAAGCTTGTTCCAGCCACTACTTTTTACCTTTTGTAGCAAAAAATTGCCACAATAATAATATAAAACCGGTGATTTTAGTCCCCACGAATACAATTAATAGCTCAAAATCTAAAGATTTTAATAAAGATATGAGCGACGGGAAGCAATGACAAGTTGTTCCGACTCAATAACCAACTCAGCGATTCGGGACTCTATGAGCTGCTTTTCATTTAACGACAGCTCTGAACTGGTGTTTCTGATCTCTTCCAACTTATCGATCGAGCGCGAAATCTCCCGAGTATGGCGAGACAACGCAAACTGTTTGGCCTCTCTTTGCGACTGTCTATAACGCGGATTTTCCACTTGGACAGAATAGCACTGGCGGACAACCTGCCCTGCAGGATTACGAACGTTACGGCAACGAGTCTGGTTTGTATACCTCCTCTCCGTTCCCTCAAAGACGCTAAATGGGGTCCCAGCGACAGACCTAGCGAGCGTCATGTCCGTTTGACTTTTCAAAACTATAACATTGATTAAGCTTTCATTTTTCACGCCCGGCTCAAGTTCGAACTGCTCGATAACGCGGCTATAAAAAAGACTTAGTTTTTCCGCAGTGGTCAGTAAACCAAAGGAAGTTTGGTCAAGCAGATTCTCTCTAACTATTCGCAATTTCCAGGCGCCAAACGACTCTACAAACTTTAAATACTCCTGATCCGCGGGAGAATAAATTCTACTGCTTATAAAATAAAGGAGTTCCTGGAAGTCATCAGCGGTTTGCCACTCTTCTCTCTTGTGACTATTCTTTATTAACGACTCTATGATTGGTATTTGTTCTAGGCTGTAAAGTCCGGTGTTAACACGCGACACCTGTAGAGCATCTGAGTAAATTCTCGAGGAGTTTTGATAGTCCTCAAGCTCAAAATAAAAAGCCGCTAAATCTGAATATGCTTCGATAAGCGACGTATCATAAATACCCATTCCGCTTTGTATGTTTTCAATAGCCGATTGACGGACAGACAATTCGTTCTCGACTTTCCTTGCCCGATCTCGGGCGCTTACCCCATCATCTGAATCAATACTCTGACTCTGTGCAAAAGTTTCGTAACAAAAAAATAATAGAGCAGTGTGACAAAAAAAGACCAGACTAGGTTTAAGATTCCTTAGCCTCATTTCAAAGGGTATTTTCCAACAGAGGGAAGGCGGCGTATATCTCCTCACGAAGCACTCACTAGAATGTAGCAATCGGATTTAATGGCGAACCGGTGCCTCCGCCAACTCTTAAAGGGGCAGTCGAGAACAAAAACTCCGTTCTATCATGGATAATTGCCTGTTCCGCAACCGCTTCCAAATCTAGATTATCGAAAATCGGCATACCAAGCGCGACTAGCACTAACGCATGAACCGGCTGAGGAAAGTCTGTGACGCCCGAGGGCCGAACATCAAGGGCGCTATCGCTGCCGATTAATGCAACATCACGCTCTTTGAGCCAGGCGACCGCTGAAGCATGCAGGCCCGCTGAACTCTGCGAAAGATTCCAAGGGCCTAGCTCAGCCCGGCGCGGCCAACGCCCTGTCCGGATTAACACTATATCTCCTGCGCCTACCGTAACCCCGTGCTCCTGCTCCCATTCATTCAACCACTCGGGTGTAATGCCTACACCATTCTCTAGCCAATCTGTACCACGAAGTCTTGGGAAATCCATAATAATGCCTCGCCCAAAGATTCCGTTCGAGAAAGACGTAATCGCCAGCTTCGAGCAACCTTCTTCCGTAACCTCATTTTCAGAGTAACCGTTATACATAGTGCCAAACTGAAAACGGTGACATAACGCATCGAGGTGAGAATGGGCATAACCATGATAAGAGACACCAATAAAATCACCCGACCAAGGCCCTGGGCTTGAACCCACCGCGGTCATTCGATGATCATAAGGATTACCGTTATCCGCAGCTTCCTCAGTGAGAATTTCATGTGCCATCGAGACTGAAACGCCGGTTTTCACCAGCCCTGCGGCCGCGACTCGAGTTTCTTCGGTGATAAGGTTGACGGTCCCCAATTGATCATCGCCCCCCCATCGACCCCAATTGGAAAGAGTGTCAAACCACCCATTCACTTCCTCCAGCGAGAGTTCTTCTTGCGCTACTCCTAATCGAGCAGTAAAAAAAATAACAAAAAAAATGATAGTACTAATTGATTGGCTTCCGCTTTTTAATTTCATTAAATTATCCTCGGCTGAAAGTGCTCATTCTCAACAAACTTCCCAGAAATACTAACAAAGAGTCTCTAACTAAAATAGTTAGCGTCTTAACGAATCCACATTATCACAATCTTTTACTTGCTCCTGCATAAGCATCGATAACAGCTATTAACGCCTCCTTGGTTACCCAAAAAATTAGACCAAGAAAGGTGTAGTCTTGCATTTGCAGTGGCACATTTCCAGAAACGTATTATGTAGAAACAAGAAACATCGAAAATACTATAACTTTTCTACCTATGCTTCAGAATAAGTAAGGTTAGCATGACAAAACTCAGCCACTGCGTTAATCTGAGAACAGTGCTATTCGGCCCCTTGCAGGCCATTTTAAATGAGCACGCCCAATTAACTAGAGGTACTAAGAATGATAAAAACCAAGCGGGTCTTTTGCTTACCTCACGCCAACTTTAAACTGATCAAGCTAGTGCTTACATTGTTTATTCCTAGTTCAGTGATGTCTCAAGACACTATCGAATGGACGACGCTGGGAAATGACTATGCCCACACAAGGTCCACCGCCGCCACACAAATAACACCAGAAAATTTCGGCGACTTAGAGGTTGCTTGGACCTGGGATGGCGCCAGCTTCGAGGCCCAAAGCGGTCGCTCTACACCAAGTCTAATAAATGGCAAACTCTATACGGTCGCAGGTGCCCGCCGCCATGTTGTGGCCATCGACCCAAAGTCTGGCGCGACGATATGGTCCTACCGAGAACCTGATACAGGTCGCTGGGATTACTCGATGCGAGCAGATTATGGCAAAGGCGTTGGGCATGCGAATATAGATGGGCGAGACATCATTTACATTATTTCTCCTGGCTTCTTTTTAACAGCCTTGGATGGAGAAACTGGCCGCCCAATTGAGGGCTTTGGCGAACCTGTACCAATCGACGGCTTCCCTAAAACCGGCGTGGTGGATTTACTCAAGGATCTAGGCCACCCCTTTGACCCTTATGAAGGAATACCTCTCGAGCGAGGCTACATAACGTCGTCCTCTCCCCCTATTGTCGTGAATGATGTAGTCGTTGTGGGAAATTCTGCTGAGCAGGGTTACCACCAATCACGTATAGAAAATGTTCCTGGAGATATTCTCGGATACGACGCGCGCTCTGGAGAGTTTCTTTGGAAATTCAATGTAATTCCGCAGCCGGGCGAATACGGTCACGAAACCTGGGAAAACGATGCCTTGCAATACACAGGCGATATTTCATCTTGGGCACCTATATCTGCCGATTCAGACTTAAATCAGGTTTATATACCAACTAATGGTGTGACAATTGATTACTATGGTGGACACCACCCGGGAGATAACCTTTATGGTACTAGCCTAATTTCATTGGACGCAAGAACCGGAGAGCGGGTATGGCATTTTCAAATGGTGCACCACGATATTTGGAATTTTGACACTCCCACGGCTCCAATTCTTTTAGACACCAAGGCAGGGCCTCTAGTTGCACAGGCAACAAAACAAGGTTATGTCTACGTTTTCAACAGAGAAACTGGTGATCCAATTTGGCCTATAGAAGAAGTCCCAATGCCCGCATCAACAGTGCCAGGAGAATTTCTGTCTCCAACGCAACCACTTCCTACGAAACCAGCAGCATTCGAATATACAGGCTCCAGCGAAGAGTTATTGACTGATTTCACCCCGGAACTTAGGCGTCAGGCCCTAGAAGCGGTGGCTGAATTTCAAATGGGTCCGCTATTTAACCCGCCCCTTCAAGCAAATCACCCCTCCGGTAAGCTGGCCGGTTTAATGTGCCCATCAGGCGCGGTAAACATTACCCATCCCCCGGTCGCCGACCCTGTGGCGGGTGTGATGTATGTAATGTCGCGATACAGTTGTAGCTCTCGCCGCTTGGTGACGGGTGAAGAGGCTGATACTTATTATGATGCACCAACGGGCGTAACACTCTCTCGATTTGCGGCAGCAAGCGGAGGCCCATCCCCGCGACATCCCGCTGGCATCCCGTTATGGAAACCACCATATAGCCGCATTACTGCGATAGATTTAAACACCGGTGACCATCTTTGGATGAAACCAGCAGGATACACTCCTGATCGCGTTAAAAATTTACCTGCTCTTAGCTCTATCGATATTGGAAATACTGGCTCCGGCGCTGTAGGGCAGATGGTCTCTACCGGTAATATGCTTATCTACAGCAATGTTACGAGCGATGGAACTCCTCATTTATTTGCTCTAGACAAAGAGACTGGAGAAGAATTAGCCCGGGTTGAGGTGCCCGCCTCGACACGATATGGTATGAGTTCGTGGGTCCATGAAGGAGACCAGTATGTCATTTTGCAAACCGGAAGCACCTTGACGGCGATGGCTTTGCCTGATTAATTACGTTACCCATTTTGCAAACTTTAAGGAGCACATTGACTCCTTAAGCGGAGAGAATTAACGACGAGTGAAAACTATTACATAATAAATAAACCAAAAAAGTTGGGGAGTAAATCGATGAAAAAAACTTTGCTATATACTTCAGTTGCAGTGCTAACTGCCGCAGCTACTTTTACAGCTGTTAATTCGCAGCAAAATGAGATGAGCTTTTTCATCACTAGCGAAGGTTCTGGTGATGGCGCAAACTTGGGAGGACTTGCCGGGGCGGATGCGCATTGTGCAGCACTGGCCGGCGCAGCTGGATCCAGCGGAAAAACATGGCGTGCCTATTTAAGCGTCCATTCAACCGGAAACTCCCCAGCGGCAAATGCACGCGACCGAATCGGGCATGGCCCTTGGTACAATGCCAACGGCATTGAAGTGGCATCAAACCTAAATGTCTTGCACGGACCAAACAATAATTTAAATAAACAAGCGTCCTTAACTGAGAGAGGTGGGGTAGTGAATGGCCGCGGTGATACGCCAAATCAACATGACATCTTAACCGGCTCAACGATAGATGGCCGCACTGTAGATGATGGAAGTAATCACACTTGCAACAACTGGACAAGCAATGCTTCTGGATCGGCTCATGTAGGCCACTTTGATAGAACAGGCGGCGGGCAAAATCCGACTTCTTGGAATGCCGCCCATGGTTCGAGAGGCTGTAGTCAGGAAGATTTAGTTGGAACCGGCGGAAACGGATATTTCTATTGCTTTGCTATAGATTAGTCTCCGTACAACGCTAAAATAGCGACAACCGAAACGCTTTTATTTGTTTAAGAAAAGTTCGTATCAATGGTGCGGCTGTCCTCTCAGCTGCACCATTTTCTTTGCCGGGAGTTACAAATGAAGCTTTATGGGATGCAACAATCAAGGTCTTTTCGCTGTCTGTGGGCTCTCGAAGAGAGTGGACTTGAATATGAGTATGAACCTATCAAGCTCCGAACAAATGAGAATGAACCAGATAGCGCGCAGAACCCCAATTATCTCGCCATCAATATTCAAGGCAAGGTTCCGACATTAATAGACGACGGTATGACGCTTACAGAAAGCTTTGCAATCCTCAACCATATCGCACGCAGAGCGCCTGCCTCAGGATTACGGCCGGCCGAGGACGTCAAACTCATCGCGAAGTATGATGAAATGGCTTGCTTTGTCCTAACAGAACTTGAGCAACCATTGTGGAGCAAAGGCAAACATACTTTCGCTTTGCCTGAAGAACAACGTATTCCTGAAATGCTAGAGACGGCAAATTTTGAATTCGCAAAGGCAATTCGCGCGCTAGATCACCTAATCGATGGCAGCAAGTTCGCCATAGCGAACAGTTTCAGCGCTATTGATATACTACTCGCGCAAACATTTAATTGGGCAATCAGATTCCAATTCGATGTGCCACAAATTTATATTGATCTGCGAGATCGGCACTATAGCCGAGCCGCGGCAAAGCGTGCGTTAGAGATAATTGGGTAGCGATGAAATATCTTGTTGTAGTGGGTTTCTTAACTTTGCTAACTAGCAATATCAATGCGCAAAATGGACAAAGTAGCGTCCTTTCGAAGGACCAATTAGACTACTATTTAATACAATCTTTTATTGCACAAGATAGCACTAAAAGAATTGCATTGAATCATATTGGGTTACAAGGACAACAGAACAACAAGGGATTCCTTGTTACCTCAGTACTCGAGGGATACCCCGCGCATGCTGCCGGAATTAACCGCGGAGATATTATTGAAACAGTTAACGGCGAGCCTTTTCACCCTATTAATACGTTCAACCCGGAACGCGAAGCCAGTGGTAAATTTTTTCCAAACCTGCAAGAAAATACTCTCTCTCTTACGAGGGCAGGAAATAACCAAAATATTTCGATTACTGCTGTTTACGAGAATTTATTCGACAGCTATCGTTCAGCAACTTCTAATTCCATACTTGAGTTCTCAGCAGGGAATAAAACAATCGGCTACATAAGGTTTTGGGGGTTAAGTCGCGGCAGTAACGAGATCATAAATTATCAGATGTTGTTAAAAGGCCTGCGGCATACCGACGGCATCATTTTTGACTTTCGAGACAGCTTTGGATTTCTAGGGCCAGAACACTTCGATTTAGTTTTCTCCAATCAAAACACGTCTAGTGCTTTTCAAAACTTCAATAAGCTTACAGATAGTTCACCTTCAATTTTTCTAGAATCGCAAGTCAAACCCTACCGCAAGCCAATTGCCCTACTTCTCAATGAGGGCACCAGAGGTGGGCCTGAATTGTTCGCGTATCAACTAGATAAACTAGATAGAGTAGTAAGCGTTGGCGAATCCACAAAAGGTATGATCGGGCGCTTTATTTTCGAAGGCGCGGCCAATGATTCGGATATAAGCTACAAAAGCGCCGAGGGATTGCTTATCGATGGACAACCACTGGAGAACCTCGGGGTCAAACCAGAGCGAATTATTTTTTACCCTTATGAGGATACAACACGCGGCGATCCTCAGTTCGAGGCCGCTATTAACATTCTTCTGGGAATAATTTAAGGCTCCAAGAGAATTATTATTTAAGCTCAGATTTTTGCCATTCTACTTTATGGAAATCAAACCCGAGTGCAATAGTGGGCTTTATTATCTTGAAATAAGGAGATAGGTCAAAATCTCTTGGGGTAAAGTGGGTAAAATGGCGCTTAAAATACGTCACCTTCTTATCTCCCGAAATTTTGTCGCTCCGACTAAGTGGAAGAATGGGGTAGTCGATTACCTGAAAAGATTCTGCGACAAGCGTTGAACAAATTGCTTTCGTTGGCTCCCCACTTCCAAGAGCGAGCATTGCTCGACGGTAACGGTTTGGAACCATTGGTTTTTGAATCAAATAGCGCATAAGGTCAAAAATGTTTTTAAGGTCGTATTGATTACCAAGCTTTGACTTAGCGAAATTTACCAACTTTAGTTTATCTTCATAACTTAAATTGACGGGTCTGCAAATTCGTATATTGAACCCCGCATAATGATCCAGCATTACCGTCCGAACACCGTCGACCAAATCAGCTTCAACTAGCATCGACCGATCCTGGGTCGAGGATGTCTCTTTAATGCATAAGCAGGCATGCGACCAGGATGATTGAGTCAGATACTTTATAGCTGAACTAATTCGCGTCCCGCCCTCTACAAGAATGATGTCACCCAATTCCAGCATCGAAGCAATATTATCCATTGAAATATTCTCGATTTTTCGATAGTTAGGCGGCGATTTTGATAAGAAAGATGCAAGTTTTTTCCCGACAGCACGGCTAGCTCTAGCGATCATGTCTTAATCAACTCCTCTTAGATTTAGAAATATCCACTTAAAGTATCCCTTTATTTTTTCGTGATGAAATAAATTCTCGGGTATACTGAGTAGATATTTTTCTAGGTTTACAAAGTACAGTGTTATTAACACTTAATCGTAACAGTTATTTGAAAACAGGAGTTAAAACATGACAGCGGCTTATAACAAATTCTTAATTGATGGCACATGGGTTGAACCTCAAGATAGGTCAATGCTCAATGTAATTAACCCCGCCACTGAAGAAGCCTTTGCCACAATCAGCCTCGGCGTTGCAGAAGACGTCGACGCAGCAGTAAAGGCTGCACAGACTGCATTCGGCTCTTGGTCTAGTTCCAGTGTTGAGGAAAGAAAAGCCGTTATTGGCAGAATAATTGAGGGACTTAAGGCTCGCGGCGGCGAAATGGCGACGGCCATTTCAAACGAAATGGGCGCCCCTATGGGCTTGTCAAAGACCGCTCAGGTTGGAAGTGGCCTTGGTCACTTCATGAATGTCCTGAGTATTTTAGAAAACTATGAGTTTGAAGAGATTCGTGGCTCAACGAGAATAGTCAAGGAGCCAGCTGGCGTTTGTGGTTTCATTACCCCATGGAACTGGCCCCTTAATCAAATAGCATGCAAAGTCGCGCCCGCAATAGCGGCTGGATGCACTATGATCCTGAAGCCGAGTGAAATTGCACCAATAAGCGCTTACATTCTTGCAGAGATAATTGCCGAATCTGGCTTACCTGCGGGAGTATTCAATCTGGTTAATGGTGATGGGCCAACTGTCGGCGCAGCAATTTCCTCCCATCCCGGTATAGACCTTGTCTCCTTCACAGGTTCCACTCGAGCCGGCAAAGAAGTCGCAAAAGCGGCTGCGGATGGGATAAAACGAGTGACTCAAGAACTAGGAGGAAAGTCAGCTAACATTATTCTTAGTGACGTTCCTGATTTCGCAAAAGCGGTTTCTGGCGGCGTGGCTGGATGTTTCGGGAATAGCGGACAGTCTTGCAACGCGCCGACGAGAATGCTTATACCGAAATCTCGTATGGACGAAGCAATCGAAGTTGCGAAAGCTACGGCAGCAAAATCAACGGTCGGAGACCCCCTATCAGAGACCACTCGACTGGGGCCCGTGGTCAGCGAACTACAGTTCAATAAAATTCAAGCCCTTATAAAAGCTGGCATGGAGGAAGGTGCCGATTTAATTACGGGTGGGCTTTCGCGGCCGGAAGGGCTTGAGAAGGGATACTTTATTCGCCCTACGGTTTTTGCCAACGTATCCAACGAAATGACTATAGCAAGGGAGGAAATATTCGGGCCAGTCCTATCAATAATTGGTTACGAAAGTGAAGAAGATGCCGTAAATATCGCCAACGATACAGATTATGGTTTATCAGGCTACGTTTCAGGAGAGCCCGCTCACGCTCAAGAAATCGCTAGAAAGCTGCGCACAGGTAATGTTCATATAAACGGGGCTGGGCCCGATTTCTCGGCGCCATTTGGTGGCTACAAACAATCAGGAAACGGCCGTGAATGGGGCGTCGAGGGGTTTGAAGAATTTCTTGAAACTAAGGCAATGATGGGCGCTGCGTAGCTCAGGTCTAAGGAGTTAGAAATATGGGAATCGAAGTACAAAAGAGAGCAATAGATATTGGAATCATCGCTAAGGACATAGACGCGATGGTTACTTTTTACAGCAAAGGCCTGGAACTGGAACTAGAAGCTAGTATTCCTATGCCCGGCGGCGGAACAATGAATCGTTTCAAGGTTGGGGACAGTATCGTTAAGGTGATTGAACTAGACCCGGCCGCTCCCTCAGAAGCGCCTCCCGGTGGAATAAGAGGCGCAACGGGCTATCGTTACTGGACAATTCATATCCCTAGCCTCGATGAAACCGTTAAGAGAATTGAAAATGATGGTTATAAGGTAGTAATGCGCCCAAAAACAATTCGCGAAGGCGTTGCTATTGCAATAGTTGCGGATCCGGACGGCAACTGGGTAGAATTACTAGAAAATAGTTAGTCTAATGGATTCTATAGATAGCTAGTAGACAGGAATAAAAAAAGGGATTTTAAAAATCCCTTTTTTTATCGTTGGTAATTTTATTACCAAAGATTCCGAGTTTTAAGTTCTATATCAAAAGTCCCGCCACCATCCTGGCCAACATGGATAATAAAAGTTTCTGAATCGGGATGGCTATACCCTAACGTCGGCATGCCAAAACCTGAAACATCCTCAAATTTAACAGAGTTCTCTGTAATCTCCATGAGTTCTAGCTTTTGCGCGGTTTCCGTCCTAGACACAAATCCAGGATCCCATTGTTGAACGTGTAATACCAAAGAACCTTCTACTTCTTCGATAGTGATCATTTCAAACATGCTCGTAGCGTCAGCCCCTGTCATGCGCACTGCCGCCATAAGAGTGCTGCCCTCCGTAGCTATCCAATTTTCTTCTAGCTGATTAGGGCCGAGATTTCCTGCCCAATTTCCAGTCATCCAATCTAATTGCTCAATCGAGGCAGCGGGAGCCGCAAAGC
>JAQWOJ010000093.1 GCA_029245905.1 Gammaproteobacteria bacterium
CTTTTTGCGACTTAAGTTTTTTCTAAGATTTTCCGTAACTATATGATAGTAAAGGAAAAAGAAGTGGCGTCCCCTAGGGGTTTCGAACCCCTGTTGCCGGGATGAAAACCCGGTGTCCTAGGCCTCTAGACGAAGGGGACAATAAACAGATTTAGACGCATCAGCGTCAGAACGCGAGGAATTCTAAGGACCTAGAAGTCCCCAGTCAAGAATAAATTATCGGCTATTCAAATCAATTTATCCAACTCGATAAAATACCATTTGAAAAAACCGCCTTATCAGATCCCACACTCAGGGCTAAAGCTTTCTCAGATCTTCTTTGTTCTTGACCAATAATTCCCCCTATGAGATTCTTTTGAACTCGGCTTATTTTATTTTCAAAAGGGAGCAAAGAAATCATAATTTAGGCAATTAAATCAATTGCTTATGTATTTTTTCTAGATTCACATTGAGGTTCAGGGAAGCCATGGGAGAAAAACAAAACGACAGCACAGTCAAAGATTCAGACATCGGAGTGGATCAGCGCTTAATTGAGGAAGGAACCTTCCAATTAACGAATGAAATTCGTGTCCTGGAGTCCTGGCTAGAGGAGTTAAAAGCGTCTGACCAGGAGGACTCAGAGAGCGTGGCCACTCGAAAATCATATAGCGACATGCTACGAAGTCGGCGAGAGATGCTCAACACCTTGACAAAGCAATCCAAAATCAGCTCGGTGGCGGTCGATTAACTAGATGCTGTCACCAGAACAAGCTTCTGCTATGTTTTCTCTTCAGAAAACCATGAACACAAAAGTAGACCCTAAATGGATTCAAGCCAGATACCCTTATTTGCGTGCAGTAGCTATTGAAGGCGCCGAGGCAATTGAGCACCACGGCTGGAAATGGTGGAAAAAACAAGACAAGGATCTAGCGCAGCTTCAAATGGAGCTCATCGATATATGGCACTTTCTGTTATCTGAATTTCTATTGCGGCACGAAGGTGACGAACATAAAGCACTCCTGCACCTTACTGATCAGCTCAAGGCGATTAAATCTCACCCCAATCTAAACTTTGATAATCAAAATATTCAAGTCAACTCATGCGACCTTATACGAAAACTAGAATTACTAATCGGGACAGCAATTGCTGGCAGGATTGAGCTTTCACTTTTTGAATCGATTATGACAGATTGCGAATTAACTTGGACCGAATTGTATCGCCAGTACATTGGAAAAAATGTCTTGAATATATTTAGGCAGGATAACGGTTATAAGAAAGGAAGTTATAAGAAAATCTGGAGAGACAAGGAAGACAACGAACATCTCGTTGAAATTTTAACCTCTCTCGACCCCAGTAGTACTGATTTTAAGGAGCAGATTTATTTATCCCTAAAGCACGCCTATCAACAGTAAGTTAATTAGTAGTAGGCGTTCTCAGTTATAGAATGATCGGTTACATCTCTCACCTCAGTCAACTGAGGAATCTGGGAAAGAAGTGTCTTCTCCACACCATCTTTTAATGTAACATCTACCATTCCGCAGCCTTGGCACCCACCCCCAAAACGAAGAATGGCCACACTCTCCTCAAAGATTTCTTCTAAAGAGACATGTCCTCCATGTGCCGCTAATCCAGGATTAACTTCATTGTATAAAACATAGTTTACCCTGTCCTCGAGGGTGCTATCATCAGTCAGCTTTGGCAACCTAGAGTTAGGGGCTTTGATTGTCAGTTGCCCACCCATTGAATCTTTCTGAAAATCTACCACCGCGTCTTCCAGAAATGGTATGCTTTTCTCTTCTACGAACGCTTTAAAGCTATCGTACTCCTTAACTTTATCGTCACCCTTTTCTTCTCCTGGTCGACAAAAGGAAATACAAGTCTCAGCTCTTGGTGTTCCTGCATCCAAAATAAATATTCGCACCGAAATCCCTTCAACCTCCTGTTTCTTTAATAGGTCTGTAAGGTATGCTTGCGCAGATTCAGTAATATTAATCATGAGAGCCTCTCTATTTCCGCCTCTAAGGAATCTATTCTACTAGACTGAGCTTTTAAATAGAACACGAAGATTACTTCGATATTAAACATTATAGTCATCCTCAGTTTTTGATAGAATAACAGTCCAATTTCTAGCCAATCTTACATAATCGCGATAATGACAAAAAATCCATCGAGTCAGTTACTTAGCCAAGCCCTTCAGGAGCGCATTCTGATTCTTGATGGAGCCATGGGAACAATGATTCAGGCTAAGGGCCTTACGGATACAGAATTTCGAGGAAGTAAATTTTTAGATCATCCTCAAGATTTATCAGGCAATAATGATCTTCTCACGTTAACTCAACCGGGAATCATAGCTGAAATTCATCAAGCTTATCTCAACGCTGGCGCGGACATAATTGAAACCAATACGTTCAATTCAACTAAAAGCTCTCAATCTGACTACCAGTTGGAAGGTATAACGTACGAACTAAATTTTGAAGCCGCGAAGATTGCCAGCGAGGCCTGCAGAGACGCTACTCTCCAGACACCTGATCAACCCAGGTTCGCTGCTGGCGTGCTCGGCCCAACAAGCAAGACCGCCTCAATCTCTCCAGATGTAAATGATCCAGGCTTTCGCAACACCAGCTTTGATGACCTCGTCTTAGATTATGAAATCTCAGTAACAGGACTAATTGAAGGTGGAGTAGATATCATTATGATAGAGACCGCTTTCGATACTCTCAATGCGAAAGCAGCAATATTTGCTGCTCAGAATGTATTCGATCGATTAGACAAACATTTGCCTATAATGGTTTCAGGCACCATCACCGATGCGAGCGGCCGTACTTTATCTGGGCAAACAGTGGCCGCATTCTGTAACTCCATAGCTCATGCAAATCCCCTTTCAATTGGGTTTAATTGTGCTCTTGGCGCTGAGCAACTTCGACCTCACCTAGAAGAAGTATCCTCTTTAGCTTCTTGCTACGTTTCCACTCATCCCAACGCCGGGTTACCGAACGAATTTGGAGAGTATGATCAAAGCCCAGAAGAGATGGCAGAGATTATCAGAGAGTTTGCTCAACAAGGATTCATAAATATTGTAGGTGGCTGTTGCGGAACTACACCAGATCATATAGAGACAATTGTTCGCACGATACAAAATTGCTCGCCCAGAAAGATTCCACTATTGAACGATGCCACAAAATTAAGTGGTCTAGAGCCTTTGAATATTGATGACTCAACATTATTCATAAATATTGGAGAGAGAACCAATGTCACAGGCTCAGCAAAATTTGCTCGACTAATACGAGAAGAAAATTTTGATGAAGCCCTAGAAGTTGCTAGACAACAAGTAGAAGCCGGCGCACAAATTATCGATATTAATATGGATGAAGGCATGCTGGATTCGGAAGGAGCTATGGAAAAATATTTAAAGCTCATTGCTTCCGAACCTGACATAAGCCGAGTCCCACTAATGATAGATTCTTCCAAATGGGAAATTATTGAAACAGGTCTGAAATGTGTCCAGGGAAAAGCCATTGTAAACTCTATTAGCCTAAAAGAAGGTGAAGAAGAATTTCTCGACAGAGCAAAGCTCTGCCAGCGTTATGGGGCTTCAGTCATTGTCATGGCCTTCGACGAAAAAGGACAGGCAGATTCATTGCAGAGAAAAATTGAAATTTGTGAGCGTAGTTATCATCTGTTAATCGGAGAATTAAACTTTCCCCCAACTGATATAATATTCGACCCCAATATATTTGCTATCGCCACCGGGATTGACGAGCACAACAACTATGCCGTCGACTTTATTGAGTGCTGTCGCTATATAACGGAGAACTTGCAAGGCGCTAAGATATCTGGAGGGGTGAGCAATGTCTCCTTTTCATTCAGAGGCAATAATGCTGTCCGCGAAGCAATCCACTCGGTCTTCCTGTTTCATGCCATTCATGCAGGAATGAGCATGGGCATTGTTAACGCCGGACAATTAACCGTATATGACGACATACCACCCACACTGAAAGATGCTGTTGAAGACGCAGTATTGAATAGACATAGCAATGCCACAGAAAAACTAATGGAAGTAGCCCAATCGTTTGGCGCAGAAGTCTCACAGAAACCCACCGAAAACCTGGTTTGGCGAGAGCTCCCAGTAAAGGAAAGGTTATCTTATTCATTAGTCAAAGGTATTACAAAATTTATTGAAGAAGATACCGAAGAAGCCCGCATGCTGGTAGAAAAGCCTATCGAAGTGATTGAGGGCTCCCTGATGGATGGCATGAATGAAGTTGGCGATTTATTCGGAGCCGGAAAAATGTTCCTGCCCCAGGTTGTTAAAAGCGCAAGAGTAATGAAACAGGCTGTCGCTTATCTTCTCCCCTTTATTGAAAGTCAAAAGGATGGGGGTCAGATAAAAACAAAAGGAAAGATACTGTTAGCGACGGTGAAAGGCGATGTACATGATATAGGAAAAAATATTGTAGGCGTTGTACTGGGTTGTAATAATTATGAAATTATTGACTTAGGGGTGATGGTGTCTTGTGAGAAAATTCTTGAGATCGCAAAGAAAGAGAACGTCGATATTGTCGGATTGAGCGGGTTAATTACTCCATCTTTAGATGAGATGGTCCATGTTGCCAAGGAATTGCAAAGACAAGATTTTTCGATACCACTGCTAATTGGCGGCGCCACAACTTCTAAAGCGCATACAGCAGTCAAAATCGAACAAAACTATAATAACGACGCCACAATTTATGTGCCAGATGCATCGAAAAGTGTATCGGTTGTCAGCAAATTACTGAATCAAAATAGTAAAACTGAATACTGCACTGGAATTAGATCAGAATATGAAGTCATTCGGAAGCGGACTGACAAACGAAATTCAAATCGAATTCTAGTCGACTATGAGAAAGCGAATGTAAATTCATTAAAGATCGATTGGGATTCACATACGCCTTACCAGCCGACATTTTTAGGCACCAAAGTATTTGAAAACTATCCCCTAGAGAGATTGATACCATACATAGATTGGACTCCATTTTTTATAACTTGGCAACTAAGCGGAAAATACCCTGCGATACTGAAAGATCAAATAGTAGGTAAAGCTGCTACAGATCTTTTTAATGATGCTCAGAAACTTCTGTCCCAATTAATAGACAATAATCTTATCGAAGCCAAGGCAGTTATTGGTTTCTGGCCCGCCCAACGTTGCGGAGAGAACGATATTGATATTTTAAACCCGAATGGGAGTGAAGACACTGAGACTAAATTTTTCTTTCTTCGCCAGCAAACCGATAGATTGGGCGCCCTTCCAAATCTTTGTCTTGCAGACTTTATTTCTCCTGCAAAAGAAAGTACTACCGATTTCATGGGAGGCTTCGTTGTAACTACTGGCAAGGGTGTCGATAAGCTTTCAAAGAAATATGAGCAAGAACATAATGATTACCAATCGTTACTGGTAAAAGCGCTAGCCGATCGCTTAGCAGAAGCATTTGCCGAGCATATGCATGAACGTGTTCGAAAAGAATTCTGGGGCTACAATAAAAATGAGAATTTTGCTAACGCAGACCTTATTTCCGAAAGTTATCAAGGTATTCGACCCGCTCCAGGGTATCCAGCCTGCCCTGACCACTCCGAAAAAGTTACACTCTTTAAATTACTAAAAGCCGAGAAAAATATAGGCGTATCGCTCACAGAAAGCTACGCGATGAGTCCCGCTGCGACAGTAAGCGGTTTGTATTTTTCGCATCCAGAGTCTCATTACTTTTCCGTGGGCAAAATTTCGCAAGAACAAATTGCAGACTTAGCCCGTAGGAAAAAGGCGGACCAAGCTCAAATCAAGAAACTACTAACACCAAATTTATAATTTTATGTATAATTTTCAATCTCGTGATCATGTCAAGAAACTGCATGATCCAATTAGTCAATTTGGTGTCTCATGTATCAGTATGACAAATATGACGAGCAAATGCTCGATGACCGCATTGCGCAATTTAGAGATCAAACCAAGCGTTATATCGCGGGAAAGTTAAGTGATGCAGAATTCTTGCCTCTTCGTCTACAGAATGGTCTCTATATACAACGACTAGCGCCTATGCTTCGGGTAGCCATACCTTATGGAATGCTATCTTCTCAACAACTTCGCAAACTATCTTTTATAGCAAATCATTTTGACAAAGGTTATGGCCATTTTACCACTCGTCAAAACATTCAGTTTAACTGGCCTGCTCTCGAGGATATTCCTGATATTCTAGAAAGCCTTGCCGAGGTCCAAATGCATGCAATACAGACAAGTGGCAATTGCATTCGCAACACAACAACAGACCAGTTCGCAGGTGCCGCTCAGCACGAAATCGAAGACAGCAGACCTTACTGCGAAATAATTCGCCAGTGGTCATCATTTCATCCTGAGTTCGCATATTTACCACGTAAGTTTAAAATAGCAGTATGTGGTACAGAAATCGACCAAGCAGCAACTCAAGTGCATGACATCGGCATATATATAGTGAAAGGTTCTGATGGAGAAGTAGGATTTCGAATTTTAGCCGGCGGCGGTCTTGGAAGAACCCCAATCATCGGTAAAGTTATTTTCGAGTATATTGAGAAAAAACACCTTTTGACCGCACTAGAAGCAATACTCCGAGTATATAATCAATTAGGTAGGCGTGATAATAAGTACAAAGCTCGTATTAAGATATTAATCAAAGAAACTGGTTTAGAGAAATTTAAAGCCTTAGTCGATCAAGAATGGGACAAGTTAAAAGATGGTGCACTTACTTTGACCGATAAAGAAATAAAACGCTGCTCAAGTTATTTTATCGCCCCTCCTTATCTAGCCAAAGAGAACAACCCAACACAACTAACAAAGCCACTTCAACAGAATGCCCTCTTCAACAGCTGGTACAGCCAGAATGTAACAAATCATAAAAAAATCGGCTATTCGATTGTGACTATCGCGTTAAAAGAAACGGGAGTAGCTCCGGGTGATGTTACCGATCGGCAGTTAGATTATCTAGCTGACCTAGCAGATGAATTCAGTTTTGGAGAAGCTAGAGTAACCCACCACCAAAATATTGTTCTTGCCGATGTGGAGCAAGAGCAACTTTACAACCTATGGAATAAACTCAACAAAAAATCTATGGCAAGCATGAATCTCAACTTGCTTACAGACATAATTTGTTGCCCTGGAGGGGACTTCTGCGCTCTAGCAAATGCAAAATCAATTCCGATTGCTGAATCGATTCAACGACGCTTTAACACCGAAGAAATCCTCAAAGAAATTGGCGAGGTTAGGATTAATATATCTGGTTGCATGAATGCTTGCGGACACCACCATGTCGCTAATATTGGAATTTTGGGGGTAGATAAGAAAGGACAAGAGTTTTTTCAGATATCACTTGGAGGCTCTTCAAAAAATAATGCAAGTTTGGGAAAGATTTTGGGGCCAGCTTTTTCTCGAAGAGAAATACCAACCGTGATGGAGAAAATATTTGATGTTTATCTTGACAATAGGGTCGACAGTGAAGAGTTTATAGACACTTATAATCGACTGGGAATAGAGCCGTTCAAAAATAGTGTTTATGCAAAATCTAATTAAAAACAATGAATTAATTACCGACACCTGGGAAATTCTTGAAAAGTCTTCTGGGCCAGATGCACTAGCGGCTTCGTCGACGAACTCCATTATGGTGCCATTAAATCTATGGAAGCTTTATAGGAATGAGGCAGAGGCCTATTCTGGCAATATAGCTATTTGGTTGGATAGCGATGAGTTCATCAGTGAGATTAAGAGCGAGATAGACGAATTTTCAGTCATTGCATTGAATTTCCCCGTTTTTTCTGATGGTCGCTCATATACTACTGCTCGAGAATTGAGGCAAACTTTAAACTATGAAGGGGAGATAAGAGCTATCGGTGACGTTCTCAGGGATCAGATATTTTACATGTCTCGATGCGGTTTCGACTCATTTCTGCTTCGTCCGGACCAAGATGCTCAAGCCTGTATAGATGCCTTCCGAGATTTTCAAGAAAGCTATCAAAGCACTAGCGTAAATCAAAATCCACTATTTCGCCGACGCTGATTCTTGCTCCGCGAGTTCCCGAGAGCAGCAGGACTCCTAAAAAGTCAACTCGAAAGAACAGAAAATCTAAGAAGAGTCTAGATTCAAAAGGGTTCTACCAGTCACTTTCCCTGCTAAGATTTTATCCAAATTATCTTGCAAACTGTCAAAGGTTATTTCTGTACAAATTGCACTTAAATCTTCTATCTTCCAGTCATTCGCTAATTTCTCCCAAACCCCTTGCTTAACCGCTCGTGGCTGTTCTACAGAATCCACACCGAGCAAATTTATCCCTCGCAAAATAAATGGTAAAACCGTAGCTTCTAATGAAGGAGACTCAACCAACCCACAAGCAGCGACGCTAGCTCCATATTTCAATGATTTTAATACGTTTACTAAAGTCGTTCCGCCAACCACATCAATCGCCCCTGCCCATTTTTCTCTTAACAATGGCCTAGACGAAGATTCGGCCAATTCTTCACGTTCAATTACCCGAGATGCACCAATCGATTCAAGAAAATATTTTTCAGATATTTTCCCAGTGCTAGCGGCCACACTAAACCCTAGGCTAGAGAGAATAGCCACGGAAATAATTCCGACGCCGCCAGTAGCTCCAGTCACGATAATTTCCCCATGTTCCCTTTGGATCCCGGCATTTAGTAATTTTTCAATACAAAGTGCTGCGGTCACACCTGCCGTACCCAAAATCATGCTATCACGCAAATTCAACCCACTAGACCGCTTCACCACCCAATCAGAAGGAACTCTGATATATTCGCCAAAGCCACCTGGTGTATTCATGCCAAGGTCATATCCCGTAACTATGACTTCATCACCTTCCGAAAATGCAGCAACATCGGAAGACACAACAATTCCCGCAGCATCAATGCCTGGAGTATGGGGGTAAGATCTTGTAACACCCTTGTTTCCTGATGCAGACAAAGCATCTTTGAAATTTAGAGAAGAATATAGAACACGGATTAAGATTTCTCCGTCCGGCAGGTCCATTATCGACCGAGTTACGATTTTCGACTGAAAATTATTCTCCGGTGTTTCACTTATCTGTAAAGCTTTAAAAGATTGATTTTTCATATTAAACACTGCAAGTGGTAGATGGAGCCTTTATTGATAGATATCGTTGTTAGGCTTGTTAACCCAACGGCTAAATAGCTTAGCAGCGGACTCTTCTAACACACTGCTAAATTTTTCCTGTATAGTTTTCTTAAATTCGTATTCTATTTCGAACACCTCAGAATCCTTACATGCTTCCACAATATATTCATCGCTAGTTTTTAGTTCGTCAACCATGTAGCGCTCTTTAGCCTGGCTGCCGACCCAGGTTTCACCAGTAGCTATTTTATCGATCTCTATACTTGGGCGATACTCCTTAACCCACGTTTTAAATATATCATGTATGTTCTCAACATCATCTTTGACCTTCTCACGAGCCTTTGAAGTGATCTCACCGAAGTTAGTAAGTGTCCGCTTATATTCTCCAGCACTTATGATTTCGTAATCAACCTCATATTTTTTAAGAACTCTATGGAAATTTGGTAATTGGACAAGAACGCCTATCGAACCGATAATAGCAAAGGGAGCAGCAATTAGTTTATCTGCCAGGCAAGCCATCATATAACCACCGGATGCGGCAACTTTATCTACACAGATAGTTAAAGGAATTTTCTTGTTTTTGATTCTAAGCAGTTGAGAAGATGCTAAGCCATAAGCATGTACCATCCCACCGGGACTTTCTAATCGCAAAACAACCTCGTCATCAGGCGTCGCTAGAGACAATATAGCGGTGATTTCTTCTCTAAGAGATTCGACAGCATCGGCCGCTATATTTCCTTTAAAATTTAGAACAAAATACCGCTTTTTCTTCGGAGGATTTTCGTCAGCCTCTTTTGCTTTTTTTACAGATTCTTTCTTCTCTTTTAGCTCCGCCTTTGACGTCTTTTTCTCTTCCTTATGAACAGCCTTGATATCATCTTTATCTAAAATTGAGAGCCTTAAAACCTCGCGCAAATCATTAATGTGATCATTAATTCGTGTAGCACTAATTGATCCACCCTTTCCTATCCTTTTCTGTTTCTGACCCGAAGAGGCGATAACACCGACAATTATTATGATAGCAATAAGTATTGTTGCCACTCGGGCTAGGAACATTCCGTACTCGATCAAAAACTCCAAAACTTTCTCCTTAACACAAGATTAGACGCGTATTGTCTAGATTTTTGTTACATGCAACCCTATCGAAACATCTCATTGACTTATCGAATCAATGTAGACTTTTATGAGTTCACCAGCAACGCTTACGCTAGACGAAGGTACCGAAGGTAGTTCTCTAACGCCAAACCAATGAGCCTCATCGATTTCGGCAGGCTCAGGTATTATTTCACCACCTTTGTAATCAGCATGAAAGCCTAGCATTAACTGAGAAGGAAAAGGCCATGATTGACTCTTCACATACCTTATGTTCTCAACGGAAAGGCCTACTTCTTCTTTAACTTCTCTAGATACTGTTTCTTCTGGAGTTTCACCAACCTCAATAAAACCCGCGAGACAACTAAAGAATCCACTACGAAATCTTGAACTACGAGCCAGAAGAATTTTTTCGCCTTTGGTAACTAAAACAATAACGCAAGGATTTATCCTCGGGAAAAATTGTTCTTTACAGTTTGGGCAGTAAAGAGCCCTATGATCATTGTGTCGCTGGGATCTTACACCACACTTACCACAGTATTGATGGCTTTTATACCAATTAAGAATCTGATTAGCCTTGCCAGCCAGAGCGAAGTCTAAATCATGTTCGACAAAGAGAAGACTCCGTAAGGATCTGCAAGTCGCGGAAAGATCCCTTGAGATATCATCCTTAAGATCTAGCGCTATAACCCGACAAGACTCAGATTTTTCCACAATTAAACAAACTAAAGTAGACGGAAGAAATTTTTCTACATCTCTTTTCCTCCAGAGGTAATTATCCCCATCGGCTACAATATTGTTCTCGTAGAATAAAATCAGCTGATCTAAATCAGTGAGCTGAGGTGAGGAAATAAAATATTGTGAGGTTACCATATATTTAAGTTAAAGCATCGAAAGCTAACAAGCCAGCTTATTGGTTATGTAGAAATCAAAGAGTTAAGAAACATTTCTTCAACTCTATCTATAATAGAAAGGTCTCCGTTCAGACCGATTTAGGAACAGGATTATCATTTAGCCATAAACTTCCAGCCGGACTCATTTTTTCGATCTCTTCTAGTCTATGTTTATGCTGATCAAGCTCCTCTTCGTTTGCGCGAAGAACTGGTATTAGGCCACGATCCGGATTTTTCTTTCTTTTCTTCTTGCTAGCGACTGATGGGGCCGAAGTGTTTTCGTTTAGTAGCAAGGTTGATTGACCGCTAGTCATGGCCAAATAGACATCAGCGAGGATCTCTGCGTCCAACAAAGCTCCATGTAGATCTCTATGTGAATTTTTTATCTCATAGCGCTTACACAAAGCATCTAGACTATTCCTCTGCCCCGGGTGCTTATTCCTCGCAAACACTAGAGTGTCGTGAATTGTACAGAAACTTTCAACCGCTTCAGCCGCTTTGTCCAACCTTTTTAACTCATGATCAATGAAGCCGACATCAAAAGGGGCATTATGTATTATCAATTCTGCACCTTTTATAAATTCAATAAACTGACTCTGGATTTCTGCAAATTTAGCCTTGTCAGATAGAAATTCTGAGGTCAAACCATGAACTTGAATAGCCCCATCATCAATATCGCGTTCTGGATTAAGATACACCTGAAAATGTTCTCCAGTCAGCCTCCTATTTTGAATTTCCACACACCCTATTTCGATAATTCGGTGTCCTTGATTGGGGTCTAATCCGGTCGTCTCAGTATCTAACACTATTTGTCGCATTTATATTTTCTTCTTTAAGCTTTCTTTTTTTGAAAGTTATCACGCGAGCTCATCAATTCCTTGATTTGCTAATTGATCAGCGATTTCGTTTTCAGGATGACCGCTGTGCCCCTTAACCCACTCCCACTCTATCTCATGCTCCTGTAATAATTCGTCAAGGCGTTGCCATAATTCCATATTCAGCACTGGTTTTTTGCTTGACGTCAGCCAATTTCGCTTTTTCCAGTTAACCATCCACTCTGAGGCCCCGGTAAGCACATATTTTGAATCCGTCGTGATCCTTACTTTACAAGAATGGGTCAAAGCCTCAAGTCCCTTTATGACTGCTACTAACTCCATGCGATTATTAGTGGTTCGGCCTTCACCACCAAAAATTTTTTTCTCTATACTGCCATAACGGATAAGAGCACCCCAGCCTCCCTTCCCGGGATTGCCTCGACAAGCACCATCCGTATATAGCTCTACTACCCCTTTCACATTTAACCTCAACCTCAATATCTCCTAATTCTAACATTTTCTGTCACAGGAAATGCTCCCGTTACCGAGCGAAGAGACCATCGCTTCGAAATAAGGGGTGTAATTGGTACCGTATGTTTTACACAATGAACAATATAAGATGCCCCAAAAGGACTCTTCAAATTCGAGCCAATCTGTTCAAATTTGTCTGCTCTCCTTAACAATCTTTCATAACTAAATGGCAAGAAATGAACAGCATGATCAACAAAATCAACACATAGAGTTAACAGACTAAGCCATTCACTTAACCGTTTAAGCGGAATAAAACGCCCTGACCATGGGATTTCCCGCTTTCGAGTCATTGAGCGAACGAGCCCCCAAAGGCTCAACGGGTTAAAGCCGACTATTATCAAACTACCCCCCGACTTGAGAACTCGGGTCGCTTCACGCAAAAGCTTGTGACTATCCGGCGTAAAATCCAGAGCGTGGTATATCACAATAATATCTATACTTTCAGTCGCTAACGGTAGTTCCTCTATGTTGGCGACCGGTGTTTTATTTCCATCCCGCCAGTTAGGACAAAACATTATTTTATTTGCAGCAGAACTCATATCGATCAACTGAAAATTGTTATCTAAACCCAATTGTAGTGCGTTAAAGCCAACTAGCCCCGCAATTATCTGCTGAACCTTTCGCTTTTCAGCGTTAAATACCTTAAGGCCCATAGATGAGCTATACCAATCGCTCAATAGATCATAACTCGTATCCATGTACTTAGAGGAACTATAAGTTTGAGCTTCGCCATCATCACCAATGCGAGTTTTCATTAAGATCTACAAATACCAATGTTGTTCTTCATGCTGACCATCAATTCCCACGTGCCTTTAGAAACTTCTCCGCGTAAAAATCTTGTCTTGGGTCGTAGACCTTTTATCGTCAAGCTTTTGCGTTTATTAAAAAGCTTATGCTATGATACTATGTTCAATTATATCAATAATATACAATATACTCCCGTAATTTTCACATCAGTATTAAGGCGCGTTTAAGGAAAATTTTTCTTACCTAATGGTTATTTCAAGTATGGCGAAACGGTTCCGATCAGTTCTCCGATTTCTTTATCTCATCGGTGGAGTTTCCTTATTTTTCAGTTGCCAAACAACAAACAAAGTATCCATGCTGGACCTCGAAACGCCCCCCGACGTAGCTAATAATCAGGTGATCAGGAAAGAATCACCCCCTATCCCCGCTATTACACCAGAGGAAACGGACCTGATAGAGAGCTTCGATGATTTATGGGCGCGCCTGCAAACAAAATTTCTTTTGACTGATCACTACGATAATCCCGCGGTTCAAGAGGCTTTAGGCTCCTATATATACAATCAACCTTATTTCGATCGGATAGCAGAGCGAGCTGAACCATTTCTATTTTGGATCGTTGGTGAAATCGAGCGGCGCAATCTGCCGATGGAGCTTGCTCTGATACCCATCGTTGAAAGCACTTTTAACCCCAATGCATATTCGCCTAAGCATGCTGTCGGCCTGTGGCAATTCATTGGCCCCACAGCCAAAAGCTTCGGATTACAGCAAGACTGGTGGTATGACGGGAGAAGAGACCCGCGCGCATCAACTGTCGCGGCTCTTGATTTCCTAGAAGAGCTGCATTTAGAGTTCGATAACAACTGGCTTTTAGCCCTCGCCGCTTATAATACCGGGCCTGGGAACGTCAAGCGCGCAATAAGAAGGGCCAATATGACAA
Organism: Gammaproteobacteria bacterium; assembly: GCA_029245905.1. Taxonomy (GTDB): domain Bacteria; phylum Pseudomonadota; class Gammaproteobacteria; order Pseudomonadales; family Pseudohongiellaceae; genus UBA9145. Next base: position 14,138 of record JAQWOJ010000093.1, read on the forward strand.
CGGAAACTGCCGATTTTTGGTCCCTACCACTTGCGAAAGAAACCAAGGCACACGTTCCAAAAATTCTCGCATTAGCTAAATTAATCTCTAACAGCAGCCGTTATGGAATAGAGCTCTCACCAATTGCAAACGAAGAGTCGCTTGTGCTGGTGAAGATAGATTCACAAATAGACTTAGCCCAAGCAGCCCACTTGGCAAACCTCAACTATAACGAACTCAGACGTTTAAATCCGGGGTACCTTCAATGGGCAACTCACCCAGACAACCCCCAAGTCATCGCCGTACCGCTAGACAATGCGGATCTACTCAGAGATAGAATTGCTGAGTTGGGACCAGATAGATTTATCACTTGGGATAGATACGAAATTAAGCCGGGAGACACCCTTGGTGGTATAGCCATCAAATTAGATACAAATATTGAAATACTAACATCAGTTAATCAAATCTCAGGAAGCAGAATCATTGCCGGAGACGCATTGCTTGTTCCCAGAACCACAGATTTTTCACTTCTCGCAAATATCAACAAAAACAATCAAGCTCGAAGGCGCATACCTGTCCCTAATCTATACATTGTCCAGAATGGGGACAATTTATGGAAAATTGCTCGACGCTTTGATTTGAAATCTGCTGATATCGCTAAGCAAAATAACATCAGCATCAATTCTATCTTGCAACCCGGACAAGAACTACGACTTGAAATGCTAGCTAATGCTGCCCCATCTCAGGAGATCTCTGTGGCCATGGCTGCTCAAGATTATGAGGTGCGCCAGGGTGACGCAATGATAGAGATAGCAGCGCGCTTTAAGATTAGATTATCCGACCTGCTGCGATGGAATAATTTGTCGTCTAGCGATCTAATATTCCCGGGGCAGCTCATACGCGTTATTCAGCCAGAAACAAATTAGCGCTCCCCTCCCAGTGCTCGAAACAACTAAAACAACACTCTCTAACGCAGAATTCTTTGGGCATCCTGCAGGATTATCGACCTTATTTTTCACCGAGATGTGGGAGCGCATGAGCTATTATGGCATGAGGGCTCTATTGGTTCTGTTCATGACCCTTCACATGCAAGAAGGAGGCTTGGGGCTAACAGTGGCCTCGGCCACTGCAATCTATGGGCTTTATACGGGCGCAGTTTATTTCTTTGGCTTGCCCGGCGGATGGATTGCAGACCGGCTTATAGGAGGACAGAAGGCTATATGGTACGGAGGCGTTATAATTATGCTCGGCCATATCCTACTGGCAATACCCAATACCACCACATTTTTTATCGGGTTAATTTTCATAATCTTAGGGACAGGATTGCTAAAGCCAAATATCGGAGCACTTGTCGGCTCCCTCTATAACCAAGAGGATAGTCGTAGGGACGCTGGATATGCTCTGTACTATATGGGAATAAATATAGGGTCAATAATTGGGTATATCGTCTGTGGATGGCTCCAAGTTTATAAAGGCTATCATTGGGCTTTTGGAGCTGCCGCTATCGGTATGGGGTTAGGGCTTATTCAGTTTAAACTGACTCTCTACAAATTGGAGGGAATGGCAACTAGCCCAACTCAACCACTGACCCGTGCTGGTCAAAAAAATAGTAAGCTAGGAATAATAGCCTTTCTATTTTTCCTCCTTCTGTTTATAGCGTTAATTTTATTTGGAAAAATTGCCGTCAACCCAATATCCATTGCCCAATACGTTGCGACATTAATAACTATAATATTTCTTGGATATTATGCGGCGATCCTCTTTTTTATGGACTTAGATTTAAATGAAAGAAAATCTCTTATAGCCTTATTTCTTATTTGCCTCGCATCAACTTTGTTTTGGGCAGGCGCCGAACAGGCAGGATCATCACTCAATCTTTTTGGTAGGGATTTCACTAACAGGCTGATAGGGTCTTTTGAAATTCCAACTTCGTGGTTTCAATCTGCAAATTCTTTTTTCATCATTATTCTCTCGCCATTCTTCGCCGCACTTTGGGTTAATCTTGGCAAGAATTTGATCAGACCTAATTATGGACTCAAATGCGCTGCCGGTCTGATAATTATGTCCAGCGGGTTCGTTGTAATGTTCTTTGCAACCCAAGCTGCTATTTCGGGATTTTCAGTTGCGCCATATTGGTTGATCACTACTTATTTTCTGCATACAGTCGGCGAACTGTGCCTTAGCCCAGTAGCCCTGAGCGCTGTAAGCAGGTTATCTCCAAAAAGACTTGCAGGACAGATGATGGGGGTCTTTACTTTAACTTACTCGATAGGTAGTTTAGTGGCCGGCTTAATTGCCGGTGAGTTTGACGCTGAAAGCATCGATCAGATGCCAAATCTTTATCTCCAAATCAGCTTTTTCCTAACTTTGTCTGGCATCGGAATCGCGATTTTTGCTACTAGGACTAGAAATTGGGAGTCTTTACTTGAAGAGCCTACCCCCCCGCTTGAGACAAAGAGATAAAGCCTTTACACTTTTATAAACTTAATATTAATAAGGATATGTTTTATGGGTTTTCTTTCTGGCAAAAAGATCTTAGTTTTAGGCGTAGCTAGTAAACTCTCTATAGCCTCTGGCATCGCTGCTTCGCTCCACCGCAATGGTGCGGAACTTGCCTTCACATATCAAAATCAAAAACTAAAAGATCGAGTCTTAAAATTTGCTGAGGGCTGGGGCTCAACGATTGTGCACCCGTGCGATGTAACTGATGACTCTCAAATTAAAGATCTATTCTCTAAAATTGGGGATTCGTGGGAAAACCTTGACGGAATAGTCCACTGCCTTGCGTATGCTCCTGCTAACGAATTAAATGGTAATTACGTAGATGTAACCACGCGACAAGGTTTTCTCACTGCTCATGAAATAAGCTCCTACAGTCTAGTGGCCTTAGCCCAAGAAGGCCGCGAATTAATGAAAGGTAGGAACGGTTCGCTTTTAACGCTTAGCTATTTGGGAGCATTGAGGAGTCTCCCGAACTACAACGTAATGGGCCTAGCCAAAGCCAGCTTAGAATCTAACGTCAGATATATGGCGGCAAGCCTTGGTCCTGAGGGGACCCGCGTAAATGGAATTTCCGCAGGGCCAATAAAAACCCTAGCGGCCGCGGGGATTAAAAGTTTCCGCAAAATGCTCGAACACAATGCTAAGCAAACTCCATTGCGTCGGAATGTGACTATCGATGAAGTAGGCAACGCTGCGGCATTCTTATGTTCAGATTTAGCATCTGGAGTTAGCGGCGAAATCTTATATGTGGATGGAGGTTTTAACACGACAGCTATGGGCTCACTCAACGATCAGACAGCGCCTTAAATAAAAAAGCTAAAGATCTCCGTCCAAAAGATTTGTTTGAATGTCGGAATTATCTCTTAGAGAACCCATATATCCCTGAAAATCATTATTCCCAATATCTGTAACAATCGATTCTGCAAGCGCTACGCGTTGAGCTTCAGGTATGGAGTCCAAAACACCTTCATTTATTCCATTCAACTCGACCAAAACAAATGTGCCATTATTTAAAGTGAGCGTAGCACTTTGCTCATCATCGCTAGCCGAAGATAGCGAAAAGACCTCATCAAGTATTTCCCTATTGACCGAAAAAGAGTTCCTTCCTACTTCTGTTTCGACGACCCAGGATAGTTCATTTTCCGTAAGAAGCTCATCAAGGTTAGTTCCTTCCTGAAACTGTTCGACCAAAGCATTACCGATCTTTTGAACCGCGTCCCGCTCCATTTTAGTTCGAAGAATTACTGCAATCTCTGGCTGCACGTCATCCAAGGGCAGCACCATGGCCTCATTAAATTCTAAGACCCGCAGAACTATCGATTGCGAATCGTCCAACTCTATAACCTCGCTGTTATTTCCCTCTAGGAGTACTTCATCTGAGTAAGCAGCCTCAACTAAATTTTCATTCGAAAATATTCCAGCACCGCCTCCTCTTAATACAGAACCGCTTTCTAGTATTGGCATATCTAGCTCTTCCGATATAGTATCTAGATCTCCCGTTTCGAACGCTAAGTTAGACAAGTCCTGCAATCTCTCTGCATAAATTTGTTCTACTTCCGCGCTTTTAAAGTCTCGTTCAATTCTTTGTCGACTTTCCTCAAAAGAGGGGAAGACATTTTCAGAATCTTCGGTTAACTTTAAAAGATGCACACCGAACTCAGAAATAACTGGAGCAGATATCTCGCCTAGACTCAGATCGTCTAAAGCATTCTCGATTTCATCTGGGAAAGCCGAGCCATCGGTGTATCCGATATCACCACCTACTTCAGCTGACACGAGGTCATTTGAAAGGTCCAAAGCCAAAGTAGTAAATTCCTCACCCTGCTCAATGCGTGCTCTTGTAGTTTCAGCCAATCTTAAAGCCTCACTCTGGTCCAAGTCGTTATTTATCTCAAATAAAATATGTGAAGCACGTTTCTCTGAAGATCCTTCGAACTCTAACCTCTCTAATTCATAGCCAGCTAACAGATCCGCCTCGGCAACGGTAAGTTCTTCAGCGATACTATTTTTATCTAGCAAAACGTATTGAACGACAACTGACTCTTCTTCAGTAAATTCGTTTCTATTTGACTCATAGTAAGAGGCTATCTCTTCATCTTTCACTGGGGTTCCAAGAGTACGCGTGCCCATTGTCACAGAGATATAGCGAAAGTCTCGAGTCTGCGCACTCAATTCCACAAATCGCTCTAATTCAGTGTCGGTGACAAAACTTGTGCTGGTAAACGCATTAGCAAGCTGAGACAAAACCATTCTCTGTGCTAACGACTGTCTATAAAGCGGCACATTCAAACCTTGAGTTGCCATAGTCCTTACCGCAAGGTCTGGATCAAACACACCATTAATTTGAAAACTTTCAGTTTCAAGGATACCACGATCTATGCGATCAGATGAAATCGTCATTCCTTCGGTATTTGCCTTTTGGCGGAGCAGAGTCTCTTCAATAATTTGGTTAAGTGCAATTGATTCTAAGAAACCCTGATCAATACCGCTAAGATTACCACCAACCGAAGCGAGGAGGTTTTGAACGCTTTGATCAAGTTCAAATTGAGTAACCGCTTCACCGTTAATATCTGCGACCGAAGGAGGCTGAGTGAATCCGCCGATGATCGACTCAACGCCGAATAGCGCAAACACAGCGATAATTATGCCTATGATTACCTTACCAAATGTCCCTAACGATTTTTCCCTTATGTCTTGAAGCATGACTATTTTCCAACTTAATGAGCTTCCTGCCCGGCATTCAAACGTAAAAAGGCGCATCAAAGATGCGCCTGTACTTTACTCTCATTTTAACCACAACTACTACAAAGACGTTTCTTCCTAAGCTCTAGTAAATACTCAGGGAAAAATCTTATCCTCTTGTTGACACATTTTTTCTGCCAGACTAGTTGTGGCGCACCACCCGCCGCAATCTGTTGTTCAAATCACAAAGACCTCAAACAAGAAGCAAGATTCAACTATGAATTGACCGAATCCTTGAGGGCTTTACCAGCTTTAAAGCTCGGCACTCTTGCTGCTTTGATTTGGATAGGAGCACCAGTTTGAGGATTACGTCCAGTGCGAGCCGCTCTATTTTTAGTAGCAAATGTTCCAAAGCCTACGAGCACAACTGGATCATCTTTTTGCAGCGAACCCGTAATAGTCTCTATCATGGCATCGATGGCACGCCCGGCAGAGGCTTTTGGAAGGTCCGCACTTGCAGCAACAGCATCTATTAATTCTGATTTATTCACGTTATCCCCTTTAGTATAAACAATTAAGCGTTTATGTTTTTGGACCGCTGGGAGCTAAATCCAATTGAATTGTATATCGTCTTACCACAAGTCCTGAGCGCCGCAAAATGTTAAGCTTTAGCCGATTACTGATCCGCTGTTTCTCTTATTGACCCGTTAAATTGAGAAACGCCTAGACCTTGGTATTACTGCTGCTTTATACCAAGCGCCCAAAAGGCCTGTCAACCGGAAACACGCGTATTTAGTGGGTTTTTACAACATTTTCACCTTTATCAGCACTTATATCTTCTTGAGACCGTTTTTTCTTTTCCTTATCTTTTTTTCCGCCCTTCAATGGTGTCGGCTGATTAGCTAACGCATACTCTAAGACTTCATCTATCCATTTGGCTGGGCGTATTTCCAAATCAGCTTTTATCTCATCTGGAATTTCAGCTAAGTCTCTTTCATTATCAGCAGGAATAATAATTGTTTTAATATTCCCGCGATGAGCAGCTAACAGCTTCTCCTTCAAGCCTCCTATCCTGAGCACCTGTCCTTGTAACGTAATCTCTCCGGTCATAGCAACGTCAGATTTGACAGGGATTTCAGTAAGCACAGAGACCAACGCTGTGCACATGCCTACACCAGCACTGGGGCCGTCTTTCGGTGTCGCCCCTTCTGGTACATGAATATGCAAATCAAGCTTCTCATGAAAGCTAGCATTCAGTCCCAAAGATTGAGCTCGGCTTCTGACAACGGTGAAAGCTGCCTGAATCGACTCTTGCATTACATCTCCTAAGGACCCAGTCTTAATAGTTTTTCCCTTCCCCTCTACCGCGATCGCTTCTATTGTCAGCAATTCCCCGCCTACTTGCGTCCACGCCAACCCGTTTACTTGCCCGACTTTATTTTGCTCATCCGCCTTGCCATAATCGTATTTTTGAACCCCGGAATATTTATCCAAAATATCGCTATCCAGGGAAACGACAGTGTTCTCATCCGACAGAGCGCTTTCCTTTACAACTTTTCGGCAAATTTTTGCGATCTCTCTCTCTAATCCGCGGACGCCCGCCTCTCGAGTGTAGTAACGAATAAGATCCAGAATAGGCTTTTTAGAAAAGCTAAGCTCTTCCTCCCTCAACCCGTTATTCTTTTTCTGTTTTGGTATCAAATATCGCTCCGCGATATTTGACTTTTCGTCTTCAGTATAGCCAGGTATTCTGATCACCTCCATTCGGTCTAAAAGGGCCTCAGGAATATTCATACTATTAGAGGTGCACACAAACATAATCTCAGAGAGGTCGTAATCGACTTCTAGATAGTGATCATTAAAACTGTGGTTTTGCTCAGGATCCAAAACCTCCAACAGAGCCGAAGCGGGGTCTCCGCGGTGGTCCATCCCCATCTTGTCAATCTCATCCAAAAGAAAAAGCGGGTTTTTTACCCCCACTTTCGATATTTTTTGTAATAATTTACCGGGTAGCGATCCGATGTAGGTTTTTCTATGACCTCTGATTTCCGCTTCATCACGAACACCCCCTAGCGCCATTCTCACAAACTTCCTATTCGTAGCCCTTGCGATTGATTCTCCCAAGGAAGTTTTACCAACACCCGGCGGCCCAACCAGACAAAGTATGGGACCCTTTAATTTCTTCACTCGCTTATGGACTGCCAAATACTCTAGAATACGCTCTTTAACTTCCTTTAAGCCATAATGATCATTTTCGAGAATTTCTTCCGCTCTTTTAAGGTCCAAGCGCACTTTTGACCTTTTCTTCCAGGGAATATTGACCATCCAATCTAAGTATGTTCTCACAACAGAAGCCTCGGAGGACATCGGCGACATTAATTTCAGCTTATGGAGCTCGGACAAAGCTTTTTCTTTAGCTTCCTTTGACATTCCCGCTTCTTCAATTTTTAGTTTTAACTCATCAGCCTCATTCGGAACATCTTCTAATTCCCCCATCTCTTTTTGAATGGCCTTCATTTGTTCGTTCAAATAATATTCCCTTTGGCTTTTCTCCATTTGTTTTTTTACACGTCCCCTAATGCGTTTTTCTACCTGAAACAAATCAATTTCAGACTCGATCAACGCCATAAGGTGTTCCACGCGGCTTTTTAAAGAAGATAATTCCAGAAGGTTTTGCTTTTCTTGCAGCTGAAGGGACATATGTGAAGCAATCGTATCCACCAACCTTCCGGGCTCATCAATACCGGAAATGGACGTCATAACCTCAGGGGGAATTTTTTTACTTAATTGAACATACTGATCGAATTGCGAAAGTAGGGAGCGAATCAACAATGATGATTCTTTTTTAGGGATTTCTTCTGATGACATTAATTTAATTTCGGTTTGGAAATAATCAGTTCCAGTGACTATTCTCGTGATTTTCGCCCTTTCTAGACCTTCAACCAATACTTTTACTGTTCCATCTGGTAGCCGAATCAATTGTAAAATCGTCGAAACAGTACCTATGTCAAACAATTCTTTTTCAGCTGGCTCGTCTTCTAATGGGTTTTTTTGAGCTACCAATAAAACTTGCTTATTAGCAGACATAGCCATTTCAAGCGCTTTTATAGACTTAGGTCTCCCTACAAAAAGAGGCTGGACTATTTGTGGATACACCACTACATCTCTAAGGGGAAGCAAAGGTAATACTGATTCAGGAAGAGGGATTTCTGACATAGTCTACTTACTCTTGATGACTTAGTTTATGAATACTAAATGACGTCGATTCGCCAAAAATCAAGGGTGGTATTTGATTTATTCGTCGACTGCAGACTTACTTTGTTGATCCACATTCTCATACATAAGGAGCGGCTCAGACTCACCTCCAATAACAGCCTCGTCGATTACAACCTTACTCACTTTTTCTAAAGAAGGTATTTTGTACATCGTTTCTAAAAGAACCGTCTCCATTATTGAGCGAAGCCCTCGCGCCCCTGTCTTTCTCTCTTGCGCTTTTCTAGCCACAGCTCTTAGCGCATCGTCTCTAAATTGAATTTCAACGCCTTCCATTTCAAAAAGTTTAATATACTGCTTTGTTAATGAATTTTTCGGCTCCCGGCTAATACGAACTAACGCATCGAGATCAAGCTCATCAAGCGTAGCGATCATGGGAAGACGACCAACAAATTCAGGAATTAATCCATATTTAACAAGGTCTTCAGGCTCAACACTTCTGAGTGTTTTTCCAACATTCTGTTGTTGAGAGTGCGAACGCACCTCAGCATTAAAACCTATTCCACTTTTTTCGGACCGGTCCCTTATTACTTTATCAAGCCCAGCAAAAGCCCCCCCACACACAAATAATATATTTGAAGTATCGACTTGCAAAAACTCCTGCTGAGGGTGTTTTCTACCGCCCTGAGGCGGCACCGACGCTATGGTTCCCTCAATCAATTTCAAAAGAGCTTGCTGGACACCCTCACCAGAAACATCCCGAGTAATCGAAGGATTATCAGATTTTCGCGAAATTTTATCTATCTCATCAATATAGACTATGCCTATTTGGGCCTTTTCGACATCATAGTCGCACTTTTGCAAAAGCTTTTGAATTATATTCTCAACGTCTTCGCCAACATAGCCAGCCTCCGTTAAGGTGGTAGCATCCGCTATCGTAAAAGGCACATCTAAGAGACGAGCTAACGTCTCCGCAAGTAACGTTTTCCCTGTCCCAGTTGGACCAATCATTAAAATATTGCTTTTACTTAACTCGACCCCATCCTTTGATTTGTCGTAATTTAATCGTTTGTAATGATTATAAACAGCCACCGACAGAACCTTTTTAGCTCCTTCCTGCCCGATAACATACTCATCGAGAGTATTTTTTATTTCCTCAGGAATAGGGAGTTTCCGGGCTGTTTTCTCAGAATCCTTATCTTGAATCTCTTCACGAATTATATCGTTACACAGATCCACACATTCATCGCACACAAATACCGATGGTCCGGCGATCAGCTTCCTGACTTCATGCTGACTTTTACCGCAAAAGGAACAGTAAAGGAGCTTACCGTTTTCATCTTTATTGAATTCGTCATCCGACATGGCTTGTCTACTACCTTCCCTCAAGGTCAATCTTACTATTAAAAGTTTTTTAAACTAGGTTCGGAATCCGCTTCATTAAGGTACGCGCTCCCCAAAAGGCTTCTGTGTAGATAGTAATCTTACAGCGCTCGATTTTAGTTAACCTATTCACTCACCTTATTATCTACTCTTTTTTCGATTACTTTATCGACAAGGCCATATTCTCTGGCTTCTTCAGCACCAAGGAAATGATCTCGCTCGGTATCGCGGCTAATTGCTTCTTCTTTTTGACCTGTATGAAATGCAAGTAGTTTATTAAGATTTTTTCTCAAGTATATGATTTCATTAGCCTGTATCTGAATATCTGAAGCCTGCCCTTGCGCCCCGCCGCTAGGCTGATGAATCATCACACGCGAATGAGGAAGAGCCATTCTTTTGCCGCTCGTGCCTCCGGCGAGCAAAAACGCTCCCATGCTAGCTGCCTGACCAACACACATTGTGCTCACGTCGGGCTTAATAAACTGCATGGTATCGTATATTGAAAGTCCCGCCGTAACTGAACCGCCCGGGGAATTAATGTATAGATGAATGTCCTTATCTGGGTTTTCAGATTCCAAAAACAGCATCTGAGCCACAATTAGGTTAGCCATGTGGTCTTCCACCACACCGGTCATAAAAATCACGCGGTCTTTGAGTAAACGAGAGTAGATATCATAGGATCTCTCTCCGCGAGAGGTTTGTTCTACTACCATCGGAACAAGAGCAGCCCGGGGAATTCTTATATCAGGCATAAATTAACATCTCCTTTCAGCCTCGCAGTTAAAATGAAATCATTCGGTATGAATAATAACGCCAATGATCGATTCATTTGGCGCTATAAGTCACTCTCGCCTTTCTCTTTACCGGTTTGAGCTTCATCTGGCTTAATAACCTCCTGATAGCTCATTTTTTTCTCGGTAATAACTGCTTCTTCAATAATCAAGTCGAAAACCTGATCTTCCAATACAGCGGATTCGATAGATGCAAGTTGTTCTTTGTTTCCATAATACCAATTAATCACTTCATCAGGAGATTCATATGTTGATGCTAACTCCTCCACCGATTCCCTAACCTTGATAGGGTCAGCTTTTAGATCTTTGTCCTTGATCACCTCACCTAGCACCAAACCAAGAACTACTCTGCGATTCGCTTGCTCTTGAAAAAGAGCATCTGGCAACAAGGAGGGATCAACCGCTTGTTCGTTTCCTATCTTTTGAAGTGCTTGAGCTTTAAGCCCTTGAATCTCCCCCTGTAACAGCGCATCCGGAACGCTTAAATCTATCAAATTTAAAAGAGCATCCATAATCTTTGATTTAATTTTATTTCGAGTCGCAGCTTTTAACTCGCGCTCCATATTACTCTTGATCTCTTCATGAAAAGCAGTCTCACCGCCCTCCTCTACTCCAAAACTTTTAAAAAATTCCTCGTCAACCTCAGGAAGGATCTCTTGCTTTATAGTGTTAAGGCTTATATCGAACTCGACTTCTGCATCCGCAAGCTCAGCGTTGTGGTATTCCTTTGGAAACCTGAGTGCAATGGTAAATTGCTCGCCCAACTTTTTTCCAATAATCCCAGATTCAAATCCTGGAATCATTTGCTCAGAACCCAAAACCAGATTCGACCCTTTCGCGGCTCCACCTTCGAATGCTTCGCCTCCTTTTCTCCCAACGTAGTCTATATTCACCAAATCTTTATCTTCTGCACTGCGTTCTACGTCTTCCCAAGTCCTGCGCTGCTCCCTTAGAGTTTCTATCATAGAACCTAAGTCATCCTTAGTTATTTCAGCGACTGGCTGTTCAACCTGAATCTGAGAGAAGTCAGGTAAACTAACTTCAGGATATACTTCAAATATAACGGTAAATTCGAGATCTTCTCCTTCCTTTGTATTAATGGGCTCTATCTTAGGTTGGCCTGCCGGCTGCAGACTCTCTTGATTGAAAGCATCAAAGACACTCCGATTCATGAGTTCACCAATCACCTCTTCACGGACCCCTTTGCCAAACCTATTTTTCACCACTTTAAAAGGGACCTTCCCTGCCCTAAAACCATCCAGCCGGACTTTCCCCGCGGCTTCCCGAAGGCGAGAGTTAACCGATGAGTCTACCTCTTCACACGAAACAGAAATGGTCATTTTCCGTTCCAAGCCTTCCCCATTTTCTACCAAAACTTGCATCTATAACCTCACTAAAGCGCGAACTGCGGCCCATGCCTCACTCAAACCATCCTAAAACACGCACAACGATCTTCATCTTGTACTGCAGCAAATTAATGCCGCACTTTTATTGCTAAAAAATTCAATAAGTTATCTAATGTGCATCAGATTCAGAAAGAGCGCGATTTTCCCATATAGAATTAATGACTGCAATCATTCAAAGGGACGATTGAGTAAGTATTAAAAATCTCTACATCTACCTTGTTTTTCCTTTGTTGTATCAGCCAATGTAACTTTAGGCAGGTATTCCAATTTCAAATCTTCGGAAACCTTAAATAACAATGATTATTCAGCCGGATCAAATAACGGGCTTTATACTGGCAGGAGGGAAAGCCTCTAGAATGAAATTTGTTGAAAAACCACTTCTTGAACTTGGTGGTAAGCCCATTATTCAGCGAGTTTTGTCAGAGACTTTCCCGCATGTCAGGCAAATTATTATTAACAGCAATAAAAATAAGAGAAAGTATAAAAAATTTGGATGCGCGATTATTCCTGATGAAGCGCATTCGCATGCAGGTCCGCTAATTGGAATACTTAGCGGTTTGAATTTTATAAGCAAAGACAAGAGCCATCAATCACCGCCTTATCTTCTTTGCCTTCCCGGCGACGTTCCTTTTTTCCCAAAACAACTAATTTCGCGCCTGATAGTTGAAATGTCTAAAAAGCCATGTGACGTCGTGTTAGCTAAATCTAATAATCAGCTTCAACCACTGTTTTCCCTTTGGTCTCTAGCTTCTCAAAAAAAAGTAAACGAAGGTGTCGTCGAGCGCGGACTCCGCGGCCCTCGCCAAGTCATGAGTTATTTAAACTACAAGGTAATCTCAATAGATTCAGAATCACCATTAGAGTTCTTAAACATCAACGAAGAATCCGACTTGATGTTCGCAAAAAAATTACTGGCCGCTCGTAAAACATAATTTTTTTCAAGCAGCTCAATTTTTAAGTATTTGCCCTATACCATTGTTTAAAATAAAGAAAATAATTTCTTTCGCATTTTAAAAGATCCCTGCAATTCATTGATTGATATAAAGTAAACCCAAAAATCGAAAGTATTTTGTTAAAAAATGAACAGACTGGCATACTATTTGCGTACTTCAAAAACCAAAAATCAAGCGTTAGGGTTTAGATACTCGCTAGCCTAAGGTTCAGATCGGCATATAGATTCTAGCTACAAATACTTAGCTTCCGCCTTAGGCTAGCGAAGACCTACTTCTAATACCAATACGGGCACGTTGCACAATGACAGATTCGCGTTCAGTCAAAGAAGCGGTTAAGACCTCAGCACAAGCTGATGACCCTATTTTTACCTCCAAAAATGTTTGGTACTTCCGCACTCAAACCGGCGATACTGTAGGCCCCTTTCGTTACCGATCGGAGGCAGAGTCAAACCTTGATAGGTTTATGAAACAACTTAAAGAAAGACTGCCTGACTCGCATTAAAATTAATTATCAGAAATGCCCACAGCTAGTCTGATTTTTGGAAATCAAGTGATACCGAATTTATACAATACCTCAAGCCAGTCTCTACAGGCCCATCTGGAAATAAGTGGCCTAGATGGGATTGGCATTTACTACATACCACTTCGGTTCGGAGCATACCGAGCGAGCTATCAGGCACTTCAGTGATCACACCTTTATCTATCGGTTGAAAAAAACTAGGCCAACCGGAACCGGAGTCATATTTAGCATTTGACGAAAATAATGACTCCCCACAAGCTCCGCAGCTATAAAGTCCTTTAGCTTTAGAATTCAGGTATTTACCACTAAAGGCTCTTTCAGTACCTTTTTTCCGAAGAACAAAGAATCTTTCTTCGCCCAATTCCGAAAGCCAATCGTTTTCAGATTTAGAGCCATTCTGTGCGGAATCGTATCTTTCTTTCATAGAGGCCCCTAACCCTTATTCTGTTGGAAAACATAAATTTTGTCATACCTTACCATACACAGTTCCGGTAGAATCAAGCATTATTCTTAGATTTATTCTGAGCGATGATACGAGTAACACTACCGAAACCGAGATTCAAAGAGTGCTTGTCTCGTAAAACCAATAACTAACGACAAAGATATAATGCAAAAGACCATAAAACAGTCCTCGAAGCTTGAAGACGTATGCTATGACATACGAGGACCCGCACTGGAAGAGGCCAAAAACTTGGAAGCCCAGGGCCATAAAATATTAAAACTAAATATTGGTAATCCTGCACTGTTTGGCTTTAGCGCTCCAAATAAAGTTCTAAATAATGTTTCAGAAAATTTACGATTAGCACAAGGTTATAGTGACTCCAAAGGCCTTCTCTCTGCTAGAGAAGCAATATTGCAAGAATATAAAAACCTAGGCGTGTCCAATATTGAGCCAAATGATATTTATTTGGGGAACGGGGTTAGTGAGCTAATCACTATGGCCATGCAGGCACTTCTCAACAACGAAGATGAAGTACTAGTCCCGATGCCCGATTATCCGATTTGGACAGCATCAGTGCGCCTTAGTGGTGGTAATCCGGTACATTATATCTGCGATGAAGAGTCGGATTGGTATCCTTCGATAACTGACATCGAGTCGAAAATCAATTCTCGAACCCGCGCTATTGTTGTCATAAACCCCAATAATCCAACTGGGTCTGTTTACAGCAAAAGAATTTTATTGGATCTAGTATCCTTAGCCCGCAAATATAATTTAACACTATTTGCGGATGAAATTTATAGCCAGATCGTTTACGACGAAGCTGAATATTTCCCGCTCGCGTCATTAAGCGAAGATGTTTTTACTGTTAGCTTCAATGGCTTAAGTAAGTCATTTCGGCTTGCTGGTTTTAGATCCGGATGGATGATTGTAAGCGGCCCTAAGAACTTAGCAAAAAGTTATATTGAGGGGCTGGAAATACTAACTAATATGCGCCTATGCGCTAATGTACCCGGACAATATGCCGTACAGACAGCACTTAGCAATCACCAAAGCATAAAAGAACTTACTTTACCTGGCGGGCGCCTGAAGAATCAACGGGATATAACCTGGAAGTTACTAAATCAAATACCAGGGGTTAGTTGCGTAAAACCAATGGGAGCAATCTATCTTTTCCCTAAACTAGACCCAATGATGTTTAGGATCGAGGACGATACCAAGCTCATTCTGGATATTTTACAAAAACAGAAGATACTTTTAGTGGAAGGCAGCGCATTCAACATAAAAGACAAACAACACTTTAGAATTGTATTCTTGCCTGACGAAAAGCTTCTATCCCAAGCTATCACTCAAATTAAGACTGTTCTAGATTGTTACGAGCAACGTTAACTTCGAAAACCAGCGGCAGTTAAAAAATGGGCTGCATGCTCCGAAAGCAATCCTGGCAGCATGTAATCGCAGAATTCCTCACGCTTAACCAGAGATTTTCTAAGGTTATCAAAGGAATCGGGGCCATTCAGATTTT
>JAQWOJ010000104.1 GCA_029245905.1 Gammaproteobacteria bacterium
GTCGATAGATGTGGATCTTCCAGAATTTGAAGAAGAGCTTAGGGGAGACAACTGGTTTGATGTGGCTGTTTTTCCTCAGGCGATATTTAGAACAACGAGATATGTTGAATCAATTGATGATGATAGTTTCATTTTCGAGGGAGACCTGACTCTTTTGGGAACGACAGCTCCGGTTAACTTAGAAGTTAATTTCCACGGCGGTGGTCGGAATTTCTTAACTAGGAGCTATACAGTAGGCTTCTCTGGTAGCGCTACATTTAACAGGTCGGATTTTGGCCTTGATCGTTTTACCTCGTTTGGAGTAGGAGACGAAATCGAGCTAGAGATCCATGTAGAATTTATGGATGCAGGATCCTCTTAGCCAGTATAGGTATTTCAAAAGCACTAACATCTTCGTGCATCAGAAAGTAAACGCTACAACTGAACTTCAAACCCACTCCAATTGAGTGGGTTTTTTAGTCTTATACAGCCAATTTCTTTGGCGCGGCTATGGGCAAAGTTCAAATAGTGGTAAGAAGATATAAAGGCGTGCCCCTATGCTTAAGGCACGGATCAGCATAGATACTGTGCGAGTTAGTTAGAATTTGCTCTTTCCTGTTCCCTAGCGCCCCTCAGTATATTTGCCATTGAATAATTGCCTTCGTGGCATGCGTATTCATAAATTGGGTCGGGTGTTAGATCTAATATAAATTCTCTGGTGTATGAATCTTGGTAGGTGTCGGGCTGGTCTGCTGTTAGAGAATAAAGAATTTGTGTTTCATTGATTCGGGTAAAACGTTCCACATTTATTTTGGAGCGATTGTGTCCAAACGTGCTCTTACTACTAAAGTTGGTTGTTTCAATGACTAGAGTGTGGTTGTCAAAATACCCTCTTGAGTCACCATGCCAGAGCTTAATCCTCTCGTCGATATGCGGCTTTTGAGTTAATGGTATTATGCGTGCATCATGCATCATTTCTTGGACTATTGCGACATGGGTTTTAGACTGAACTATTTGCCAATAGCTGTTATAACCTGCGTTTAAGTATGGAGCGCCATAACTTATACAGCGGTCATCCACTGTGAGATCTAACCATGATGCGGGATTAGTATCGCCGCGCTGAGGTACGTTGAACGTTACCCCGTCAGATTTGTTGACAAGCGGAGGAAATCGCCCATTTGATGGATGGACTATTTGAGAGGTTTGATTGTGTATCTGTCTCTCAACTAACCAGGCTTGGTCATAGTTTCCGGTGGAAGGATCGTAAGAATCAGTTTTTCCAGAAAGAGCGGCCTCAAAGACCCCGTCTCCAAATAGGGCATCCCCATCGTCTTGTGCAATTTCCTGAACTCGGCGGTTTAAGAGTATTTGCTCTTCATCAGTTAGATATCGTCTTTCACCAAACCTGTCTGGCCTTTCGACTGGTGTAATGGTGTTGTTTCCCCAGACGCCTTGTAGGTTGGGTTGCCCATCTAACGTGAGGCTGACTTTCCAGTCGCTATCTTGTGCGCTTGCTACTGAATATAAAATACTGAAAATATAGATTGGCAAGGTTTTCAAAGTTTTCATAATTTTCCATCGCGCGATATTTTAAGGTTCTAACTTCTAGACTAACTGATTCTTCAAGGTCAAGGAACTCATATCCCTAGTGTTGAAAAGAGATAGACTTTAGTCGGTTCGCTTTTTATCCTGCATCTACACAGGATAGTTTACGTTCAGACAAAAAACGAGGACAAAAATGAAAACATCAACACTCGCTTTACTGGCAATATCAGGTCTGCTAGCCTTCACTATAGCTCAGGAGCCTTCTCCGCCCGCCCTGTATTATGATGGAGAAAATATAGGCACAGATCTCGCTTCGTCATTGTCTCAGCGGCCTAATTTTGGCGTGGGGAGGATTAATAGTGGTGAAGATTATGCGATTAATATGATTCGACGTATCGCTCCTGCTGGTGCAATCGTGCACCCGGAAGGAACCGAGATTCATTTTATTGTAGAAGGAGCTGGTGAGCTGACGACGGGTGGGGTCGCAATTAGACCGCAAAGTGGAGGTTCTGCGAGTATCGAGGGAGGCTATGCTCAGAGGGTAACAGTTGGTGACCTTGTTCTTATCCCGGCCGGCACACCACACCAGTACACGGCCGTAGAGGGTGTTGTCGGTTATTTGGAGGTGCGCTATAAAACTAGCGACTATTAATTGACCGGCGCGCTCGCACTTTTCCGAATCGAGTTGGATTAAGGGTTATTTAGTAATTCCGCTTTGCTCTTGAATTCTTCAATTATTTCCGGATTGGATATTGCTTCTTTGTTAGCAATGGGGCGCTTATGAATTAAATCCTTAACGACTATTTCTGTGATTTTTCCACTGCGGGTTCTTGGAATGTCAGTCACCTTTATGATTTTGGCTGGAACATGTCGAGGGCTTGCATTTCGTTTTAGGATTTGGCGAATATCATTTTTTATGGATTTGGTTAATTTCTTTTTTTCCCGTAAAACGACAAACAGTACAATTCTTTCATCACCCTCCCAGTCTTGCCCTACAGCAATAGATTCGATAACTGCGGGAATTTTTTCTACCTCGCGGTAAATTTCTGCGGTACCGATTCGTACCCCGCCCGGGTTGAGAATTGCGTCACTTCGGCCTGATATTATAATGCCACCATGATCAGTTATTTCAGCCCAGTCACCATGACACCAGATGTTATCGTAACGAGAGAAATACGCTTCATGGTAGCGTTCTCCGTTAGGGTCATTCCAAAAATAAATGGGTTTTGATGGAAAGCTCTTTGTGCAGACTAATTCGCCTGGTTCGTTACGAATCGGTTTTCCTTGACTATTCCAGACCTCTACCGCCATGCCTAACCCGCGGCACTGAAGTTCCCCTCGATATACGGGCAGCGTCGGAGAACCCAAAGCGAAGCAAGAAACAATGTCGGTCCCGCCAGAAATCGAGCTAATTTGGACTGTGGCTTTTATGCTTTTATGAACATAATCATAAGACTCGGGTGCTAGTGGCGAGCCCGTAGAGAGAATGGTTCTTAGGTTCGTAAAATTATGTTGTAGTCTTGGTTCCGCGCCGTCTTTTTCTAATGCGGAAAGATACTTTGCGGAGGTACCAAACACAGATACTTTTTCATCATTTGCAATTTGCATCAAAGTGTCGGAGCTGGGATAGAAAGGGTTCCCGTCAAAGAGGAGGAGTGTGCAGCCGGAGGCGAGCCCAGAGACCAGCCAATTCCACATCATCCAGCCGCAAGTAGTGAAGAAGAACAGGGTGTCTCTGCGGGTAATATCTGTGTGTAGTCGATGTTCTTTTAAATGTTGTAACAATGTTCCGCCGATACCATGGACAATGCACTTGGGTTTTCCTGTGGTTCCAGAGGAGTACAAAATGTAAGCAGGGTCATTGAAGTCCATTTGGCAGAAGCTTGGAAAATGATCTTGTGTTTTTAGGAGGCTTTCCCAAGAAATTGAAGATTCCACGGAGCCGCACAATTGCCAATTAACGACTATACAATTGCATGCTAATTTCTTTCTAATAAGATTAATTTTTTCACAAATTGAAATTTTCTTGCCTTTGAATTGATAACCGTCAATAGCGATTAACAACTTTGGTTCGATTTGTTCAAATCGTTCTAAAATTCCTTCCTTTCCAAAATCTGGAGAACAACTAGACCAGGTTCCGCCGAGCCAAGTAGTTGCAATCATCGCTATTATAGTTTCCGGGCGGTTCGGCATTATCGCAGCAACGCGATCACCTTTCTTGATTCCCAGATTTTTTAGTTCTGCAGCCACAGTCCCCGCGAGTTGAAATAATTTTGCGTAACTTAAAACCTCCCGATTGCCGTTTTCATCTCTAAATATTATTGCTGTTTGCTCATCCCTAAAAAGCAGAAGATTTTCCGCCAGGTTTAATTTGGCATCGGGAAACCATTTCTCATTTTCAAATGAATCTGCATGGACTAGCGCTTGTCCTGGGTTTTTACTCGCTCTAATATTTGATTTTTCCCACCAGTATCCCCAAAACTGATCAAGATTGTCGGTAGACCATTGCCAGAGCTCTTCATAGTTGGCAAGATTGATTTTAAATCTCGAGTTTACGCCTTGCATGAACTCGTTCATTGCCGAATTGCGAGATTTCAATGGTTTCCAGATTGGATCCATGGCAGCTGGTCTCATGGTGTCGAAATTGAGGTCAATGGTTTCTGATTGCCTCGTGTTGGTCTTAGAGAGAATTTAGGAAACGATCGACCCCAGCCTGTGATACCTCCATATCCTGTTGGGGTGTTCCAGAACTAACACCGATACCGCCAATACAGTCGCCGTCAAAGATGACTGGTAAACCACCGCCTACCGTGCTGATACGGCCACCTGCTTCCGTGTGAATGCCAAATGCTAGGTTGCCAGGGATATTTGCAGCGTTATATTCATGGGTGGCTTTGCGAGCAGCACCTGCGGTAAAGGCCTTGTCTTGAGCGACCTCAATGCTATGTGCTTTTCCACCGTTCATGCGTTCAAATGCAATAAGATTACCTGAGTCGTCCGTGACTGCAATACACATGGGTACGCCTATTTCTTCGGCTTTACTCCGTGCCCCCTCGATAAGAAGACGAGAATCTTCGATACTGAGTCTTTTAACTGAAATCATTATTCAATACTCCAACCATTCGATATGTTTAGTGCCTTATGAGAGTCCAGTGTACTTAATTCGAAGAAATTCTGACAATGTTAATCATGCCTGCGATTATGCTTATTCTCCCTAGAAATAGTTGCGTGACTTCAGAAACGCCTGTGGAAATCAGTTCTCAAGTGAAGGTGCTGAGTAGCAAGCTGAAGTTACAGCATGCTGCTAAGGGATGTATTGTCTATTCAGGAAAAGACCAAACATTTAGCCAGAAATTCGATTAGTAAGCTTCAAAACGGCGGTCTGGTTTAAGTTCCCGCTTAAAACGCTTAAACCTATCAACATAATGGTTTGCGCTCTCAGTTAACCCTTGTTTTTGTTCTGTGGTTAATTGTCTAATGACTCTCGCAGGCGCTCCGACAACCATTGAACCGTCGGGTATTTCTTTGTTTTCTGTAACCAAAGCGTTTGCTCCAATTAGGCAATTTTTGCCAATTTTCGCGCCATTTAATATTACAGCATTTATCCCGATCAATGAGTTATCACCAATTGTGCATCCATGTAACATAGCCTGGTGTCCTATAGTGACATTGTCTCCGATGATGCAGGGGACCCCGGGGTCAGTATGAATGACCGTGCATTCTTGAATATTCGTATTAGTTCCGATTATTATTTGTTCATTATCCCCTCGAAGGATTGCCCCAAACCAAATGCTGACGTTATTTGCTAAACTAACTCTGCCAATAACTGTCGCGGTGGGCGCGACAAAAAAGTCGTCACCAGTTATTTCAACCTTATCTTTGCCTAATTCATAAATCATATTTAAAGTTCGCCCACTGAAGGAAGTTTGAAAACAAAAAGCATGTTTCCGCCGCGTCGTTGCCGAATTTCTGGCGTGAGTGCTCGGTGACTGACGCCTCCACCTGCGGCAATAGCAATGTATTGAACGCCGTCTACACTGTAGGTGCTGGGAAAGCCGCCGGCTGACGAATTTAAGATTTGTTCCCAGAGAATCTGCCCATTACTTGCATCGAAGGCTCGAAAGCGGCGAGCATCGTCTGTTACGAAGGCAAGTCCACCGCCTGTTGTGAGAACGGAGCCCGTGATTGCGGCACGTTGCTTATAAGCCCATAAAGTTTCGCCGGAGGCAACATTCACGGCACTAAAAATCCCAATTTGGCTATCTTCATCTGGTGTGGAAATTTTCCTGGATACCGCAGAGCTGTGATAGCCGCCGACCGTAGGATTCACTGGATTAAGGTAATAATCCATACAAACATTGTTGGTAGGAGCGTAAAGCGCGTTTGTTTGTGGGCTATAACCTATCGAATTCCAGTTAATGCCGCCAGTAGTGCTAGGGCACACCATTTTTCTTTGGCGTATTTCTGTGATGTCTAGGTCAGGATTGGTTATGCCTTTGTGGTTCTCGATGTCTACGCCAACGATTACGTTTTGAAAATTGGTTTCTTTCGCCCAAAGAAACTCTCCAGTTTCTGCATCCATCGTCCAAATTATCCCTGGTTTTCCAGGAATTCCAGTGATTAGCTTTCGACTCCTAGAGGATTGTATGTTGGGATTTATCCAGGACACTGCATCTTCCTCGGGAGTAACCTCAGACTCGACAACTATTCTCTCAAAAGGGTGATCTAGATCCCAATTACCTCCGGGTATGTGCTGGAAGTACCATTCGATTTCACCCGTGTCGGCATTCATCGCTATAGTTGAATTGGTATAAAGGACATCTCCGCCTCTCGTATCGCGCTGGATTGAGCCCCAAGGAATAGGTACGGCAATTCCTTGATATATAAGGTCAAGTTCGGGGTCGTAGCTTGCTGGCATCCATGCTGATCCGCCTCGGCGCTGCTCATTTGGCACGTCCCCCCAGGTTTCGCCGCCTGGTTCGCCGATTTTTGGAACGGTATTGGTCCGCCAAATTTCTTCTCCGGTGTCAGGGTCGTGAGCAGTGATCCAGCACCCGGTATTTATGTAATAACATCCAGACATCCCAGCGATAATTTTCCCATCGAGAACTTGGGGCCCCCCTGAGTAATGCTGACCGATTGTCCAATCGCCAATCTGATGCTCCCAAGTTACCTCTCCGCTGAGGGCATTGAGGGAGACTAAATAAGCATCGCGGGTGGCGATGATTAGCTGATCTTTGTAGATTGTTGCATTGCGATTAGCGCAAGAAAGAGATGCAATGTGATCAACTTCGGCTCGGCGATATTCCCACAATAAGGTGCCGTCGGTGGCATCGACAGCCTCGATAAAGTCGCAAGCCTGAGGAAGAAACATTATTCCGTTTCTCACGAGAGGGGTTGTTTCTTGCAATCCTGGCTCCATTGTCCAGGCCCATGCTAGGCGCAAATCGCTAACATTATCTTTGTTAATTTGATCTAATGGGCTATAGCCCCAATGATTTGCTGTGCGGCGCCACATTAGCCAGTCTTCTTCCGGAGGATTTGCGAGTTCGTCAAGCGTTACATGTTGAAACTTGTCTAAAGCTGATTGCGCATTACCGTAACCGGGAAACAGAACTGTAGAGGTCGCAATAAAGGAGGCTAGGTAGAAAATATTTAGGTTAGATTTATTCATTTTTTTCTCAATGTATTGTTATTGTTGCTATAAAGGCCGCGACCCAGCCTATTTTACAGAGTCTTCAGCATTAGCAAAGGAGTCATTCAGCCCTTATAGAAATAACAGTAGTTTGTTTTCCTTCTATGCTGAATTTGATATTGAAGTCGTAAAGGGTCACGCCATACTGCTTATTATCTTGACTCTTAATTCTCCACGCTGGCCTTGGGTCTAAGGTAAGTAATTGAACAATTAATTCCTTTAGGTTTGGATAATTTACTTTGTTAGCGATAAGTTCCTCTTCGGCTTTTCTTGAAAATACGATAACGAGTTTGCTTTGAGGTTTTTCTGCGGCATATCCTCCTGATGCATTTGGTATGGAGTCTGCATAGGGAATGTATGGCTTTAAATCAAGCACGGGCGTGGCATCAAGCAGGTCTAAACCACCGACTTTGATTATTACTCTGCCATTGGATTCATAATGTTCGATGTACTCCACGGCCGATATTCCGATAGGATTTGGACGGTAAGGGGCTCGACTCGAAAATACCCCTACTCTCTTTTTTCCTCCTAGGCGAGGGGGCTGAACTGTTGGCGACCAGCCTTTCTCTGCTGTTGCATGCAAGAAAAAGATAATCCATAGATGGCTGAATTGCTCCATGCCCCTTAAAGAATTAATATCGGCGTACTCTTGATTGAGTTCGATAGAGCCCAAGCTAGCACTTACTAAGTTTGCTTGTCGTGGAACAACAAATTTTTGCTTGTACGGGCTATTTACGTAACCTATTGGTCTGAGTGATATATTTTGCGGTGCCATAAAAATTTTATAGAGTTTATGAAGTTTTAGTGGTTTTTATAGACACAAGTATACTGGTTTTATGAGTAATGGTATTAAATTGGGATAGGTCAAACCCATTTAAAATTAATGTGGTTGTTGGGCGTGATCGCATTGATGGCTATGGCCATGTTTCAAATCACTTCTATATTGCATGGATGACTGATTGTATGTTTGCCCATTCAGCGGCTGTTGGATTAACTGATGCAGTCTGTGTAGAAATGAGGCGAGGCATGGCAGTGAGAGAGATGCGGACAGAATTTCTGGGTTCTGCTTATGAAGGTGATAAATTAGTGATAGCTAATTGGATCATTTCTTCAGATGAAAAGCTTAGGGCTTCGCGTCAGTTTCAAATATTAAATAGTGATAATGGCGACACGCTTGTTCGTGCTGAAATGAATTTTGTTTGCACTAACCTTGAGTCTGGAAGGCCGGCGAAGATGCCTAAAATATTCATTGAAAAATATCGCGTGGAGAGCGACCCCCTATAGGATTTGAAAATGTAAAAGGATGTAAGTTTTTGCTTCAGAAGTTATTAAAAACCAAATAATGAAAATAAGAAAAATGAGGCCTTAAATGACTGATACGTATGAACCATCCAATCGAACAGGAAACAAAGACGAAAAGCTAAGTAATCGAGAACCAGCAATGACTCCGGTGCAAAAGATGGGAGAGTTGATAGCGGACCGTGTCGAAAAATGGATGCCAAACCCTTTTCTTTTTGCCATCTTGCTGACGTATACCGCCGCGATCGTAGCGTTTATTTCTGAGGGCTCTGGCCCCATTGAGATAGCCAACGCATGGTACGGAGGATTTTGGAATTTACTTCAGTTCTCTATGCAGATGGTTTTGATTCTCGTTACTGCTAACGTCGTGGCTTACCACCCCCGCGTGCGGGCCGGCATCTTGTTTTTAGTAAAGTTGCCCAAAAACGGCCGGCAGGCCGTGGTGATGGTTGGTATTGCTTCGATGGTGACTGGGTGGATATCCTGGGGTTTGGGCCTGATTTTTGGTGCGATACTCGTCAGAGAAATGGGTAAATATGCCGAGGCAACAGGAATTAAAATTCATTACCCTTTGTTGGCGGTAGCGGGCTATATGGGCATGAGTCTCACCTGGGGCTGGGGTTTGTCGAGTTCGGCTGGTTTGCTGCAGGCAACTGAAAACAACGCCCTTATGCAACTTGGATTTGTGGATCGGATAATTCCTGCTACTGAGTGGGTATTCCATTCGTATCCTTTGACACTCACCGGCCTAAGTATTGCTTATGGATCTCTTATATTATATTTGCTCTGTCCACCGGCAGGAAACTGTAGAGGGATAAGTCGTTATGTTGATGTGAGTTCCGATAAAAATCCTGTCGTTGCAGAGGAGTTTGCATCTTCTTTAAACGAGACCATTGCAGATAAAATAGATAATAGTTTATTGCTTGGGGGAGTCATTGCGACTACTGGGCTTTTGCTTTTTATCAGCGTGTTTTTGACTGAGGGGTTAGGTGCGCTAGACCTCAATGTCTTGAACTTTGGTTTTTTTATGATTGGAATGATTCTATACCTTAGTCCGACCAGATATCAGAAAGAATTCTATGATGCTGTTTTAGGGAGCTCGGGAGTGATTCTTTTGTTCCCTTTTTATGCGGGGATCATCGGAATCATGACAGGAACTGGCTTAGTGGACAGCATGACAGAATCGCTGTTGTCAATTGCGACTGAGGATAACTTTCCCGTAATAGCTTGGATAACTGGTGGCGTGCTCAATCTTTTTGTTCCCTCTGCTGGGGGTGAATGGGCAATCA
Source organism: Gammaproteobacteria bacterium (assembly GCA_029245905.1). Lineage (GTDB taxonomy): Bacteria > Pseudomonadota > Gammaproteobacteria > Pseudomonadales > Pseudohongiellaceae > UBA9145. Next base: position 9,808 of record JAQWOJ010000104.1, read on the forward strand.
TAGGTGGTCCGATGATGGTTGTTGGTACAGAGCTTGGGATACCTTATGGTCAAATCATTGATTCCTATGCGGTAGGTGACGCGCATACAAATTTGTTAAATCCATTTTGGGCGATTCCTTTACTCGCAATATCGGGATTGCGAGCGCGTGATATGTTCGGATATGCTATTACTGTCATGATATTGTTGGTGCCGTTTATCGCGACCTTGCTTTATCTGTTGCCATACTGAGATTTTAGTTGCTAGGTGGAATGGAATAGGTGCCAACTGCATGAGCAACTGGATCATTTTTGCCCTCAGAAAATATTGATACTTCGCCGATCGCCAATGATTTTCCTAGCTTTAGTAACTTACACGTCCCTAGAAGGTCTCTTGCTGCGGGTGGTTTTGTTAGGAAATTAATGTTTAGGCTGGTAGTTACAGCGAGCGCCACTAGCCCTATTTCGCGTAAAATTGCGACATAGATAGCGCAATCGGCAAGACTCATCATTGTTGGCCCAGAGACAGTGCCTCCTGGACGCAGATTATTCTCGCCTATTTTTTGGCGGATTGTTATCGAGTCGATCTCAAAATCCTCAAGTATTATGTCCATTTGACTGAATTCGCGTTGGAAAAATATCTCCATTTGTTCTTTACTGGTTTTGGGCATGTTTTACCTTGATCAAGTAAGCGAGAATGCTATTTTGCCTCAATCATGTCGTAAAGACACAATTAAGCCCTATATTTTTGCTGTAAGCGGCATTATGCTTGAGGCATCTTATAAAATTTAGAGTGAGGAGCGAAAATGTTTTCAAAAAAAATAATACTGGTGGCTTTATCGCCTGCGCTTTTCTCTGGGTTCGCTTCGGCGCAGTCAGGGAATGGGATCTCAGGAGTTGGGATACCCAATCCTAACCCCGTGGTTACCCAAAACTGGGGTGAATTACCCGCTGGTAGGGAGTGGGGTTCAACTGCCGGGGTAGATATTGATCCAACTGACGGTCATGTCTGGGCTTATGAGCGCTGCGGTGCTAGCAGTTTCGGTGGTGGAGTCCCCATTAATTGCGATACTAATCCGGTAGATCCTATATTTAAGTTTGACAGAAGCACGGGTGCCGTTCTTGCAAACTTCGGTGGTGGTTTGATGCAGACTCCGCATGGAATTCATGCTGACAGTGAAGGTAACGTATGGGTGACCGATTTTGCTGCGAATGCAGATGGGACCAAGGGCCATCAGGTCCACAAATTTAGCTCTGATGGTGATCTATTAATGAGTTTGGGTACGCCAGGGCAGGCAGGGGACTCTCCGGGACAGTTTAACCAGCCTAATGATGTCATCGTCGGCCCAGATGGAAGCATCTATGTTTCTGATGGTCACAATGGGCAGGGAATGACGACTAATCAGGCAATGGAAGAGGGCAGAGACACGGGTGATACGGCGCGTATTATGAAATTTGCTCCCGATGGCAGTTTTGTTAAGCAGTGGGGCCAAATAGGTGTCCGCCACGGGGAGTTTCGAACGCCTCACGCAATGGAGTTTGACTCCAAAGGTCGACTTTGGGTTGCGGATCGAGGAAATCATCGGCTAGAAATTTTTGATCAAGACGGGAACTACCTCGAGTCGCGTTATGCTTTTGGACGCATTAGTGGCATTTTTATCACTAACAATGACTTGATTTACGCTATTGATTCAGAGTCAAGTCCAACTAATCATGTGGGCTGGCGTAATGGTGTTCGCATTGGTCACATAGATGAGGACAGGGTTACTGGATTTATTCCGCCGTTTGAAAGACCCGATCGAGTTTACCAAGGTACTGCGGGTGAGGGCGTTGCTGTTGATGCTAGTGGGGATGTTTATGCGGCCGAAGGTCCTAACTCGTTGAGCTGGGCAGGAGGCGCGTTTACTAAATATTCGACGAGATAATATGAATTGAAAGAAGCGAAGAGCAATGCTGACGTATTAGGCATTGTTCTTTTTTTTATTTTAATACCGATCGATCCACAGCGAAATCCGGGACTTTTGACGCGTAATTTTTCAGATTGTTTTCTTCAGCGCTACAATTACCCTAGAGACCGTTAAGGCTCGGCAAGTTTAGCCAAGACAGGGACAATGCTATAATTGTTTAGCAACAGTATAAGCGGTTTAGACTCTCTAATCCGTTACGCCTTTGGGGGAGCTACATGCTAGTGATAAAAAAGTTTTTGGTATGCACGTTGATTTTTATGTGCGCGGGAGTAATTGTTAATTCTCAGGCCCAGGTTCCAATAATACAGCCTGGGCTGCCTGGTCAGCCAAGTAGGATAATTTCTGCTGAGGAGGCTGCTGACTTGGCGGGAATTCAATATTCTGCCGGTGACGTCATGTTTCTCCAAGGTATGATTTCTCACCATGCACAGGCAATGGAAATGTCCGCCTTGGTGGATTCAAGAACCGATCGAGAACCAATGAGGTTGTTAGCGAAGCGGATCTCTATTTCTCAAGAAGATGAAATCACAATGATGCAAGATTGGCTTGCTGAGAGAGACTTAGAAGTACCAAACGCGGATACTCATCACAGTCCAGACTTTGACCTGATGCCGGGTATGCTGTCTGAGGATAAGATTACTCAATTGGAGGGCTCTACAGGAGACGATTTTGATCGGTTGTTCCTTGGATTTATGATTGAGCACCATGAGGGTGCTCTAGAGATGGTGGATAACTTGTTGGATCAGAGAGGAGCGGCGCAAGATCCTGTGCTTTATGCGTTTACTTCGGATGTAACCTCTGATCAAGGCGCTGAGATTGATAGGATGGATGCCATGTTGGCCGGCTTTTCTCCAGATCCGCGGGTAAATTTGTCAGCTGGATTTAGAGATGCTGGTGAAGCTGCGTTAAATGTTCAGCTTGTGGCCTCTTTAGCGAAACCGGATGGCTTTTTCGATCCAGATAATCCATCTGGGTTACCTAACAAGCAAGAGGAGCAAGAAATTCTTGAGCCCAGCGATGAGGTAGATAATTCGGAAGAGATTATTATCGCAAGCGAGGATGCTGCTGAGGGACTTGCTGAGACCCCGGCTGGGGAGGAGGAGGAAGATGAAAACTCGGACCCGCGACCTTCTTTGCTTAGTTTCTCGAATACTGACCTACTTTTTAGCGGTAATTATTTAGTAGCTGGGAACTATCATGGCTTTAACACTTATGACATAAGTAACCCTACGAACCCGATGCTCTTAAGCTCGGTGGTCTGTCCCGGCGGCCAAGGCGATGTATCTTTGATTGGCAATCTTCTTATCATGTCAGTTCAGGAAACAAGGGGCAGATTAGATTGCGGGCTTGCAGGAGTCGCAGAACCTGTTAGTGGAGACCGCATACAAGGAATACGAATCTTTGACGTGAGTGACTTTAGTATGCCGCTTCAAGTCGGTGCCGTTCAGACTTGCAGAGGATCCCATACCCATACGGTTGTTGGTCCACCGGATCAAAATAATATCGCCTATGTATATGTCTCAGGGACCTCTAGAGTGCGAGACGATGAGGAGCTATCAGGATGCTCAGATGACTCTCCATTTGAAAATCCGGAGTCAGCGCTATTTCGCATTGAAGTAATTGAAATTCCTATGGATCGACCACAAGATTCAAAAATTGTTAACAGGCCGTTCATTTTTTCTGATCCCGAGACAGGAGTGTTAGCTGGGTTATGGGAGGGTGGTGATCATGGACCTGAAACACAAAGAACTCGTGAGACAAACCAGTGTCACGATATAACAACCTTTCCCGAAATCGGTTATGCAGCTGGGGCGTGTTCTGGGAATGGAATTTTATTGGATATAACTAACCCATCGATTCCGGAACGGGTCGATCAGGTCGTTGATCCCGGGTTTGCATATTGGCACTCCGCTACGTTCAATAATGATGGGACGAAGGTTATCTTTACTGATGAATGGGGTGGTGGTGGTAGGCCTCGTTGCAGGGCCTCTGATCCTCTAACGTGGGGTGCGGATGCGTTCTATGACATCGTAGATGATAAGCTAATATTTAGGTCACATTATAAAATGTCGGCGCCACAGACTGATACGGAGAACTGTGTTGCCCATAACGGGTCTTTGATACCAGTTCCGGGTCGGGATATATTTGCGCAGGCTTGGTATCAAGGAGGTTTGTCTATTGTTGATTTTACCGACTCATCAAACCCGATTGAAATAGCTTACTTTGATCGAGGTCCTCTGGATGAAGAAGAGTTGATTACTGCGGGGTATTGGTCTACTTATTGGTACGGCGGATATATCTATGCTACCGAAATAGCCAGAGGATTAGACGTTTTTTCTCTTGAGCCAAGTGACTACCTCACAGAAAATGAAATAGCCGCTGCCTCGTTGAGAGATGCGGACTTAACAGTGAATGCCCAGACACAAGAGACCGTAGTATGGCCTTCAGTCCCCGTGGTGGCGAGAGCTTATTTGGACCAACTAAAACGAACAAGCTTAGTTTCGGATGAAGAAATAACCGTACTAACCTCTCTGATCGATCGCTCAGATGTGGCAATTATGGAGGGATCTGACGACTTTAATCTTGCATCAGACCTGTCAGAAAAGGCAAAGAGTATCCAAGAATTGAATATTGGCGGGAGAGGGAGAAGTTCGAAGACGTACATAGCGTTAGCAGAAACGTTCAAGGGCATCGCAGAGGGCTTAAACTAAAGAAGGCCGACTTTTCTGAAGTAAAAAGATTGCAAAGCAAAAAAAAGGCCGACGCGAAAGCGCCGGCCTTTTTTTGTTAGTCTTGTGAGGCCGCCATTCTCTCTTCAGCTCTGTGCCCAGAAAGAATGTTTGCCATGCCGTAATTCCCCTCGTGGCAGGCGTACTCGTATATTTTATCAGGAGTTTTGTCGAAGATTATCTCTCTAGTGAATGGTGCGGTATAGTTCCCTGGATCACTGGATGTAATTTGATACCGCATTGCATCTTCTCCAACACGCGTAAATTTTTCTAAATTTACTTTCTCTTCTGTGCGTGGGCTAGTGCTGCTTTTTTCTAAGTAATTGGTAGTTTCAACCACTAACGTATCTCCTTCCCACCAGCCCCTAGAATCTCCATGCCAGAGTTTTATATCCTGATCAGCATGAGGTGCAGGAACTATCGGTACAATTCTTACGTCGTGCGCCATTTCTTGAATTATCGCTACCGTTTCTTTAGATTGAACGATTTGCCAATAACTGTTATACCCGGCGCTTAATCTTGGCGCTCCAAATGAAACACAGCGTTCTCCAAGGGGTCGGTCCTCCCAGGTATCAGCCGGATGCAGTCGGCGGTGCTCTGCGAGATCTCGGGCTGCCGCTATAGATGCTTCTGTACGACTTGGAAATTTTCCTGTCGGCGGATCGATAATTTGTGAAGTGCGGCGGTGAATTTTACGAGGAGCCATCCACTGCGAATCATAATTCCCTGTCGTAGGGTCATACGAGTTGATTTCACCCGCAAAGATTGCTTGTAGGACGCCCTCGCCGAATAGTGCATCTTCTCCAGCATTTTCAATTTCAGCTAGCCTAGTTGTTAAAAATTCGACATCTTGGTCTGTTAGATACTCCTTGTCTCCAAACACTTCAGGTCTCTCAATAGGAGTGATGGTGTTATTTTCCCATACTCCTTGCAGGTCAGGGTGCCCGTCGATAGTTCTGGGTATTTCATAGTTAGCATCGGGTTGCGCTGAAACCAAAACAGATAGCGAAATAGTGGTCAGTACACCAAGTATTTTTATTCTTTTAAGCATCTAGTCCTGCCTCCTGATCTATTTATATAAAATCGATGTTATGTCGCTTGGCTTATAGTTTAGCAAGAAAATGCACTTTCTAATCATTGATTTTGAATTTATTTTTGTCTCGCTTCAATATGTAATACACTCGTGACTAGGTTATGTTTCAGAATTTAAATAAATTAAATAAAAACAAAGGTATAGACTCGATGAATGTTATGTTAAGGCACTGTTTTTTAGGTTTCGTTACGTCGATTTTTTGCATTTATAGCTTAACGTCGAGTGGGGAAGATGGTTGGCCGGCGGAGCCGCCAGCCCAAGCACCAGCAAACTGGGGGCCCGTTTCAGCGAATTTTGAAGAAATAGAATATCCCTACGACGTTCATTTTTTAAAGCTGAGGCGTTTTGATCAAGATATGAATATGGCCTACATGGATGTCCAACCTACCGGGAGAGCGAACGGGCAGACCATTTTTTGGCAACACGGGATGAATTTCTACTCAGAGGCCTATACCCCAACTCTGAAAGCTTTGGCAGGACAGGGTTTTCGTATCATTGCCGTTGACCGTATAGGTTATGGGAAATCGTCAAAGCCGGTGATTCCTTATAATTTCAACTTTGTCGCCTCAAATATGAAGGCTCTATTGGAGGAGCTTGAAATAGAAGAGGTGGCGATCGTGGGTCACTCGATGGGAGGAATGGTAGTCAGTCGGTTCGCGATGCTCTATCCAGAAACGGTGACACACGTAGTGATGGTAAATCAGATCGGCTTGACTGATCAGAGGCAAAGTCGTCCATGGAGTGATCCGTATGGTTCAGATTTATCGCCTGCGACTTATAGAGGTATCTTGGCGGGTCATCGGAGGTACTTTCCGGAGGCCTGGCCGCCGGCGCATTTAGAGTTTGTTAGAAGGCAGTATGGACAGACGCTCAGCGGGGAATGGCCGCGGCTAACAATGGTTCGTCGACTCCAAGGCGGAATGTTATATAACGACCCCGTAGTTTACGACTGGCAACATATCTCAGTCAAAGCGTTAGTAATAGGTGGAGAGGAAGACGGTCTTGTCGCTGATTTTCCTGCTTTAGCAAAAAATGTCGCTGATCAGCTGCAAAACTCAGCGATACTTCTCTACCCGGGAATTGGTCATGCTCCTCAGATAGAAATACCTGATCAATTTCATGCTGACCTGGTTCGGTTTTTAACATCTGATCCGGAAGAGCCAGCCAGTGAATGGAAATAAAGTTGTTAATTGGCGCGATCTTGCAGTCCCCTTCATAGGAGATATTTATGAGAACCACATCAAAAGCATCATGTTTAAGGGTACGCGTATTCGCGGCGATAGCAGCATTTTGTATCGCGCCTAATGTTTCGTTCGGTCAAGTTACTCTTGGCACCGAGAATGGAGAGTGGCGTTATATAGGCGGGACTATCGGCCATACCAGATATTCACCTCTGAATCAGATTAATGCGGCGAATTTTAATGAGCTAGAACAGGCTTGGATCTGGAGGACTGATAATTATGGCCCTAATGTGGATTACTTCTCTCGATCAACGCCAATTTATGTTGATGGTATTTTGTATACGGTGGCTACCCCTAGGCGCCAAGTGATTGCGATGGATCCCGCTACCGGGGAAACGCTTTGGACATTTCGTGAGCCTGAGACTATTCGTCACCAAAGATCTCCGCGTCAAGCATACGGCAAAGGGGTTACTTATGGTGAAATTGACGGACGTGGAGTCATTTACATAACAACCCCTGGATTTTTTCTTTGGGCATTGGATGCGAAGACTGGCAGGCCCCTGGAGAATTGGGGGGACGCATTTCCTGTCGGCGGATTCCCTGAAACTGGCGTGATTGATCTAATTCCCTATTTGGTTGATGACTGGGGACCGTGGCAAGACTACCTAGTAGCGGGCGGTGTATATGATCCTGATTATGGGATTCCTCGCGAGCTTGGGATGGTTACTGCATCGGCTCCCCCAATCATAGTAAACGGAGTACTAATCGCTTTGGTTGGACATCAGCCCAGTTATGGTCAGACCCGTATCGAGAATGTCCCCGGTGATATTATGGGTTTTGATATGAAAACCGGGGAAAGGCTATGGAAATTCCATGTAATTCCGAGGCCTGGTGAGGTTGGGCATGAAACCTGGCATAACGATGCGTGGCGATTTTCTGGAGATATGTCTACGTGGGCGCCTGCATCTGCTGACCCGGAATTAGGCTTGGTATATCTAGTAACAAACGCTTCCACGGTTCAAGCCTACGCAGGTCACCGGCCCGGGGATAATCTTTTTGGGGGAAGTCTGTTGGCGATTGACGTGCAAACGGGAGAGCGACGGTGGCACTTTCAGATTCATCGCAGTGATCAGTGGAACTATGATCTACCTACGCCGCCCCTTCTTATGGATTTAACTGTAGACGGTCAGCAAATTCCTGCCGCGATTCAAAATACAAAACAAGGGCTGATTTTTGCATTTAATCGAGAGACAGGTGAGCCCATTTGGCCAATAAGGGATAGGGCGGTGATTCAGACAGAGGTGCCTGGTAATTTCACCTCGGCAACTCAGCCTTATCCGACTTGGCCAGAACCCGTGGATAACATCACATTTGATGGAATTACTGACGAATTTGTTATCGATTTCACGCCTGAATTAAAAGAGCAAGCTTTGACAATCCTTAACGGATACAGAGTGGGGGGGTTATATGTCCCGGCATTACCGAACACATATGATGGTGAATATATTAACAATGTTGGGTGCCTGGGGGGCGGTAATATCATTAATCACCCTCCAGCGGCTGACCCGACTATCGGGTTGATGTTCAATTCTCATAGGCGTAATTGTTTTGCTCCGGGATTTATGAGGCCGACGAATGGTGCTGATCGTGATAATCCCAATTATCCTGAGCCTGGTGCTGGGAGCGCAACACCGAATAGCACGCCTACAACCGGAACAACGGTTGTGGCTTGGCTGCCTGGTGGAGGTGGGGGCTTGCCGACCATTGATGGGCTGCCGATTTACAAGAGAATGAACAATCAGTTGACCGCTTATCAAATGAACTCTGGCGATAAGATTTGGTCGTTGCCTGTCGGGGAGACGCCACCAGAATATGAAAATCATCCATTATTGCAAGCCGTTGACGTGCCAAATACCGGGGGGACTGGTTGGTCAGTTCAAATGGTATCAGGTGATCTTTTAATACAAACTCGGGCATTGAGTGAGGGGATGGCTCAGATCGAGCCAGATGCCCCACTTACTTTAAATGCTCGACATAAACTGACGGGTGAGATAGTTGGTTCGGTGCCAATGCCTGCTCCTGGGCAATATGGAATGATGACTTATATGCATAGAGGTAAGCAGTATATTGTTGTGCAAATAGGCAGTTCCAGAACTGATTACCCGGGCGCGCTCGTGGCTTATAGGCTGCCAGATTAGCCCTGAAGTTTTGAGAGAAATTAAGGAGTCACTCGATATGGTTCAAGTGGGAGGACTAAAAGGCGTTTTGATTTTCTGTTCTTTCCTTGCTGCAGCGGGATATGGACTTACGCAAAGCAACGATCGTTTAACGCAATTAAGTGAAGTAACGGAGGCTGAACTAACGCATCCTGAATCTGAAGATTGGCTAATGTGGCGCAGAACCTATGATGCTCAGGGATACAGCCCTCTCGATCAAATCGACAAAACGAATATTGGGAGACTAAAAGAGGCTTGGAGAGTAGACCTCGAAGAAGGCCCTAATATGGCGACACCACTGGTTCATGACGGTGTGATGTTTCTTGCGAGTTCTAACGATACCGTCCTTGCTTTCGATGCGACAAGCGGTGAGCAGTTATGGGCTTATGAACATCGCCCCACGTCATTTCCGAGCCCTAAAATTGGTATTGCATTGCACGGCGATAAGGTAATCGTTCCAACCCAAGATATGCGCGTTGTTGCACTAGAGGCTTCTACCGGGAGAGTCATATGGAACCATGGAATAGCGACGCCAGACCATGTAAGACTGCCATACTCCCTGCGCAGCGCCCCTCTCGTTGCCAATGGTGTGGTTTTACAGGGTGTCACTGCGACAATGATCCCAGAGGGAGGATTCATTGTTGGTCTTGATTTAGAATCGGGAGAGGAGCTATGGCGCTTTCACAGCATTGCTCGACCTGATGAGCCTGGCGGAAATACTTGGAATAATCTTGCACTAAAAGATCGAAGCGGTGGTTCCGTTTGGGTGCCGGCAAGCTATGATCCCGAGCTCGATTTAGCGTATTATGGAACTGCTCCCACTTACGACACTGCCCCTCTTCTTTACGCCCAAAACGAAGATGGTATCAGTAATGAAGCTTTGTACACTAACGCTACTATTGCTCTGCGCCCCAAGACTGGTGAACTAGTCTGGTATTTTCAGCATATGCCAAATGATCAATGGGATTTGGATTGGGTTTTTGAACGACAGATCGTGAAGCTGGAGATTGAAGGTATTCCTCGCAAGGTGGTTTTGACTGCTGGGAAGATGGCTCTTTATGACGTTCTTGATGCTGAAACTGGTGAGTATTTGAATTCATACGATGTGGGGCTCCAAAATATTGTAACTGCCATTGATCCTGAGACTGGAGATAAGGTAATCAGCCCAAGAGCGATTCCTAATGCTGAGGACGCTAACCTACTTTGCCCCATGGCTAATGCCGGTCGAAACTGGCCATCCGCATCTGTAAATCCGAAGAAGAAAATGTTGTATTTGCCTTTGGCAGAGATCTGTATGATGTTTGGTCCTACAGGTCCTACGCGAACTTTATTATCGACGGGTGTTGCTATTAAGGCTCAGCCTATGGTCGATAGTGATGGTAAGTTTGGTCGTGTACAAGCGATCGATTTACAAACAGGTAAAATGGCTTGGAATTTCCGTGAAGTGGTTCCTCCAGTATCTGCCACTTTAGCAACTGAGGGTGGATTGGTTTTCGTTGGAACCTTAGGCAACCGGTTTCTTGCTTTTGATGATGCCGATGGCAGCCTTTTGTGGGAAGATGACCTTGGAGATATTCCTGCTTCTTTCCCAATTAGTTATGGTGTGGATGGTAAACAATATGTGGCCTTAGTAGTGGGACAGCCAAGTAATTATCATGCTACGGTTTTGATATCCTATCTAAACGAATTCCTTGGAGATCAGAGTCCGGTAATTAAGTTACCGCGCAGCGGACCGGCACTTGTGGTCTATGCCCTCGACTAGAGTCTTTAAATTAAAGCTTACTGAGGAACATATTGCGGTTTGACAATATGATCTGGGTCAGCATCGGATCTGGGCATCAACTTTTGTGGGCGTCCGGCTTGATTATCGGTCCCGTAGAGGTTGCCTTCCTCGTCGACTCCCAGCGAGTGCATTTCTATCCAGAAATCTGGTCCCTCTGTGGGTAAGGGCCACGTATACTCTCTTGACCCATCTAGATTGAATTGCACAATTTTTGGCGGATTTAGATCTGTTACCCAGGCATGATCTTTGCTCACCCATATATCCAGAGGCAAACCTAGATCTTCCCAAGTAGTAATATATTCATATCTTGGATAATCTTCCGAGTTTCTGCGGGCCGCTTGTTGGAAAACTTTGACATCTCTGGCATCACGATCTAAAGCATAAAGATGCTCGTCAGGGCCCAGCGCCAGGCTATGGATAGAGGTGAATTGATTTTTCTCTTCCCCCGGCTCACCAAACTCTGAGTGGTAAGAACCGTTGGCATTGCGGATTACTATGCGCTTATTGTCGCCAAGACCATCTGCAATTAAGAATTTCCCGTCAGGGAGAAATGCTATATCTTGTGGCAGGTGATAGTGAGTTTCATCATCTCCAGACACGTTCTTTTCACCAAGAGTCATGAGAAGCTGTTCGCCATCGTTTGAGAAAACATAAATTATATGCCCTGTTTCGTCTATAACCCAGATACGCTTTTCAGGGTCGTAAGGGCTCTGCGTGAGCCGATGAGGTCCGGGACCATCAGTGCCAAGAAATAAATGATCCCATTGGTCCCAAACTTCCTTGACGTTCCCTTCGCTGTCCACCACATAAATGCAGTTGCGCCAAACTCTTCCTCTTCCTCTTAAGACATTCCATCCCAATGATCCGGCAAAGGTTGTATATTCTGGGGGCAAAGGGTCTGGTAACTCGGTTTCACCTCTTTGCAAGAAAAAAATACGGTCTGTCGATTCCACAAAAACTGAAGAATTACCTCCCCAGGTAAAGCCATCAGCAGCGAAGGGTTGCATCCAAGTTTCAGTTGTAAAGTTATAGGGACTGGGCCCTATGACGCCGGTATCCTGACCTAACGCGGCCCCTGTCACTATAAGCAAAGAAAAATGAAGTAATTTGATCTGTAGCTTATTCATGCGCCCCCCAGCCCTTCGATAATCTATTAATAATTCAGGGGAACTTAGCAAATTGGTTGCCCTAATTAAAGAAGGAAAGGTCTTAAAGTGACGAATTAGCACAATTTATTACAACTGCGATAATAGGTTAATGGCCCATACTTTTGGCTTTAATAAAAGAGCTAGGCGACTAATTAAGTAATCGGAGTTGTTAGTATCACCGGAGATATGAGATTTTCATTCTTTAAGATATCGATTAAAATACAACGATGTTATCAATGCGACAATTATTGCTGGTATGTTGCGGCAGTTTATTAAATTTCTCTGCCTTCGCTCAAGGCCAGACATTCGATTCTTGGCTGCAGGAGCTGCGTGCAGAGGCGTCCTCTCTAGGGATTAGCGAAATAACTTTGTTAGCTCTCGATCAGTTGGAAGCTCCTCTTGACCGGGTTTTAGAGTTAGATAGCAACCAGCCTGAATTTGTGCAAACTTTTGGCAGATACCTCTCCTTAAGGATTACTCCAAATCAAATTGACCGCGGGCGCGCTTTGTTAATGCAGCATGCTGTGCTTTTGGAAGAAGTGAGGCGACGCTATGGAGTTCAGCCTCATTACTTGGTTGCGTTTTGGGCAGTTGAAAGTAATTATGGCCGAACTACTGGTGGTTTCTCAGTCTTACAGGCCCTCGCAACTTTAGCTTACGACCCTCGTCGGGCAGATTTTTTTAGGAGAGAGTTATTAACGGCGCTTCAAATTATTGATGATGGTCATATTGCTGCAGAAGGAATGGGGGGCTCTTGGGCTGGCGCGATGGGACAGCTGCAATTTATGCCGTCCATATTTGCTCGGTACGGTGTGGATGGCGATGAAGATGGTAAAATAGACATTTGGAATAGTTTGCCAGACATATTTTACTCGGCTGCGAATTTTCTCTCTCAATCTGGCTGGCAAGGCGATGAGCGCTGGGGAAGAGAAGTGCTTTTGCCGGAGAATTTTGATTTCGGCCTTGCTGGTAGCCGTCTTAGGAAAACGTTGCAAGAGTGGTCTGAACTCGGTCTGCGGCGGGTTGATGGGACTAATATACCTATCGCTGATATGAATGCTTCAGTAATTTTGCCCTCTGGCGCAATGGGTCCAGCGTTTCTTGGTTACGCTAATTTTCGGACCACGATGGTTTATAATCCCTCAATTTTTTACGCGCTTACCGTGGGCCTCTTAGCTGATCGTTACACGGGCGGACCAGCCGTTCAGCGTATGCTCATAAATGAAGAAGCGATGAGCGTCTCAGACGTAGTAGAATTACAGGAATTACTTAATTCAAACGGGTTTGATTCTGGAGCTCCTGACGGGCGTGTAGGAAGGCAAACTAGAATGGCAGTTAGAGCGTATCAGAGGAGTGTCGGGTTGGCGACAGACGGGCATGCATCGAGACAACTACTAGAAAGATTGCGGTGACGATGCCTATACGCGAGACCCGCGAGGCTTGAAATCAAGCAAATCACTACTTTTAAATCTGGATCTTCAATGACTTCTTTGTCGCGAGAACACGAGTATGATCAAGCTATTCAAAGCTTCCGCCAGATCGTTGTTATAACAATTGGTGCTTTATACTTCTTAATTGCCGTGGGTGCGAGTGTTCGGGCATCCGGTGCCGGAATGGGTTGCCCTGATTGGCCAACATGTTTTGGCCAGTGGGTTCCGCCCACTAGCGAATCACAACTCCCCAAGAATTATCAGGAAATATACGGTGACTTGGGTTATGCAGATACTGAATTTAATGTGCTTAAAACATGGACAGAGTACGTTAATCGTTTGATTGGTGTCATGATAGGTATTCTGATTTTCATAACCACCCTTTTTTCATGGCGATTGCGGCGTTATGACGTGTCAATTTTTTTGGCGTCTTTTGCTTCTTTTCTAATGGTGGGGTTCCAAGGGTGGCTTGGATCGAAGGTCGTAAGCTCAAACTTGCAGCCGGGGATGATTACCTTGCACATGCTTGTTGCATTAGCGATCGTTGGAGCTTTGCTCTTTTCTCTTGCTCAGGCGCGGAAGCGGGTACTGAGTGCTCAACCCGTATTAGCAATCGATCGAAGGTTTGAACAATGGATGTATGTTGTTCTTGCAATGACGGTTTTGCAGGTTGCGATGGGAACTCAGGTTCGAGAGATGACCGATTTTATTCGTGAAGCACAAGGTGAAGGTTTGCGTTCCTCTTGGATCGAGTTTATGCCTTGGTTTTTTTATGTCCATCGCTCATTTTCGGCGGTTGTGCTGTTTGCAAATCTCTGGTTAGCTTATTTGCTTATAAACTCGTTGGGCTGGCAGCATACGTTGACTCGTTTAACTTTTGGAATGGTTTTGATTATTTGTGTTGCAATATTGTCTGGGGCGACGCTTTCTCATCTTGGTATGCCCGCATTTGTTCAGCCGACTCATCTGGTGGCTGCAGCAATGTTATTTGGTTTGCAGTTTCTTATATGGATGAGTTTTCGTCATGCTCGCAGAGGGTTAACTGAGACGCGACGATGTGTGATTGAAAGAAGTAAGCGCATCGGTGAGCTTTCAGCTCAATGAATAGCAAAGAATTTGATTTGGTTATTTTTGGTGCAACGAGCTTTGTAGGCCAATTAGTATGTGATTATCTTTTGAATGAAACCATTGGTGCTAATTTGAATTGGGCTATGGCGGGTCGCTCGCAATCTAAGTTGCGCAAAATTAAGAGCGAGTTAGGGGGAAAAGCAGCAAGCCTGCCCTTATTTATTGCTGATGCCTTTGATGAGGTCGCTCTGAGAAATCTTTGCCAGAGGACTAATTTAATTGTGTCTACTGTGGGGCCTTATGCTCTCTACGGAGAAACTTTGATAAAGGTTTGCGCCCGAACTGGTACGGATTATTGCGATTTAACTGGCGAACCGCAGTGGGTTAGGCGTATGACCCTAGCCTATGAACGCGAAGCAGAAGCGTCAGGTGCAAGAATTGTGAATTGTTGCGGCTTCGACTCAATGCCTTCCGATCTAGGCGTAAAGTTTTACAACAGAATGCATTAAAAAAGTTTGGTACTACTTGTGACAAGGTTCGATTGCGCGTTAAGTCAATGAAAGGGGGCGCATCAGGTGGGACTATCGCAAGTATCATGAATATTTATAAGGAAGCAGCAAATGATCAGGAGTTGAGAAAGGAATTAGAAAATCTCTATTCGTTGTGCCCAGAAGGCCATGTAAATAAGGTAAGACAGCGCCTCATTCATGTTGAGTATGATAGGGTCTTTAAATCGTGGGTAAGTCCCTTTGTTATGGCTGCGATTAATACTAGAGTTGTTCTTCGTTCTAACGCTTTGATGACTCCGCCTTACGCTAAACAGTTTCACTATGATGAAGGAACTTTGGCGGGTGATGGAAAGAAAGGCAGAAAGAAGGCTAAGCGACTTGCGTGGCTGTCAAAACTTGGAATGTCTGCGATGACCGTTTCGCTCATCCGATTGTTAATTTTAAAGGTCTTTTTACCAAAACCCGGAGAAGGGCCCTCTCGAAGGGAGCAGAACGGTGGTTTTTATGATTTAAGGTTGCTTGGCGTCACTGAACATGGTGATGAGATTCTAGCTAAAGTCGTGGGGGATAAAGATCCTGGTTATGGATCTACAGCTAAGATGCTAGCGCAGGCTGCTATCAGTCTAAGACTGGAGGTTAGTGAGTCTGCCTTGCCAGGAGGCTTTTGGACCCCGGCCACGGCTTTTGGCGATAAACTTTTTGATCGGCTGCAATCTCATGCGGGTATTTCGTTTGAAGTCTTGTCCACTAAGCGCGGTTAAAGGGACAGCTATCGGATTTTTATTTGCACCTTAGTGCTTAAGTGCTATTTTTTTTAAAAACATTTAGGGTTGTGTCGTGAGAAAACTCAGCATTGCAGGTCAGTGAAACCCGACCCGAAAAGAACGGGTAAAGTGTCTATTACTAATCTTAGTTATATCTTAATCAGAATCTCTTCCCAGAAGTTTTTGTTGGCCGCTCATGAATTCTATCAGTCTTTCGATGGATGTTTTTTAATAAAGTTTAAGGTCAACCCTCTCCCCCTAGAATCGAGATGTTTTATTCGGACATCCTGCTATATGCTGGATTTTCTCCTTGTGCTGCCAAGAGCGTGAATTCTAGATAAAGGACGTCGTCTGAAATAACTTTTAGGAGAGTGTCTTATATCCGTCAGTAAGTGCCTGTGTCGGAGTCGATTATATTGAAATATTCTAAATGCTTAGAAGGTTTCTTGGCTTAGTAAAAAAAAGATGCACCCTGAGAATTCTGATTCTTATTCGCTTGGTCGGAAATTTTGTGCTTCTTAGCAGATAAAGTTGTTTTATCCACTAAAAGAGGCGTCGCAATGTTTATACTTATGATTTAGAAAATTTGGCGCTTGGTGGAGGTGGGCCAAACGCTAAGATTATTAACTTTCTGTAATATTTGGGGATCTTTTATCCCATGAAAGTTTAAAATAAGGAGAACAGGTGCTTAGCCCTTTATCGCTTTTTACAACGCAGATCGTTGCAGTCCTTTCCGTTTTACTTCTCGCGATGGGATATTTGAAAGCTGATATAAAATCTTCAAGCTCGCGAGTCTTCGCCGTTATAGCAATCTTTGTGGTTTTTTACATATTGAATGGAATGACTGCGAGTCATATTGATCCAAATTTTCAACTAGACCTAAGCAACTGGCAGCTGGTCATCGATATTGGTGTGAGTGCAATTGCTGGATTATTCATGATCTATTGCTTTCTTATTTTTCAGGAGAGCGAAAGGTTTCCGCTAACGCTAGGTGTGGCTGTAGTGGTTCAGGTGTTACTGGACTCTTGGTTGAATTTAAGTCAAGCCTTGCTGGGCGCAACAGCATTCTATGGCCTTTTGGACGTGTGCATGGATGTTTTGCAGCTGGGGTTTGTGTGTTTGGCAATTTATTGGACCCTGAAGGGGTGGAGCGTGGACCTCGTGGAGGATCGAAGAATACTAAGGTGGGTCATTATCAGTATTCAAGGATCATTAATCTTTGCGGTGCTTTTTCTTGAAAACTTTCTACTTGCCGGGGGTTCTGAGAGTAACGCCGCGGGACAAGCCGTAATTGTGTCTGCTATTGCGCTATTAACTTTAGGAATGCTGTTGGTGGCGTTGAGATTTGATTTTATCTCGTTAAGTGATGCCATAAAAAAGGTCACCAAGTCTGGTGAGAGCGCAGAGGAGAGTTTAACTTCGTTTAGTGTTGAAGGCTTTGATGCTATTTTCAAGGACGGGCAACTGTACAAAGAACCAGGGCTGACGATTTCTATGCTTGCTAAGAAGCTTAGTCTACCCGAATATAGGCTACGTGCTTTTATCCATCAGGAGCTTGGTTACAGAAATTTTAATGCGATGTTGCACCAGTATCGAATCGAGGAGGCGGCAAATTCACTGTCGCAAACTAAGAACCAAAATTTGCCAGTACTTACGATTGCGCTCTCTGTTGGTTACCAGTCTATTACGCCTTTTAACAATGCGTTTAGGCAACTTAAAGGGATGACTCCATCTGAGTACAGAAGGAAGAATCAGATCGCTTGAAATCACTTGGTTCGAATTAAATGGTGTATTTTAATAAAAAGTCGTTATAAGATTTTACAACTGCCGTTAAACTAAGCGTTAATTGCAGCCGATATTCTGAGAATAAATTATCTTAATTAACTCATTCGGAGAGGTATAGGTCAGTTACTGACTTTTACGGGTTCGAAGGACGTGAGGGCGGAGGTTCATTTTGTGAACGAATTGATTTATGGGGTCGCAGTGTGGTTAGACGATACTATGTATAGTGCGCTACTGCATGAATCCTATTATATGTATAACTGGGTTGAATCTACCCATGTGTTAACCCTTATGGTTAGTCTTGGTATGCTGTTCTTGATCGATCTGCGACTGTTGGGCTATGCGTTTCCAGATGTCCCAGCTTCGAAAATAGCAGATAGGCTCTTTGTTCCAATGATTATCGGTTTTGTAATCATGTTTATTACGGGCATTCTGTTGTTCTATGCTGTTCCAGTGCGAAGTGCTCAAAGTCTCTGGTTCCGGATTAAGATGGTGTTATTGATCGCTTGCGCCGTAAATGCATTTATACTCCACAGGCGCATGAGTGAGTCGGTGTCCTCTTGGGATCGAGATTCAAGAGCGCCTAGTCGGATTAGAGTCGGCGCGTGGCTCTCGCTTGGATTTTGGTCGGTTGTTGTAATTTGCGGCCGATTTATAGCCTATGACTGGTTAGATTGCATTCGAGATCAACCTGCACTGATAGATTTTATGGCTGGCTGCATTGACGGGCAAACAAGATATTAATTTGTTATTAAGCATATAGCTAACACACTAGGAGCAAATCGGATGTCTAATTCTATATTGGGCCCCTATACTAGAACTATTCTAACCCTCGGTTTCATAATACTCGTTTTTGGGTTCAGCTTTACTAATTTTCGGTCTGATATGTATGTTGTTATTTTTCCATTTTTTGAGTGGATGGAGACGACTTGGTTTGGAATCATAGGTAAAACTTGGGGGGCTGCATTTGCGTTTGTTCAAACTATTCATCTGCTTGGTTTAGCTCTTTTGGGCGGATCAGTTTTGGCGGCAGAGGGGAGGATTCTTGGATTGCTTATGGTGGATGTTCCAGCAAAAACTATCGTCAATCGCTGTCACACGCTACTTTCTTGGAGCTTGATTATTACGGTTTTAACTGGAGTATTTATGGCCTGTGGTGTGGCGTTAAAAATCTACTATCTTCCGGTTTTTTGGTACAAGATGCTCGCCCTAGTGTCAGGTGTTATGTTCCACTTTTTAGTGAGACGACCCTTGCTTGAGCATGATCTAGAAACCATCAATCCAATAATATTAAGAATGACAGCGATTTCCTCGATTCTAGTGTGGTTTTTGGTTGCGGCTACTGGACGTTGGATTGGGTTTAGTGGTTGATATTTAGTGAAAAGGACAAAGCTATGAATGAAAGTTTAGAAGATGTGAAGCCTCTAGGAGAAAAGGCTGATGTTAAAGACGCGGAAAGCTCAGCATTCGTTGCCGCGTTCTCGATAATTGGTTTTTCCATAGTTTACTGGGCTCTTCAGATTCAATCTGTACAAGAGTTGTTAGATTTGGCTTATGGATTTTGAAAAATGGCTGGTTTGGGTCTGCCAGCCATTTCGAGTTGCTGTGCGGGGTTTACTTCATAGGAGAGTAGTCAGTAGCGATCATATATTTTCTTTCAACGCCGCCGAGTATTTGGCCATTACGATTAGATTCTTCAGCCACTCTCTCCCATTCTGGATCTGAAATAAATGCCTGCCAAGAAGTGTCTGCAGCTTCCTGACTGTCATGGGCTAGGAGATATACAAGAGTATCGTCCCGCTCCTCTTCGCTAGTTGGAGACCAGTAACCTACGACTTCCATGCCATGCTTTCGAAAAATTCGCGTCGTATGGTCGCGAAATCGGGCGTGTAAATTGTTAAGATTACCGGGTGTGGCTTGGTATGTTCGGAGTTCAAACACTTTTTGGTCTTGCGCGGAACTTGAAAAAAATATTCCGGCGCCGAGGCCCGTTATCATTGATATTAGAGAGATGATTGATACTTTAGTCGTTGTATTCACATTTTTTTCCTCAAGAGACTTTAATCCGAAATTAGAGCTTTCGAGTATAATAAAAGTAAGTTCAGAATACACGGGTAAACCATTTTCTAAAGTGTCTGAAGGCAGATAGCCCAAGAAGCTTTCTACAGGAAGACAGCGTGAGGGGTTCCTAATTTTAATTGGAGCCTCAATGCTAAATATAAAGAGCGTTTTATGATTTTGCGATTGATAGCTTTGGTATTTTTTCTTAACCTGATTTCTTCTTCAGGATTTGCGCAAAGATTTTCTAATTTAGAAAATGAGAAAATTCAGGCAGCGATTTCTGAGTTGAGGGAGTTGGAAAAAATTCTTGGTTATAGTGATTATAGCTTGGTTGAACCCCTGAGCGAGTTAGCAAGTTTACAAACAAGCATCGGAAGTTATGCTGAGGCTAACCGATCCATAGATCGCGCAATACAGCTGATTCGCAGATCCGGAGGATTATATACGCGGGATCAGTTGCCGTATCTGAGGCAAAAGATAGAAAATTTAGCCACATCTGGTGATTGGGGAAATACCAGAGAGCAAATGGAGCATATAAATTGGTTTTATCTCAGTAAATCAGCCGTTACTGATATGTCCTTAGTTGATGATCTTCTGCATTTGTCTGCCATGCATCTGCGCGGCATTAATGAAGATTTTGAGGTATACCAAAGTTATCATTTTAGGAGCGCTATGGATTTGCAGTGGTCTGCATTGAGGGTGGCTAGGATAAATTATGGTGAAAAAGACGAACGATTAATCCCAATAATGTACAACCTAATAAAGCAGTATCACCTCCAACGGATGGCGGTGGAGGGAGGTGGGTCCCTCGGATATCAGTTGCGCCAATACTTTCCTGGGTCAGAGTGGGTTCGAGGCCGGGCAGAGACCAAGAATTACTTTTACTATATGGGTCGCCGATTGCTTAGTCAAATTGCCTCTATTTATGCTCAATCTGGTGAGGCGATGCTTGAGCGCCTCGCCATGACAGGATTGTACACAGCGGATTGGCAGACCCTGTTTGGTCGCCATGAAGAAGCTCTGAAAACTTATAATGAGTCTTATGAGCAACTAGAGAGTTTGTACCCAGAACTGACACTGATCTTGTTCCAGCAGCCCAAATTGATTCCTCTTGATAAATTTTATGAGTCAGTTGGAAGCGCTCTGCTAGCGGAAAATTGCACTGAGGAGAATTGTCCTGTTCCGGACTCGAAATATCAACTGTCCTTCGAGGAATGGGGAAGAAATTTTCCCCATTCAAGACGGCCTGATGTTCTAAAGCCATCTGATAAATCCGAGGCAGACAGAACCCTCTTCTTGTTTTCTCTGGTTGGGGTTGATGATATTGAGGCTTGGATAAAAACAAGGAAAGCACAAGATTTTGATCGAGCCATCGACGCCGTCCTGACTGGACCTAAAGGATTCTCAGAGAAAGAGGAAGAAATTTTGGGGCGACGAGTTCAGCGTCTTCGGTTTCGGCCGAAGTTAATAGAAGGGCGTCCTCAAAATGCGGAGATCCTTCTCGAGTATAGAGTGGCCTCGAGATCGTAAAAATTAAGTAATACTCACTAAAATACTGCAACGTAAAAAGGTCGATCTGTAATCGGTGTGGTGTAGTGATGATAAGTAAACTTTAAAAGACTTACTTTATGGAAGATATTTTAAATCAAGGGGTAGAGCTAGCCTTTTTTGGCATGGTGACAGTGTTTTCTTTCTTAACGCTTCTTATTTTGGCTACTCGAGTGCTGTCATCATTTGTCCGGCGTTTTGATAGCGGGAAAGAGGTGACTCAAGCCAGCACGTTTGGCCCAGCTGGTGATTCTGTTTTAGTGGCGATAATTTCGGCGGCTATAAGACAGCATGTTAATAGGAAGTAGATACACTTCGTAAAAAGCTACTTTTTCTCTGTAAATTCAAGCAGAAGATAATTATGAGTCAGCAAAAAAAACCCTTAGGGTTAACAGATGTTGTTCTTCGAGACGCGCATCAATCGCTTTTTGCGACGAGAATGCGCACTGAGGATATGCTACCGATTGCGGATAAGCTGGATAAGGTTGGGTTTTGGTCTCTGGAATCCTGGGGTGGCGCAACATTCGACGCGTGTATTCGATACCTTGGCGAGGATCCTTGGGAAAGGATTCGAAAATTTAAACAAGCAATGCCAAAAACTCCTCAGCAGATGTTATTAAGAGGCCAAAATATACTGGGTTATCGACATTATGCAGATGACTTAGTGGACAAGTTCGTGGAGCGCGCCGCAATCAATGGTGTTGATGTTTTTCGCATATTCGATGCAATGAATGATATGC
Organism: Gammaproteobacteria bacterium; assembly: GCA_029245905.1. Classification (GTDB taxonomy): domain Bacteria; phylum Pseudomonadota; class Gammaproteobacteria; order Pseudomonadales; family Pseudohongiellaceae; genus UBA9145. The sequence continues at coordinate 31,804 of JAQWOJ010000104.1, forward strand.
GCAACCTAGAAACAGCTATTAAATCTGTGCGTAAACATGGGAAACATGCTCAGGGCACCATGTCTTATACCATAAGTCCTGTGTATACGATTGAGAGTTGGTTAAGCATGGCTGCGGAAATTGAAAGCATGGGCGCAGATTCATTATGCATAAAGGATATGGCTGGTCTGCTTAATCCATATGTTGCTTATGAGCTCATTTCTGAATTAAAAAAATCTATTTCTATACCGATACATATGCAATGCCATGCGACCACGGGCCTTTCAACCGCTACTTATTTGAAGGCGATAGAAGCGGGAATAGACAACCTAGACACAGCGATTTCTTCAATGAGCATGACTTATGGTCATTCGCCGACCGAGACTATCGTATCGATCCTCGATGGTCATGAACGGAGTACCGGATTAGACATTAAGCTGCTAGAAGAGATAGCGAGTTATTTCCGAGAAGTGAGAAAGAAATACGTAAAATTTGAAGGTAAGCTGAAAGGAATAGACTCTCGAATTTTGGTTGCGCAGGTTCCAGGCGGAATGCTCACTAACCTAGAGAATCAATTAAAGGAGCAAAACGCAAGTGACAAAATGGATGAGGTTTTAGAAGAAATTCCTAAGGTGCGAAGAGATCTAGGATATATCCCGCTAGTTACTCCAACTTCTCAAATTGTTGGAACTCAGGCCGTCCTAAATATATTGTCTGGCGAGCGGTATCAAAACATTACAAAGGAAACAGAAGGAGTTCTTAAGGGCGCATACGGGTCAACGCCAGCTCCGATGAATTCGGAACTTCAACAAAAAGTACTTAAGGGGAAACCTGTGATTACGTGTCGTCCTGCGGACGAATTAAATCCTGAATTCGAGGAACAAAAATCTGATTTATTATCACTAGCAAAAAAGGAAGGAGTAACGTTATCGAACGAGGAAGACGATACTTTGACCTATGCGCTATTTCCTCAGGTAGGCTGGAAGTTCTTGAAGAATCGAAATAACCCCTCTGTTTTTGAACCAATACCGACTAGCGACGATGCTATCCCCAAAGAAACTATTGCGACCGCAAAAGAATCAGGTCTCTATAGCGTAGAAGTAGAGGGGAAGTTTTATTCGGTGAGGGTTACCGACGGAGATAACTCTCTTGAGAAAGAGACGCTAAACATAACTGCAGAGGATGTTAAACAGTCGATGGCGAAAGAGGGCAAGAAGCCTGAGGCGATTGACATTACCGCTCCACTTGCAGGTAATGTGTTTGCTGTTAGAGTAAAAGTTGGAGATCAGGTAATAGAAGGAGACACAGTCTTGGTTCTTGAGGCTATGAAAATGGAAACTGATATTAGAGCTAATGGCTCAGGTAAAGTGTCTGCGATAAACATAAAAGATGGAGACTCAGTAAAGGTCGGCGATGTTTTGTTAAGTCTAATCTAGGCTAGTCGGAAGGTCATATGAATCAGTTCCTATCGTTTTGGCAATCCACCGGAATCTACCAAATTACCTTTGTCCAATTTTTTATGATTCTGATCGGGTTGCTATTATTATACCTAGCTATTGTTAAACAATTTGAACCTTTGCTGCTCATCCCAATAGGGTTCGGAGGTATCCTTTCAAATATTCCCGGTGTTGATATCGCAGTCGGCACTGGTATTTTGGCTCAGTTTTCATCTATGGGTTTGGATACGGGTATTTTTCCATTATTAGTTTTTATGGGAATTGGGGCAATGACAGACTTCGGGCCGCTTTTAGCCAATCCAAAGACCATGTTGTTGGGCGCTGCAGCGCAATTTGGGATCTTCTCAACTCTTTTGGGAGCGATACTAATGACGGAAGCTGGCATCTTTGAATTCAGTCTTGCCCAAGCTGCAGCTATTGGAATCATAGGCGGGGCTGATGGCCCTACCGCTATTTATGTGTCGAGTGTTTTAGCGCCCGAGCTACTTGGCGCTATTGCAGTTGCCGCCTATTCGTACATGGCTCTAGTCCCACTAATTCAGCCGCCTATAATGAGAGCGCTTACAACAAATGAAGAGCGGAGGATACGAATGAGACTCCTGCGGGAGGTTCCACAAACCGAAAAAGTGCTTTTCCCATTGGTTCTCCTTATCCTTGTCGCCTTAATTGTGCCAGGCGCGGCGCCTCTGTTAGGAATGTTTTGTTTTGGGAATCTCATGAAGGAATGTCGAGTAGTGGCGAGATTGTCTGACACTGCACAAAATGCACTTATAAATATTGCGACGATATTCCTTGGTTTGTCTGTAGGGTCTAAACTTATCGCGGATGAATTTCTGGTTGCTGAAACCTTAGGTATCCTTGCCCTCGGTATTGTGGCTTTCGCAATTGGTACTACTACTGGTGTGCTCATGGCAAAATTAATGAATTTATTTTCTGTTAACAAGATAAACCCTTTGATAGGAGCTGCCGGAGTTTCTGCGGTACCTATGGCCGCGAGGGTTGCAAATAAAGTTGGTATTGAGGCAGATGGCGATAATTTTCTGATCATGCATGCGATGGGTCCAAACGTTGCAGGCGTAATTGGATCTACGATTGCTGCAGGTGTACTAATTCAGTTTGCGGGTGGGTAGTTCTTTGCGAAGAGTTGGATTAGCACAAGGTTAATATCGTTGGGTAGGATCACTAAAAGCAGCTATTTTCTTACGTGAATGTCTAAATCAGTAGATTATTTTTGGCTAGTGCTTTCAGGCTTGTCTTCTAGAAAATTTTGTTGCATGGTCTCGGCCGGAGAGAATGCCTGTGGTTTGCCGGCCACTCTAGCGGGCACACCAACAACCGTAGTGTGAGCATCGACATCATTCAAAACAACGCTGCCAGCTCCGATTTTAGCGCCTTCACCTATTTCTATATTTCCTAAAACTTTTGCGCCTGCTGATATTAAAACCCCGGATCGTATCTTGGGATGCCTGTCTCCTTGATCATTTCCAGTGCCGCCTAGTGTGACTTGTTGCAGGATTGAAACATTATTTTCGATTACACAAGTTTCCCCAATTACGATGCCGGTTGCGTGATCGAACATGATTCCATGTCCCATTAAACACCCAGGGTGTATGTCAATGGAAAATACCTCTGCATTTCGGCTTTGGATGAATAACGCGATTTCTTGTCGTGAGTTTTGCCAGAGAAAATGAGCCAACCGATGTACTTGAATTGCCTGGTACCCTTTAAGGTAAAGAATAACTGATAAGTAAGTTTCTATGGCAGGATCTCTTTCATAAGAGGCTCTAATGTCATGCGCAGCATTTTCAATGATTTTCGGTGATGAAGAAAATGCATCAACAAATAAATTTTGTACTGTACGAGTGGGTAATAGGTCGTCGCATATTTTGTTTGAAAGAATGAAGCTCAAACAAGATTCGAACGATTTATGATCCAGAACGTTAATGGCGATAAAATTTGCCAATAAGGGTTCTTTCTTGCTTACAGCTTTAGCTTCATTTCGCAGCTGGTCCCAAAATCCGCCTAACATTAGTATTCCCAGTATTTTTGGAGAAGTCCGATTGTACGGCCTGAAAACTCGATTCAATAGAGATGCAGAGACTGCGAGTCTATCATGAATGTATAAGGGACTGCGAAGTTAGAGAAATTAACAGAGTTTAAGTTAGTATCATTTAAATATGTAAGTGAACAATTCTGTTTAGGTATCTATCGTTTAGATTTCAGACTATTATTTGACGATGAGTCGTGAAATTAATCAAACCCTAATCAAGTTGATGCGCCTGACCGTTATTGTTTTGTTTATTAGTGTTCTTGGAGAGATGATTGCTCTGAATATTGATGCTCAAGAGATATCTCAGTACCAATATTGGTTAGAATTATCTGCAGCTGATCAAATATATGCTGATCGAACAGCAGAAATCGGTCGCACGGAGGCTTTTCGGGAATTTCTTGGACAACGTTCAATTGTATTTCGTCCAAGGCGTGGGCCAGTAGATGCCTTAGAAGAATATCGATCAGCTAACTATACTCAAGACGAATTAACATGGGAGTCACACTACATAGACGTTTCGCTGAGCGGGGATCTTGGTTTAACGGCCGGCCCATTCGTGTCCAGTAACGCTGATCGTGAGGACGGACAGTTTCTCTACGGGCATTTAGTCTCAGTTTGGAAAAAAAACAGTGAGGAATGGGAATTGATGGCGGATATGGCGGTCACGATCCCTGGGTTTCTTCGACTTAACGTAGAGCCAAACTTTGATGATACCCGTCCGGTTATTGAAGAAACAGCCGAACCTTCGGCAGGCATATTTGAAGATAATAATATGCAAAGCTTAATTGATGCCGACAATTTATTCGGGTTATCGATAAATTTTAGAGGCGGGGAGCGAGCTTTATTGCAATATGGTCTTGAAACGGTCAGGGTTTATTTGCCAGGGATGGCTCCGTCTGGAGGGCCTGAAGCAAGCTCTGTATATGGTACATATTTGGAGGCTCAATTAGGTACTACCAATCCTATAAGCCTCATCCATATGGGAGGATTTCTCTCCGATTCAAAAGAGATGGGATACACTTATGGGATTATGGAGACAAATACAGATGCTGGAGAACCTGGTTTTAGAGCCGGATATTTGCGCTTGTGGCGTTTTAAAGATAATGAAGAGTGGGGCGTGGCGGTAGAAGTATTGACTCCGCTTTAAGCTTTATGGGTTGTTGATCGAGATCAATCGCTTTCCGTATCTTGCCGACTCGCCTGCGTTGTTAACAAGATTTAATTCTAGTTCATACAAGCCATTTTGGAATGCTTGTGTGTCTATTTCTACTTTGAATCCGAGCCCAGGAGCATTTGGGTCTGTTTTAACCTGCATTGCTTCCACTACGTCGGCTCTCAGTTCTCCATATGTGACGTTAGCTATAGCTTTATGATTTAAGATAATCTGCACTTCTTCAAGACCAACGTCTTCGTTATATGCCCAACCGCTAATGGTGAAGATATCATTAATCTGCTGGCTTGGTTCTGGCGAGTCAATCCAAGCGTTTGCTGGGTATGGGCATGGGGACGCCTTAATGGCTGATGGGTGCTCTGAGTTAATAAGCTCTTGAGCGATGTAATAACTAAACGATTTATCTCCGTTGAATAAGCTAAATTCTTCAACGAAATGGAGGCTGTTGCTATGACGGCACATGACCTCCATTACATGATGCTTATCTATTGTAGTGAGTGTGCTGTTTTCCGTAATAAATAGTGCAGTTTCGCTTACGTTTTGATTAAGGTGAGCTCGGTGCTTTTCCCAGATTTGATATTGTCGAAGTCTTCCATCGTTAACTGCTTTATCATGATCGATTGTGTACACGCGTTGGGATAACCCAGAGAATTCTATCTGTGCAGCGGTATAATAATTGTCTGTAACAACGATTGGTTGAATTCCAGTGAATTTGGTTTCTAGTATTGTACGAGTCTTTTCACTAAATTCTTTCCAGCCTGCCATCTTTGTGGAAAGGATTCCTGTGCCAATAATGTTTTGCAGAGGAGCCTGAAAAGCCTGTGATCCGATTCCCAAAAGGGCTATGAACGTTCCAAGTAAACCGCAAACCGGTATTAAGACAACTATAAAATTAGCAGCTTTTGAATTCCAAGACATTTTTATTTGGTTATAAGTCCACCGTAAGCTTTCAGGTAAAAAAACTATCAGTGGTATGTAGCCAGACAGAGGCCAATGTATAGTAGTGCTCGTCGCATCGGTCCAAGGTGCTAGCACAAGGTAAACCAGCAAGTTGGTTAGAGCAAGACTAAAAAATAATGCAGCGGCCTGATTTTCTTGCTCTCTAGTTTTAGAATACAGGAGATAAATCGCAACCAAAAATAATAAGTATAGAGGCGGCGAGACAACACCAGCTTGCTTCAAAATATGCAGTAGTCCAGAAGGTTGAAATTGCCATGGATGCCTATCTACAAAATAAAACATCGCACTACCAAGTTCATGAGCAGTGTTGAACCAAATGATAGGAATTAGGCCTGAGCTAGCCACAGCAAATGAAACCCATAGTAAAGGGTTCTTCCATTGTTTGCGGGCAGGTTTGAAAAATAAAAGGAATAATAATGCCCCGGCAGGATAAAGTATAAATCGATAATGCGTACAGAAACCGAGAGAAACAAATAAGCCTGTTGCGAGCCAAAATTTGAATTGATTAGTCCGAATCGCTCGCTCAAAAAAGCCAACGGAGAGAATTCCCAAGAAAATTAAAGGCACGTCTGGAACGGCGAGTAGGCCGATAGATCCTAACATTGGTAAACACAAAGAGAGTGCAGCCGACTCAAAAGCTTGCTGCTTTCCTGTAATGGGCATTGACAACCAATAGATGAGAAATGGAATACCGCATCCCATCGCTAAAAAAAGAATTCTCGCGGCAAAGGGGTTGCCTGGATCAAGTGACGCCCCGATGCCTACCAATAGCGAGGTTAAAAAGGGTAGATCGCTGTAGGCTAGGGCTGGGTATGCCGACGCTTGCCAATAGAACACTTCGTCACTGTAAAGATCTAGCAACAAGGCTAACATGATCTTTAGAACGAGAATCGATGTAAAGATGATCGTGACTGACAGGAAAAACCAGTTGTTTCTTTTCAGTAAGAGTTTACTGAACAATTCTCATCTCCACTTAAAGTTGGACAGCCTGAATAAGATTCTTCGGCACCATCTTATGAGATATTTTTTTAAGATAGATTATAAAAAGTGCTAAGATCGAAAGCATACTCATAATCCAAACTAAGGAAAATAAGGGGTGGGCATTAAATGTACCGATTTGATAGATGACGGTAGCTACTATGTAACCTAGGCCAGTGCACCAGGTGAAAACTAACAAAGCCCATTGCCAACCGGCTTCTTTATTTACGGCTCCGAGTACCGCTACACAGGGCGCATATAATAGGATGAAAACTAAATAACAAAAGGCCGAAAATGGTCCAGAGAATAAGGAGGCCATATTAGAGAGAGTGCTGCTATTTACTTCCTGCTCCTCAGCAACAGCATTAGCATCAGAAACATCGCCGATAGATATTCCTAATGGGTCCGTTAAGGCTCCGCCCAATTGTGCTAATTCTGCTCCGATTGAGGCTATGGCCTCTGTGGCGGCAGATATTAGATTTGGCGGTCCATTACCATCAATCGTGCTATCGAGTGGGGTCGTATAAAGCGCATCCAGCGTTCCCACGATAGCTTCTTTTGCGAACATACCGGTAAATAAGCCCACAGTTGCTGGCCAATTATCCTCCTCCAGCCCAAGCGGCTTAAAGGCTGGAGTAATAGACTTTCCAATTACACTTAAAACTGAATTTTCTGAATCTTCATTATTAAAACTTCCATCGCTGCCCACTGAGTTCAGAAAGCTAAGGGCTATGACGACGAGGACTATTGTTTTACCCGCCCGAAAGATGAAGCCTTTTAATCTCAACCACGTTGTAATTAAAATATTTCTGGGTATTGGAATATGATATGCCGGCATCTCTTGGAAAGAAGGCGTTATCTCCTCAGTAAATAGCTGCTTACGGAATATCCAGCCTGTAAATACCGCCAGTCCAATACCAAGGAGATAGAGTCCGAAGACTATATTTTGGCCGTTTTGCGGGAAGAAGGCGGCTGCAAATAAAGCGTATACCGTTAAGCGTGCCCCACAGCTCATAAAGGGAGCCATAGAAATCGTCATAAGTCGATCACTGTCTCGCCCTAAAGAGCGTGATGCCATAACAGCTGGAACATTGCATCCAAATCCCACAATAAGCGGAACGAAGGCATTTCCGGGTAATCCAATGCCGCCCATAAGTCTATCGATTACGAATGCTGCCCGAGACATGTAGCCTGAATCTTTCAGCAAGGATAGGCAAAGATATAGGAATCCAATAACAGGAATAAAAGTTGCCACTAGGGTTATCCCGCCCCCAATGCCCTGCGCGAGGATAGTGATTATTATTTCTGGCATTAAAAGCTGCTCTAACAGCCACGTTGTTCCTTCGATTAAGACTGCGGCAAATAAAATATCGAAAAAGTCGATAAACACCGCCCCGAAATTCACAGCGAATGTAAACATTAGGTAAATCATTAGCAAAAAGAACGGTACTCCCACCCATCGATGCAATACGAAAGTATCAATTTTCTCTGAGAGGCTGTGTTGAATAGAAGAAACTTCGACAACTCCATTAGTTAGCCGCCGAGATTGGTGATATCGCGCTAAAATTCTTTTTTCAAAGTCTGGTTCTTTCTTGATGGGTGGAGGCGATTTAGCCAACGGAGGATGATGTATGGTTTCTTCCAGTACTTTCTGTAGTTCGCTGACACCTTTCTTTTGAGAAGCGACAAGAGGAACCACTGGAGTTTCTAATTGGTCGGCAAGGATCTTGGAAGATATGGATAGCCCTTGCTGTTTTGCAACGTCGAGCATATTTATTGCAATAATAACGGGAACGGATTTTTCCATTAGCTGCTGTGTTAGTACTAAGCTTCTTTCTAGATTGGTCCCATCAATGATGTTGATAATTAAGTCTATATTGCCGTTCTCAACATAATCGAAGGCAATTTTCTCATCGACGCCTTTGTACTCTTGGTCCAAGGAATATATACCAGGTAAATCAACAAGCTCCGCTTTTTCGTTTTTGAGCGTTAGATATCCAAGTTTTTTCTCAACTGTTACACCGGGCCAATTACCCACTTTTTGGTTAGATCCTGTGAGGATATTAAAGAGGGTGGTTTTGCCACAGTTAGGGTTTCCGACAAGGGCTATTTTTCGCATCTTTTACTCTATCTTTACTTGAATGATTTTCGCTTCAGCCTTTCGAATGCTTATGAAGCTGCCACCGACTTTGACTTGTATAGGATCGCCTAAGGGGGCGAAACGAAGGATTTCTAGCAGGGAGCCTGGGATGACTCCTAGCGCGTAAAGCCTGCTTCTAAGTTCTGCTGGCTCAGATGCTATTTCAACCACTATACAGCGATCCCCACTATTGGCTTGAGAGAGAAGATTTTGATTCATAATTCCCAGGAAAAATGATTAATTTCATAGAGTTAAAGCAAAGTATAAGAGTTAAGCCTGGACAAGTAAACTAGCAAATGTAAATCTTGTTGACAATCATTCGTATTTACATTTAGACTTGAGAATCTACGGAGTCTATATATGTACGTTTGCATTTGCCGCCAAGTTACTGACCATCAAATCCGCGATATATGCCGCGACGGTGTGACGAATTTTTCTGATCTTCAGGCAAAAACTGGGGTGGCAAGCGGTTGCGGTAAATGTGGCAAGCTCGCCCAGAATATTGTCAAAGAGTTCAGTAAATCCCCCGGTAGTTTTCATAGCGCGGCTTAATATAGCCAATCGTCCTCTCGAAAATTTTCGTTTTAAAGAGATTCCTTCATAATCATTTATGGGATATGTACACCTATGATTTAAATGATAATAGGATTGCTTATCATTTAGATTTATATATAAATCAATAAGTTACAAGCATTTCTTCTTGACAAACTGTGGTTAATCAGCGATCCTCGTTTGATTATCAACCCCAGGAGAACATCCATGAAAGGCGATCCGAAAGTCATTGAGTATCTTAACAAGGCGTTGGGGAATGAGCTTGTCGCAATTAACCAGTATTTTCTTCACTCGCGTATGTATGAGGACTGGGGACTGTTAAAACTGGCTGAAAAAGAGTACGAGGAATCCATTGATGAAATGAAACATGCAGACCAGCTTACCAAGCGGATTTTATTTCTGGAAGGTCTGCCTAATATGCAGGACTTGGGAAAGCTGGCTATAGGGGAAAATACACAGGAGATGCTGGAGTGTGACCTTGGTCTTGAGCACATCGCCTGCCCGGATTTGAAGGAAGGCATTGCTTATTGTGAATCCGTAAATGACTTTGTTAGCCGGGGGTTGCTAGCATCTATTCTTGACAGCGAAGAAGAGCATGTCGATTGGCTAGAGACTCAGCTCTCATTGATTAATACCGTAGGACTAGAGAATTATCAGCAATCCATGATGTAAACCAGGGCGCTCCCTACATATCCATCTCTTTTTGTCGATAAGCTATAGGAGTAAGGTAGAGTAGGCCTGCTGCACGTGAATCACTTAAGCAGAGGGTGGGGCGGTAATGTCTATGCTTGGATGCATTGATCTTGGATCAAACAGTTTTCATCTGCTTATAGCCGAGCCTAACGATGGTGGCTTTCAGATAGTCGAACGATTGAGTGAAAAGGTTCAGCTTGGAGAAAACCTAGGCGTTACAGGTAAGATTACGTCGCAATCATTTGAACGAGGCCTGGCTTGCCTTCATAGATTTAAATTGTTGATGAGACAATATCCTCTTCAAGGGTATTGGGCGCTCGGAACAAACGCCTTCCGCACTGCTGATAACGCTACTGACTTCATTCGCTCTGCAAAAACCGTCGGAATAGATATATCTATAATTTCAGGATTTCAAGAGGCGACTCTCATTTACACCGGTGTCTTGACAGCTCTGCCAAAATCTAGAGCACATAGACTGGTGTTTGATATTGGGGGTGGGAGCACTGAGGTAGTGGTCGGGAAAAATCACAACCGCTTGTTGACTGAAAGTTTGCCTATTGGCAGCGTCGCTTGGCGCGACCGTTTTTTTTCTGGAGGCGGATGCAGTAAAGCGGAATTAGCTTCTCAAATGTCTGAGGGAAGCGGAGAGGCATATAGTGTCTTTAGCGCGATTGCCTCTGGGATAGTCAGCGTGGGTTGGGAAGAGGTATATGCCTCTTCCGGAACAGTTAAGATGCTAGCAAATATTTGTGAAGAATATGGCTGTGAACAGAGGCAGGTAGAGCTCGAGACCTTGCTTCGACTTAAACAGAAAATAATTAGCTTAATATGCGCCGGGCAGGAGATACCCAGCCTGAAAGAACGCAGACGAGATCTTTTGCTCCCGGGATGGTGCATCATGGTGGGCTTAATGAAGGCTTA
>JAQWOJ010000006.1 GCA_029245905.1 Gammaproteobacteria bacterium
ATTCGGCAGCAGTGCCGGTTGAGGCCCTTATAGCCTCTAAAGGAGACATACCAGCATCTACCATCATATGCATTTCCATATGCTCAAAATAACCTTGGAATCGCGCTGGCGGCCCTGTGTCAGTTCCCATCGCTACCCTTATTCCCTCATCATGCAAGGCCCCGAGGTTATCCATCGCCACGGGTAGCTGAGCTTTATAGATCTGTGCCGCGCGCGAACCCGCTACACTAGACATGCGTTCCGGAGTTGAAAGCTCCTCTATAATTGCGGAATCCACCTCCTTAGTAAAATATGTGTCTTGAAAGAAGTCAGGGACACTTTCATAGACATAGGTCGAAACTTCGCGAGTCAAAGTCGGAATATAGCAAGTATCACTCACATTCATCATATTGATAAAGTCTCGATCAACCGGAAGATCGCGAACGCTATGAGCGATGACATCGGCACCAGTTCTTAACATAAATTTAGCATCCTCTAAATAATATAGATGGACCGCAACCGGTAGCCGCCGCTTATGAGCTTGATCTACCAACGCCTCAAAGAAGGGGCGAGATATTTTTTCCGAGGCACCTAGATTGTCGTCAATTCGAACTTTAATAAAATCTGCACCCATATCAGCATTACGATTTACCTCTGCACGAATAGCTTGCTCAGAATCTCCAACCACTACACTGCCCGCTACATAGATGCGAGCACGGACCAGGCCATTATCAAATTGCTCATTTCGCAGTTCAAACCCTTCAACTTGATCGCCACCCAAACTGTTAATAGCGGTTACCCCATAGCGGGCATACAACCCTAACTGGCGTAATAAATTCGCTCTTGAGTACCCACCATTCCCATCAAGCCCTATTGTCGCTCCAACATGCCCATGAGCGTTGATTAGCCCTGGCATGATATACTTCCCTGAAACGTCGACGACTTGAGTCCCCTGCGGAAGCGAAACGTCAGCTTCTGAACCAACCGTGCGTATGCGACCATCGGTGATCACTAGCACCCCATTTTCAAGAGGCGGAGCAGTTGTCCCATCGATAATCGTCGCTCCCACAAAGGCGATTGTTCCCTCATTTGCAACGCTGGAAACTACGAATCCAAGAAAGCCGAGCGACAATAAAAAAGAATTAAGTATTTTTGTCATTGTGATTTCCTCCTTAACTGTATTTGAGAGGAATTGAGATCGAAAAGCAAACAACTTAGTCTTAAACTGGGAGAGATAAAACAGAGAAGGGTCTATCAAACCATAGAAGAGGCGATCACCGCCCCTTATTTGTTATGGCGCACCCGGCACGATTCGAACGTGCGACCCCCTAGTTCGTAGCCAGGTACTCTATCCAGCTGAGCTACGGGTGCGAAATTTCTTACTGACACGCTTTAAAATGAAACAACTCACTTTTGTTCAACCTAGCCTAAAAAAGACAAAAAGATTTCGCGAGTGGGTCGTATTATAGCTAAATTTTAATTCTTTCACAGGGATAACTACAGACGAGCCCTCTAATGGGTTCCAAGCTAAAACCAACTATAATAGTATTAGAGCTCCTTAAAGCTGGGAAAGATTCATGAGCCATTTCGGAAAGTCAGAAAATCAACTAAGAACGCATGCATCTAAGGTGGTTTTGTTTTCGGGACTATTTTTCTCTCTAACCATAGCAGCGGACTATGAAGATGGAGTCAATGCAGCCCTCACAGGGGATTTTGAAACCGCGTTCAGAGAATTCACCATCGCTGCAGAGGAAGGATTAAATCTTGCCCAATACAACCTTGGAATTCTTTACTTTACTGGACAAGGCGTAAGCCAAGACTTTGAAAAAGCCTTCCTCTGGACAAAAACCGCCGCAGAACAAGACCATCTGAACGCGCAATTTAACTTAGGCAGCCTCTATTTAGAGGGACAGGGCATACCGAAAGACAACTTACAGGGCATCGAATGGTTTACCAAAGCCGCAAGAAATGGTCATGCCGACGCGGCATATTCTTTGGCCAAGCTCTATCAAGATGGAGATATAGTAACAAGGGACTTGGTCAAAGCTCACGCTTGGGCAGCCCAATCAGAAAATAATGAGCATATAGACGGGCAACAATTAAGACTCGATCTCGAGAATGTTTTAAGTGACACAGAAGTGAGTCAGGCGCGAAGGCTATTTGCAACCTGGCAAATTCAATAAGTTTCCCGTGAGTCTTAGTCAGTAGACCTCTCTCTTTCGAGCTTTCCTCGAGCATTTAACAATAAGATCTCTAACCAACCGTCCCAGCTCTCAGGATCAACGAAAGGATGCGGGTCGCCATCTTTTCGATTTTTCAGCATCTCAAAACGCTCAAAAACCTCGCCCGATTCCGGGTGATTTGGGATATTCACCTCAACCTCTTCTAGCTGCATTAATCTTTGAACACTATTTATGTACATTTCTGTTCTTTCGACACCAGAAAAATTCAAGCCCACCCCGCCAAATAAAAAGGCATCGTGGGGATAACCGTTATCGTAAACCGTGAAACGAGTCGATAAAACTCCGGGTGTATGTCCTGGGGTTTGCATAAATCGCAAACGTGTCCTCCCCAAATTCAAAGTACTGCCATCGGATACCGATAGGTGGCGAACAGGGGTCGGATATTCTCTATAAATTGCTGGCTCTTCCGTCATATCCCAATCCGCATCGGTCATCATTACCACAGCCCCAAATTCTTCTTGGAACCTACGAACTCCACCTATGTGGTCATAATGCGCATGGGACACAACAAGGTAACGGATATCATTTGGATCAAAACCTAATTCCCGAATGCTTTCAATCACAAGATCGGTGAGGTCGTCATAAAGCGCATCAAAAAGTATAAGACCCTGATCAGTTTCAAGAAGCCAAGCCGAGACCCATTTCGCACCAACATAATAAAGATTATCAAAAACTTTAAATGGCGCAACACGCTGCGCCTCAGGGTCGTCCATAGTCTCACCTGCCTCCTGAGCCCAGCAAGAAACTGATAATGACATTGAGACTAAAATAACACTTATCACTTTTTTGAACGCTTTGAACATAACGACCCCTCAGGCTGTAGCTTTTTTCTAGTTGGCAGTCTTATATCTATCCCTGAGATAGTCGTTCATCACGTCAAGCTCCAGCTTACGGTCTCGATCGCCCTGTGATACCTCAGTGTCTAGCACTTGATGGCGTTGCTCTTCCAAGTCGTATGCTGGCCAGACAGGCAAGCCTGGTCCGTTTGGAGCACCCGTACGTGCAAACTGGACCCAATAATCATTCATTAATTGTGCTAATTTTTTATCACTACTCGAGGCCCCGGAAGGCAGGTTATTAAATACGTAGGGAACCTCCATAAAGTGAGAAGCTCTCTGACTGGGATCTCTGGCATTCCGAGTAAAAACATAGACGTAGGTATCTTGCTGGCTAGCTCTAGCGCCAGCTAGCCCTAACTCTCGACTCGCTCTTACGAAACTAGTGTCGCTACTGAAATCTATTTCTTTGTCATAGATATCATCAGCACTATTAGCAACATAAAAGCTCACTAGGTCCTTGCCCCCCTCTCCCAATCGCTCGCTTAGGCGGCCCCGTTGCTCCTCAGTCGACGAGGGCTCACTCCCCTTTCTTACGAACATTAACCCTTCACCATCATTGTAGCCTGTCATGATGGGTACGTTATTGTGCCGGGCATTATTAAAGGTCTCTATTGGGTTCTCTTTAAATAACCAACCGTCAACGATTAAGGCAACGCTATGCTCTAGATCCAAAATATCTTCGGCCGACATAGATCGCATTTCAGCCAAAATGTTCGCACTAGGCCCGCCTATTTTCTTTTCTATAGCCGCCGCACCCAGCGATTCTGCGCTATCTTGAAACCCGTTAGGCTTTTTGAGCGAAGTAACATTACTAGGGTTGATCCAGGTGCTCTCCGAGATTGCTTTATGAAACAAACCTTCGGCCATAGGTGTCGCTAATAGCGCATAGATACTTGCTCCTCCCGCTGACTCGCCAAATATAGTGATGTTGTCTTTGTCTCCTCCGAATTGCTCAATATTATCCTGAACCCATTCAAGAGCCGCAACATGATCGAGGACGCCATAATTACCCGACACGCCGTTTTCCGATTCTTCAGACAAAGCCGGATGCGCCATCCAACCAAAACTGTTCATTCGATAGTTTACGGAAACCAAAACCACTCCATTGTCTGCAAACGCGCGCCCATCATAAATGTCTTGTGAGTTGGAGCCGAAGGCCCAGCCTCCTCCGTGAATCCAGACCATAACGGGTAATTTCTCGTCCACCTCGGCCTTTGTCCAAATATTTAGAAACAAGCAATCTTCACTTTGATAAGAGCTTATAGGTTGTATACAACCAGGGCCGTGCCTGTCTGCACGCTTTACACCGATCCAAGGAATCGCAGGTTGCGGAGGCTGCCATCTCAAATCACCTACTGGGGGAGCGGCATAGGGAATACCTAAAAATGCTTGAACACCACTCTCAAGTACCGTTCCGGTAATTTCCCCAGACGTTATTTGAACAGGCTCATCTATCGCAGAAAACCCAACGCTGACCGAAAAAGTGAGCCACAGTATTACTAACTTGGATAGGAGGTTATACATCTAATTCTTCCTTATTGTTTATAATATAAATCAACATCATGCCTAATATGAGCGCGGGAGACCAAGCTCATGCTCCGCAATAAAATTAAGAATCATTTCTTGGGAGATTGGAGCCAACTTCATTAAGCGAGCCTCACGCCAATAACGTTCAACATGATATTCACGAGCATAACCAAACCCTCCGTGAGTCTGGATAGCGCAATCGGCCGCATAAAAACCCGCCTCTGCAGCAAGCCACTTTGCCATGTTCGCCTCAGTGCCACAGGGCTCATTATTATCTAACTTCCATGCAGCCTTCCGAATCATCAATTCTGCAGCATCTAGATTGGTCCTTGCCTTCGCTAAAGGAAAAGCTATTCCTTGATTTTTCCCAATAGGCCGGTCAAAGACAACACGGTCATTTGCGTACTGAACAGCTCTTCTCAGTGCCGCTCGGCCAATACCTAAAGATTCGGCCGCTATCAGAATTCGTTCTGCGTTCAGTCCGTCAAGCAAATAGCGAAACCCTTCGCCCTCTTCTCCAACTCGATCGGAAACTGGCACCACCAAATCGTCATAAACCACCTCACAAGTTTGCACAGCATTGCGGCCCAACTTAGGAATCGCCGAAATTGAAACCTCTGGTTTTTGTAGTTCAGCTAAAAGCAGAGTCATACCCTCAGTTTTGCGTTTGACTTTATCTCTTGCCTTGGTTCTAACTAAAAGAAGAACTCGCTCGGACTCAATCGCTTTAGTAGTCCAAACTTTACGCCCTTTTACTAGGTAGTGATCTCCATTCAACCGAGCAAATGTTTCTATCGAAGTAGTATCGCTTCCAGCGTTCGGCTCCGTAACACCAAATGCAACCTGCAACTCTCCTCGCGCTACCGGAGGTAGATACTTTTCTCGCATCAATTCCGAGCCATGCTTAACAACTGGGTGCATCCCAAATATCGAGAGATGAATAGGCGTCGCACCATTCATGGCTGCACCAGAGGCTGCAACTTCCTCTAGAATAATTGCGGCTTCCTGAATTCCCTTTCCCGCCCCGCCATATTTTTCAGGCATAGCAATTCCTATCCAGCCAGCAGCGGCCATTTCATCAAAGAAAGTATCCGGAAATTTACCTTCACGATCGCGCTCCTCCCAGTAATCGTCAGAAAACGCAGAACAAAGCTTCCTCACAGATTCACGAATAAGTCTCTGTTCTTCTGTTTCGTTAAAATTCATAATCTATTGATACCAGTGTTATGTTTCTTTACTCTCAATTTGCAACGCCGAAGCCAATATTTTTTTAGCGCGCGTCAAGTGCGGCACATCGACCATTTGACCCTTAAACACGAAAGCCATTTTCCCTTCTTTCTGATTTTGACTGAAGGCATCTATCAATTCCGACGCCTCTATTATTTCTTCTTTACTTGGGGTAAAAGCCTTATTAACAATTTCCAATTGCGAAGGATGAATGGTGACCTTTCCAGTGTAACCCATATCAGCGCCTGTCTTACATTCCTTAGCAAGACCGTCCAGATTTTTTATATCCACATATACTGCATCGATGGGTTGCGCGCCGCCCGCCACTGCGGCCAGCAAACATGTTGAGCGAACAAAAGAGAATACCTCTAAATAATTTCCTTCTGAGTCTCTTTTGGCTTTGGCGCCGAGAGCGCTGGAGAGATCTTCAGCCCCCCATGTCACTCCATCAACACGAGGAATACCTGACATACTGGCCAGATTAAAAACAGCTCCCGGCACTTCAGTGCCGATAAGAACGAATGAGATAGAGCCTTGAGCTATTTGATGGCTCTTCTCTATGTCGGCCACCAGAGAGTCCATACCACTTACCTCATCCGCAGTAGCAACCTTCGGTAGAACTAATCCATCAGGAAGAAGATCAGCAATAACGTGCAGATCTTCTGTACCCCATGGGGTATCCAATGGGTTGATCCGCACCAAACATTCTTGGTTTTTAAAATCGGTCTCTTTTATCCAGTTGCAAACCTGCTCTCTTGCCACAGTCTTATTGTCAGGCGTTACGGAATCTTCTAAATCGATAATCAAAGAATCAGCAGGAAGTTGCAGCGCCTTCTGGAACATCCGATCATTTCCGCCAGGAACAAAATGTAGCGAACGCCTTAGACCCTTTGGTCCTTGAATCGGTGTATTGGACATAATTTTCTCTAAAATATCTAGTTTAAATACATTTGAAATCAGACTATCTTTTTCAGCATCATTCCCTTACGCAAACACGAACAAACTATTTCATTTCGTTGGTTCTTACCTGTATGCTGAAACCAAACAATGCCTCTATCCTGTTTGGACTTCGACTCCCTTTTATCAACTATTTTTGTGGTAACAGCGATAGTATCCCCAATAAAAACCGGGTTTGGAAACTCCGTCTTGTCCATGCCTAGATTTCCAATTGTCGTTCCTAAAGTCGTGTCACCTACAGACAAACCAATAACCAGCCCTAAAGTGAATAAGCTGTTTACCAAAATCTGTCCGTGTTGAGTCGTTTTTGCAAACTCAGCATCGAGATGCAGCGGTTGTGGATTATGAGTCATGGCAGTGAAAAG
>JAQWOJ010000056.1 GCA_029245905.1 Gammaproteobacteria bacterium
TTCGAGAAATGACGGATACAGTTCCCGCTAGTTGGTTCGAATCAATGTACCGCTGCATAGATTCTGATAATCTATCTAGGCGCTCAGATGAAACTCCAACACTTTCTGGAGAGCCCATCGGCAAATCGCTCGTTAAAGCAGTTGGTGAGATCAGACCGCCGAATATGAATGCGAATGGCTTTATTAGTCTCTGCAAAGTCTTTTTTAATTCTGAAAACATTTGTGGCTCCTTTGGTCTAATTCACTCTACAATAACAATCATCATAAGAAGATGACAACATATATAGCTGACTAATAAACTGTTATGTCCTAGGCTCAGCATCTTGTAGCCGCAGTCTAAGATTTAAAGTGGGGAAAAAATAGTGGTTGCTTTGAGAGATAAGCCGGTTTTTCTGCAGCCCGGGCACAATGCTGGGGACTTGGTTGAAGCTCATAAGTGGAAAGTACTTCGCGAGGAGAGGGGCATCGTGGAGGTGGATGCTCATCTACCAAAGCACTTATTGAACCCTAGAGACCAACTATTCGGTGGTTTTCATGGGACATACGTTGACATCATGTCGATCTATGCCGCGCGCTCCATGTCGAATGATGCTGACACGTTTAGCTGGTCAACCACCATTAATATGCGTATCGATTATTTTGCGCCAGTAGAGGGCGACCGCTTTTTTTTGATGTCCGAGGTTGTTCGGAATGGCGGATCGACCCTTTTGGTTTCGACGACGTTTACCGATTCAGAAGGCTGCAAACTGGCGTATGCCATTACGACAATAAAAAAAGAAAAGTAAACATAGGAAGGGTAATTTTTCTTCTTACCCTCCCGTTCACGCTCTGCCTCCTACATTGAATATCCTTTCTCGTCGTGGTCTGTTATGTCACAGCCAACCTGTTCTTGCTCATCAGTAACGCGCAGGCCTGACGTCATAAAACTCACAATCTTCAACAATACAAATGTAATAAGCGCCGTATAAACCGCCGTCGCTACAATTCCTACCACCTGGACTTTGACCTGAGATCCCATTGTCATGCCCTCAGCGAGACCGTTTCCACTAAAGATACCGAGGTTCGAAGATACTAAAATACCTGCTAGGAACGTGCCGACTATACCCCCAACTCCATGAACAGGAAAAACATCTAAAGAGTCGTCGATTTTTAAGTTTTGCTTCAAGAATGTGGTCGCATAATAACAAACTATGCCGCCCGCTAAACCAACGAGCAATGCCCCCGCGGGCCCAACCGACCCAGAAGCTGGCGTGATAGTAGCAAGCCCTGCTACCATACCGGTAATCGCTCCGAGTCCACTCGGTTTTCCAAATTTTATCCATTCGATCAACATCCATGACAGTGCGCCAGTGGCCGCAGAAATATGTGTTACGAACATTGCCATGCCAGCGGCACCATCGGCAGCTAATGCAGATCCCGCGTTAAACCCAAACCATCCTACCCAAAGCATAGCCGCGCCAGTAAAGCTCATAGTTAAGTTATGTGGCATGGTAGAAGTTTTACCAAATTCTTTGCGAGGACCGATAACTAGGGCGGTAACAAGCGCGCCGACACCGGCCGTAACGTGCACTACAGTTCCTCCGGCAAAGTCTATCAAGCCCATTGAGCCCAGCCAGCCACTTCCCCAGACCCAGTTTGCAACGGGAAAGTAGACGACTAGAGTCCACAGGAGACTAAAAAGCAGCATTGACGAAAATTTAATTCGCTCCACAAAGGCTCCCACAATCAATGCTGGGGTAATTATGGCGAATGTCATCTGAAAAGACGCAAAAACGGTTTCTGGTATGTCTCCCGAGACAGAGTTAATGTCCACACCACTAAAAAACATGCGCTCCAGCCCACCCCAATAGGCCGATTCGGATGGCCCAAAAGCAATACTGTATCCCACGACTAACCATAAAATCGAAATCGTTACCGCAATAGCAAAGCATTGCATTAATACTGATAGCACATTTTTGGTTCGCACTAATCCAGCATAAAAAAGTGAAAGGCCTGGGAGGGTCATGAAAAGGACTAGGGCCGTTGAAGTTAAAATCCAAGCCGTGTTGGCACCATTTATCTCCTGCGCTGACGCTAATGATGGTATTAGCAATAGCGTTATTGCCGTAAATATTTTGTTTTTTTCGATTTTGTTAATCATTTTGATTAAGTCCTCTATAATGCATCGTTGCCCGTTTCTCCGGTACGAATGCGTAAGGTTTGTTCTAGATTAGTTACAAAAATCTTACCGTCTCCGATTTGACCGGTCCCAGCTGCTTTGCAAATAGCTTCTATGGCCTGATCTACCATTTCATCTGAAACAGCGATTTCCATTTTCGATTTTTGTAAAAAATCTATTACATACTCAGCTCCGCGATACAGTTCGGTATGGCCTTTTTGCCTTCCAAAACCTTTTACTTCTGTAAGTGTTACTCCGCTAACCCCGATATCTGAAAGTGCTTCTCTCACTTCATCGGCTTTGAATGGTTTGATGATGGCGGTTATCAATTTCATGATAGCTCTCCTGCTCTTTATTGGTGCGTTATTTTGAATTATGGGAATTTTAGGTGCGCGAACCATCAGAATATATGTCTTTGGTGCTCGACGCTGGGGCTCTGAGAACTAGCCACAAGCCCTACCATAACTCAATCTGGGCTCCAAAAAAGCATAAAATCTTTCATCACCAACACTTTATGATAATTTTTAGTGCGCAGATACTTCAGTTAATCTGCAAAAAACGAACCAAGTCTGCGCAACGACTCAATTTGCGGGGTGCGGACTGATAACTTAGAATTTTTCAGAAGGTATTTGGGCTTGAGATAAATACTGATTGAGCAACAGAACAGAGATTTACTCCTCTTCTTCTATGAGTTACTCAAGCATTCCTCTTTTGCGGCCCCAGAGCGATGCCAGAAAAGCGCCGCTTATGTTGTGCCAGAGGCTGAATATTGCCCCTGGAAGCGCGGCAGTGGCTGAAAAGGATTGCATGGCCAAGGCCACCCCAAGGCCTGAGTTTTGCATACCAACCTCCAAAGCAATCGTATGGCTCTGGCGTAAGCTAAGACCAAGGAGTCGACTTAGAAAAAAGCCTCCTAAAAGACCAAAGCTGTTATGCAAAATAACCGCTAAAAGAGTTAGCCCACCAACACTGGCAAGACTGCCTGAATTCAAGGCGACCACGATAGTTATTATTCCTAATATTATCAGCATGGATAGGGTCGGTATCACATGTTCAATTTTTCTTATTCTCTTTGCTTGATAATGATTTAGGAGTACGCCTAATAGAACGGGACAAAAAACTATTTGTAGAATAGTGGTTAACATACCCCAGGTATCTACATTAACTGTTTCTGACAAATAAAAATTACAAAGCATGGGAGTTGCAACTACTCCGACCATGGTTGATGTGATCGTCATAGATATTGAGAGAGCAACGTCTCCGCGAGCAAGGTAAGTCATAACATTTGAGGCGGTCCCTCCCGCACAGCTTCCGACAAGAACCATACCTATTACCAGTTGGTTCGACAGCTGCAGAGTATTTGCTATTAGCAGCGCTATGAAGGGCATAATTATAAATTGCAGTATAACGCCAACGAATACTGGACTAGGTTTTTTGCTTACTTGTTTAAAATCTTCCTTCGTTAAGGTTAGCCCCATGAGAAACATTACTCCGGCGAGCAAAGGCACTATCGCATCGGAAGCCGCTAAGAAAATTTCGCTAAAGAAAAAGGCTCCCATTGAAGATAAAATCGCCCAGAGAGAAAAATATCGATTAAGTATATTCATTCCTCGAATTTAACAAATTTAGAGCCATGGTTAAAACCTCAAGCCTATCAAAAGAAGACTATTTAGATTTAGGAATAAAAGCATCGACTCTCTGACCATCTTAAAAGTTAGCGTATTTGGCTTAATTTTCGAGTGAATTGGATGGTTTTAGAGGTCTTTAGAGACTAGGTTCCTTGCTCCCGTATGTTTGGCTGTCGGATGTTGATGGACTTAGCTCTTTTTTGCTTTTATCCTTCTGAGTAATTGATTTAGGCCTGTTCGAGAGAGAACCCTGGGAGAGATACGATGAAACACCTTGCATTAATATTAGGCTTGCTTTTGTTATTCGCAGGAATCACCGGCTATTCCGCGCCCAGTGATTGTTCGGACGATGGCTCTGTAAAATTTGTTTGCGGTCCTGTCAGTCCTGAAGACCTTGTTAAAATTCCCGGGTCGCCTTGGGTTATTGCCTCTGGAATGGAGGATAGTGGTTATATATATTTCGTCAATAGTGACGATTATACTTCTGTTGCTGCGTACCCCTCGGAAAACGCCATCCACCAGTTAGATTTAGTGAAATATCGTGACTGTCCAGGTCATAACTCTTCGGGGTTTCGTCCGCACGGGTTAAGCTTGGTTCCTAGTGTCAACGGGCCACATACTTTATTGGTTGTGCGCCATGGTTCTCGCGAGTCCATAGAAGTTTTTGAGATTACTGAAACTGAGTCTCTTCCAGCCATAAAGTGGATCGGTTGCGTAATCGCACCGAGTGGAGTTGAATTTAACTCTGTTGTTTCTACTCCCGAGGCCGGAGTGGCCGCTACGCATTTTCAGCTACCTACTGGATTTGTATACGAGTGGGTTCAAGATACAGGCTGGGAGCGAGTGCCGGGGAGCGAAATCGCTGGACCCAATGGTATAGAGTTGTCCGCTGATGGAGCGTGGTTCTACGTTGCGGGCTGGGCCTCTCGTTCTCTCATCAAGTTATCTCGACGTCAGCCTGAAATATTCATAGACTCTGTCGAAGTCCCCCACCACATAGACAATCTTCGATGGTCAGTGGATGGTTCTCTATTGGCAGCGGGCCATGTGGGGCCAGAGGCTGCATCGGTCTTTCAATGCCTCAATCAACAGGAGTGTGAAGGCGTTAGTACGCGTGTAACACGCGTTGACGTAAATAATTTGACCGCTCGTGAGATAATTAACTATCCTTCTGATCCCTCTTTTATATTGGGTACTGTAGCTATCGAGGTTGGCAATGAAATATGGGTAGGCGGTATTGCGGGGTCTGATCGAATTGCTAGGTTCGAGTATCGATAATTTTTGAAGGACGGCTTTATGACAGGAAATTCATAAGGGATCAAATCATTGAAAGATTCAACGCAATCTGATTTCACGGAAAAAATCATAGGGAACATGAAAGAGACTCCTGGCCCGTTGTTAGAAATTCTCCATCAGATTCAAAAAGAATTTGGTTATGTCTCCCCTGACTTGGTTCCAGTTATTGCTGAGTCTTTGAATGTTTCAAGAGCGGAGGTTCATGGTGTTATTAGTTTTTATCATTATTTCCGGTCAGCTCCTCCAGCGCTCCATCGAGTCCAGATATGCCGTGCGGAAGCCTGTCAAGCAATGGGCAGCCGTGTGCTAGAAGATTATGCTAAAGCATCGCTGGGAATAGATTTTCATCAAATCACTGCTGATGGATCAATCACTTTGGAGCCGGTGTACTGCCTTGGCAATTGCGCCTGTCCTCCCTCGATTCGGATTGACGATAAGATTTATGCAGGAGTAAGTGCTGAAATTTTCGATCTTTTGGTTGATGAATTAAGAATCAAGCCGTTGAAGGTGGTTAATTGAATGGAAGAATTTATGAGCAAGTTATTTGTGCCAAAGGATACCGGAGCTTGCTCTTTGGGAGCGGATGAGGTGGCACTTAAGCTTGAGCATTATTTTGAATCTCATGATATTGCAATTCAAGTGG
Source organism: Gammaproteobacteria bacterium (assembly GCA_029245905.1). Classification (GTDB taxonomy): domain Bacteria; phylum Pseudomonadota; class Gammaproteobacteria; order Pseudomonadales; family Pseudohongiellaceae; genus UBA9145. The sequence goes on from JAQWOJ010000056.1 coordinate 5,726, forward strand.
TGCGAAATGGTTCTCGGGGGTTATATTGGTTAGAGCCGCTTATTGAAATCGAAACGGCGGAGGGGCGTGTTGCTTACGGACCGATTGGGATTGGCGATGTAGAGGACTTTATAAAAGAATCATGTTGGATGCTAAATAAAAGTCACCCTAAGTATTTAGGACGCACGGAAGCAATTCCTTTCCTTAGCAAACAGCAAAGAGTCACTTTTGCGAAAGTTGGGATTATAGATCCGCTTTGCATTGATGATTATGTGTCTCATGGTGGCTTCGTTGGACTGAGGAAGGCGCTTGAACTGAGCCCCCAAGACATTGTTAGTACCGTCTCTGAGTCTGGTTTAAGAGGAAGGGGCGGTGCCGCGTTTCCTACCGGGATTAAGTGGCAAACGGTTCTAGATGCAACTGGCGCTCAAAAATACATTGTCTGTAATGCAGACGAAGGAGACTCCGGAACGTATTCAGACAGAATGCTTATGGAAAGCGACCCTTTTGCCCTAATCGAGGGGATGACCATTGCTGGGCTTGGAGTCAAGTCTACCGAGGGATATATATACCTGCGGGAAGAATATCCGTTAGCACATGAAATTCTAAAAAAGGCGTTGAGAGTAGCCCGAGAAGCAAATTATATTGGCAAAAATATTCTCGAGAGCGGCAGTTCTTTTGATATTGAAGTTAGGCTAGGTGCTGGAGCATACATTTGCGGCGAAGAAACCTCTATGTTGGAAAGCCTGGAGGGTAAGCGAGGTGAGGTAAGGCCTAAACCCCCCCTGCCGGCAGCGCAAGGGCTTTTCGGAAAGCCCTCAGTAATTAATAATGTTGTTTCGCTGGCGTCTGTGCCTCCAATTATCGCGGATGGCTCGGAGTCCTATCACCACTATGGCTTCGGGCGATCTAGGGGTACTCTGCCATTTCAGCTATCGGGCAATATAAAGTACGCGGGGTTAGTCGAGATACCATTCGGGGCTACTTTAAACGATCTTTTGTTTGGTTTCGGCGGCGGTACTCGAACTGGTCGCGCAATGAAAGCGGTGCAAGTTGGAGGTCCGCTAGGCGCTTATTTGCCGAAACGGCATTGGAATACGGCGCTAGATTATGAGGCATTCTCAAAAATTGGAGCGATGTTGGGGCACGGAGGGATAGTTGGTTTTGATGATTCTGTGGATATGAGTGAGCAGGCTCAGTTCTCCATGGAATTTTGCAGGATTGAGTCGTGCGGCAAGTGCACGCCATGCCGGATAGGCTCTGTTAGGGGGGTCGAACTAATAGAGAGCATAAGAAGAGGTGAAAATTTACAGCAGAACCAGGAATTGTTAGTTGAACTTTGCGACACAATGGAGGATGGTTCTCTTTGCGCAATGGGCGGAATGACACCCTTTCCTGTCCGTTCCGCGCTCAAGTATTTTAGTAAAGATTTTGAGTAAGTTGAAAAATAACAGATGTTACAATATTACGATCCAATAAAAAGCTCTCACATAGTTCGGTCTCATGATCCAACCAAGGACTATGGAACTCCTGCAGTCATAACTGAGACAGGATATGCTCCAAAACTTTTAAGTCTTTCAATCGATGGTCAGGCGATAACGTTGCCCGAGGGTACCTCCCTAATGCGCGCCGCAGCCGAGGTTGATGTAAATATACCTCGGTTGTGCGCTACAGATTCGTTAAAGGCTTTTGGTTCCTGCCGGATTTGTTTGGTGCAAATTAAGGGGCGAAAGGGATTTGTAGCTTCTTGCACGACGCCCATAGAAGAAGGCATGGTAGTGCGAACGCAGTCGGAGGACATTGCTAAGTTACGCCGGAATATAATGGAGTTATATATCTCTGACCACCCTTTGGATTGTCTTACCTGTGCTGCCAATGGGGATTGCCAATTACAGGACACTGCTGGAGAGGTTGGCCTACGCTCCGTGAGATACGGTTATTCTGGGGAAAACCACCTTGAAATGGAAAAAGATACAAGTCATGCTTATTTTACCTTTGATCCCAGCAAATGTATTGTCTGTTCCCGCTGCGTAAGGGCCTGCGAAGAAGTGCAGGGCACTTTCGCGTTGACCATAGATGGAAGAGGATTTGAATCGAAAGTATCTGCTAGTCAAGACGAAGATTTTTCGAGCTCAGAATGTGTGTCATGTGGCGCTTGTGTTCAAGCTTGTCCCACAGCAACCTTAATAGAAAATTCTATTATCGATAATGGAATTCCAGAACATAGCGTGCTAACCACTTGCGCATATTGCGGTGTTGGCTGTGCATTTAATGCTCAGGTTCGAGGAGATCAAGTGATTCGTATGGTGCCGCATAAAAACGGTAAGGCTAATAGAGGCCATTCCTGCATTAAGGGTCGTTTTGCTTTTGGCTATGCAACCCATAAAGAGCGAATTACGACGCCAATGATTCGGAATAATATTGAAGAGCCCTGGCGCCAAGTGGAATGGAATGAGGCTGTCGAGTTTGCAGCGCTGAAGATTAGGCAAATCCAAGATAAATATGGGAAAGATTCTGTTGGGGGGATAACTTCCTCGCGTTGTACAAACGAAGAAACTTATCTTGTTCAAAAACTCATACGCGCGGCTTTTGGGAATAATAATGTTGATACTTGTGCTAGGGTCTGTCATTCGCCGACAGGTTATGGTTTAAAAACTACGCTAGGAGAATCTGCTGGTACACAGACATTTGATTCCATTCAAAAAGCTGATGTTATTATCGTGATGGGAGCAAATCCCACTGACGCTCACCCAGTCTTTGCATCTCGAATGAAAAAAAGGTTGCGAGAGGGCGCGAAGCTTATAGTAATTGATCCGCGTCGTATTGACTTAGTAAAAAGTCCTCATGTAAAAAGTGAGCATCATTTGGCCCTCATGCCGGGGACTAACGTTGCGCTTTTAAATGCCTTGTCTCATGTGATTGTTAGGGACGGATTAGAGGACAAGAATTTTATTGATTCTAGATGTGAGAAGGAATCTTTTCTCCAGTGGAAGCGCATTATTGGGGAGAACAAAAACTCACCTGAGGCTCTCGAAGAGGCTATAGGCGTTCCAGCTAAAAATATTATTGCAGCTGCTCATTTATATGCAAAGGCGAGAAATGGAGCTATTTATTATGGTCTAGGTGTGACTGAGCATAGTCAAGGATCAACAGCTGTTATGGCAATCGCAAATTTGGCGATGCTTACTGGAAACCTTGGTCGGGAAGGGGTAGGTGTAAACCCTTTGCGAGGTCAAAACAATGTTCAAGGTGCTTGCGATATGGGGTCTTTTCCGCATGAGCTTCCGGGCTACAGGCACGTGTCTATCGACGAGGTGAGAGAGCCTTTTGAAAAACTATGGGGAGTTAAAATAAGACCTGAACCAGGGTTGCGAATCCCTAATATGTTTGATTCCGCTATCGAGGGCGGCTTTAAGGGCCTCTATTGTCAGGGTGAGGACATCGCACAATCAGATCCGAATACTCAGCATGTCGAAGAGGCGCTGCGTAGTTTGGAGTGTCTGATCGTGCAGGATATCTTTCTTAATGAAACTGCAAAATTTGCACATGTCTTTTTGCCCGGAGCCTCCTTCCTTGAGAAAGATGGTACTTTTACTAATGCAGAGCGTCGAATTTCCCCTGTTAGAAGAGTCATGTCTCCCCTTAGCGGCAAAGCAGATTGGCAGGCAACTATGGCTTTATCTAATGCCTTGGGGTTTGACATGAATTATCGGCATCCTTCTGAGATTATGGAAGAGATAGCCAAATTAACACCAACATTTAGTGGGGTGAGTTACGAGCGATTGGATGAAGAAGGATCCTTGCAGTGGCCTTGCGATAGTGAAGCTCCTTATGGGACACCTACTATGCATATTGATGAATTTGTCCGGGGAAAAGGATTTTTTGCAGTTACGGAATATGTTGCTACTGACGAGAAAATAGGCAAGCGGTTTCCATTACTGTTGACGACCGGGCGCACGCTTTCGCAATATAATGTCGGGGCGCAAACAAGACGGACGGAAAATTTGCAATTTCACACAGAGGATGTCCTAGAGTTACATCCTTACGATGCAGAAAATCGAGGCATCGTTGGGGGTGATATGGTTCAAATAACAAGTCGATCAGGTCAAATCTCTCTGCGGGCAAAGTTAACAGACCGTGTTCAACCAAGTGTAGTCTATACAACATTTCATCATCCTGGTACTGGAGCGAATGTTATTACTACAGATAATTCTGATTGGGCGACAAATTGTCCGGAGTATAAGGTTACTGCAGTCGAGGTTCGAAAAATAAAGAGTAACTCGGCGTGGCAATCTCAATACGAAGCGTTTACAAAACGGCAAGAGTTCTTTTTACAAGAAGCAAAAACGTAAGTTGGATCAACCTGTGAGCAAATGTCTTGGTTCAAAAAAGCACTCTGTTAATGTTTGGTCTGGAAAAAAAATAAGCGAGAGAGATGACATAGTAGCGGAGGAATATCCAATAGCTTTGGTCTTCAACGGGATATCTCACGCGGTTATGATGGGCTCTCCTAACGATTTAGAATCGTTTTCAATTGGATTTAGCTTAAATGAAGGAATTGTGAACTCGATTGAGGATATCCATGATATCGAAATTAAACAGTCAGACGCAGGCTTGGAAATCTCTTTAAGGATCTCGAATCAGTGTTTTGCTGATTTAAAAGATCGCCGGCGGAGCCTCGTGGGTCGCACGGGTTGCGGTATTTGTGGGACAGAATCTTTAGAAAAGCTGCGAATCCCGACAGAGCCGATCTCCTCTGAAGCGAACGTTTCTCACTCGGCCATTAATAATGCTGTAAGACAATTGCGAAAATATCAGCCTTTGCAAGAAATTACCGGGTCAGTGCATGGAGCAGCTTGGTGTAGCAAAAAAGGTGAAATAATTGAGCTTCTTGAAGATGTTGGGCGACACAACGCTTTAGATAAATTAATCGGTACACTTGCGATTAAGAAGATGCTTGTGGAAGAACATTTGAATAACGGATTTTTATTGGTTTCAAGTAGAGCGAGCTATGAAATGGTTCAAAAAGCGTCTGCTGCTAATATTTCAGTCTTAGTGGCGGTGTCAGCGCCCACAACTTTAGCTATAGATATGGCAGATTCGTTGGGTATCACTTTAATTGGGTTTGCAAGAGAAACCCGTCATGTTTGTTATTCTCATATGAGAAGGTTGGGTTCGCTATGACAGATAGAGAATTAGCCCACCTGATTAAGATGGCCAATCAAATTACCATTAATTTAGCCTATGGGGATTCCTTGGAGCAATCTGCCGGCCGAGTCTCTGATCATATTGTCCGGTTTTGGGCGACGCCTATGAAGAATAAAATAAAGAGTTATGCTCAAGATGGAGGTCAGGAATTGCACGTAATAACTAAAGCGGCGGTGCTGCGACTTAGTTAGGGTTCTTTACTTGTTTAGTCCTAAAATTTCCATACGCTCACTGCTGGCGACCGTAATGCTCCGACCATCAGTGGTAACGAAGGAGCGTTCCTGTAGCTGATATTTATAAGCTTG
>JAQWOJ010000062.1 GCA_029245905.1 Gammaproteobacteria bacterium
TGTCCACCGGCAATGTAAATATCTTCATGCTCCAAGAACATAGTGGCCGGCAAAACGATATCGGCCATTGCAGCCGTCTCCGTCATAAACTGCTCGTGCACACAAGTAAAGAGATCGTCTCGTTCAAAGCCCTCTCTTACCTTTAAAGATGAAGGGGAAACCATTAAGGGGTTTGTGTTCTGAATTAGCAATGCGGTAACCGGAGGTCCGTCTTGCAAATCGATAGGATTACCACAAAGTATTTCCCCTATCCGAGATTGATCAAGCACCCGAGTCGTCTCATCGACAACGTCCGAGCCAACAATTAGTGTTTTATCAAGCTTAAATAAATCCGAATTACTATAAAGAGCCCCTCCACCGCGAAATTTCCAAGCTCCCGTCATCGCCGGTAGGCAGGAAACTGCGTGCATATTGAATGCCCCGTTGCGAGTGCGAGTAAACCCGTAACCTAGACGGTAGAATGTTTTTGGATTCTTCCCAATTAATTCAGAGAATTCAACAATCTGTTCCGGAGAGACTCCCGTAATCTCAGAAGCCCATTCCGGCGTCTTCGTCTTAAGGTGGTTTTCCAATTCACTATCAAAATCGGTAAATTTAGCTAGGTAATCTAAATCTGATAAATTGCGCTCCAGCAGCACATGCATTACTGAAGCGGCCAGAGCTCCATCACTCCCCGGCTTCAGCATAATATGAAGATCAGCTTTTTGGGCCGTGGCGTTTCGATATGGATCTACAACGACAACCCTCGCTCCGCGTTTTCGAGCCTTCGTTACATGGTGCATCAGGTTGACTTGCGTGTGCACTGCATTCGTACCCCAGAGTACGACGACATCACTATGCTCACCAATCTCTCGCGCATCGACCCCTCGCTTTACGCCGGTTCCAGCTCTCCAACCAGCATCAGATGCTGCAGAACAAAGGGTTGAATGTTGTCGCGAGTACCCCATGGCGTGACGAAGGCGATCAATACCATCCCTTTGTATGAGCCCCATCGTACCCGCATAAAAATGAGGCCAGATTGTTTCACTGCCAAATTTCCGCTCCTGTTCTTGAAATTGAAATGCTATTTCATCTAGCGCCTCACTCCAGGATATTGGCGTAAAAGAATCTATACCTTTACCCTTGGAACCAATTCTTCGCATTGGGGTTTTTAGTCTGTCAGGATGATGAACTCGTTCCGCATAGTTTCCAACCTTTGCACACAAAGTTCCCGACGTGTATGTATTATCTTTTGATCCGTAAACCCGACCAATTTTTTTGCTGTCGATACGCTCCACCTCAAGAGCACAAGCGCTTGGACAATCATGCGGACAGGTACTTTGAACTCTTTCAATCCGATCTTTCAACATACAATTCTTCAACCACTAAAATTAATTGGAAATTTCTTGTAAACGCCTTGGGAAAAATTTTCCCAATATCTGATTCAAAAGTAGAGCAAACGAGCTGCGGCATTATGCCTCTCTCGCAGAAATTGTTTCTTGATATAATCTAGAAACATTGATCAGGAGTAAAGCTGTGTTTCATGTTAATTTCTTACTAATCGTGCTTAGTCTTTTTACCGCTAGGACATCAAGCTTGGCGCAAAATGAAATTAACCAGGATTGGCAGATTCCAAGAACCGAACACGGATTCCCAGATTTTCAAGGAAACTGGTTTTTTGGTTCTCGAACGCCCCTTCAAAGACCAGTTGACTTAGGCAAAAAGGCCACATACACAGAAGCAGAAGCGCTGGAATTAGAAGCCAGAATACAAAAACGTCTGGACCGTCAGGACGCTCCACTGGACCCCAAACGCGGGGCCCCTGAACAAGGAGCACGTATTGGTCAAGAGGCAGACGACGCATTTCTGGGCCACTACCTCCCAGCCAAACTAGTGAAATTAAATGGGGAATACAAAACCTCAGTGATCTCAAACCCTCTCGATGGCCGCATACCAAATAGAGAAGGTTTTCAGGATTTTCACGCAACTCGCCGGGCTGCTGGATTAAAAGATACCGATGGACCTGAAGGTCAGAACCTTTCCGGCCGATGCTTGATGTTTGGCGCCGCTGTTCCCTCCATGACACCAATGATGATGAACCCTAATTTGCAGATTGTTCAAAACAAAGACTACCTTGTTGTGATCACTGAGATGATTCATGACGCGCGAATCATACGTATCGGGGACGATCACGATACGTTCAATATCCCAAGGTGGATGGGAGATCCAATCGCCGATTGGGAGGGCGATACGCTTATTGTTCGCTCAAAGAATTTCCGCCCAGAACAATCTTCGCCAAGGACGATTACGCTATCAGAGGAGTTTGAACTTACTGAACGCTTCACTCTCGTAGCAAACGACGAGATTCGTTATGAGTTTACTGTTCGAGATAATTTAGCTTACGAAAACGAATTTAGCGGTGAGCGTATTCTTACCCGTAATCCTTCTGAAGAACGTGTCTATGAGTATGCCTGCCACGAGGGCAACTACTCGCTCCCGGGGATCTTAGCAGGGGCGCGTAGGTTAGAACTAGATCAAGACTAACCCAACTTCCATATTTGAATGCGACCCATAGGGCTATATACGCCACTTACATCTTTTCTGCTGTCTATTTAGCAAAGACGGGATTATTATCTTACGAAATAAACTCTATTAACGTTTAAAGCAGATAGCCATCCTATGTTCTATGAACCAAAAAAGAAAAACCATGGACTCCCAAAAAATCCGTTTAATAGCTTAGTGATTCCGAGACCTATAGGATGGATAAGCTCCATAGATTTAGAGGGGGTTTTTAATCTAGCGCCTTACAGCTTTTTTAATGCCGTCTCCTATTCTCCTCCCACCGTTATGTTTTCAGCTGGTGTCGGTACAGCAACTGACAAAACAAAAGACTCGGCACGAAATGTTGAAAATACTGGAGAATTTGTTTGCAACATGGCCACGTGGGATACCCGTAAAGAGATGAACCAAAGTTCGGCAACGTTGGATTCTGGGACCGACGAAATTGCTTTGACGGGACTAACACCAATACCCTCCAGCATGGTTTCGGCTCCAAGAATTGCTGAAGCCCCAGTACACCTCGAGTGCAAATATCTAAAAACTGTAGAGATTCCGGGATGGAATGAAGCGGACGTTTACAAGCTAATTTTTGGCGAGGTCATCGGCATTCACATCAAGGACGAATTTATAACAGAGGACGGGTTGCTCGATATCGAACGGATGAAGCCAATAGGCAGACTTGGATACAACGACTATACCAAAATTGATGCTAACTCTGTTTTCACTTTAAATAGACCAAAATAGTTATATATCAGGATCCAAAGAGATCATTTGTGAGGGGTGATATCGCTCGCCAAGCACATTTTCTGAATCAAAAATTTCGCCGACTCGGGCCAGTTCGCCGTCACTGATATTAATCTCTGCGGCAAGTGCATTTTCTTCGACAAACTTTACGTGTTTTGTTCCCGGGATAGGAACAAAATTGCTGTCTTTTGATAATAGCCAGACCAGAGCTAGCTGGGCTGCGGTACAACCATTATCGTTGGCGATTAGGCAGAATTCGTCAACGAGCTTCAAGTTGTGCTCTAAGTTTTCGCCTGTGAATCGAGGCATTGTGATGCGCATATCCCCAGTCTCAAGTTGATTCGTGTCTCGAATCTGTCCAGACAAGAAAGCCCTTCCAAGAGGACTAAACGGAACAAACCCCACACCCAACTCTTTACAACAATCCAATACCTTATATTCTGGGTCGCGGGTCCATAACGAATATTCTGATTGAACTGCACAAATCGGAAACTCTCTGTGCGCCTTACTAATGGTTTCCGCTGAAACCTCAGACAAGCCGATATTCCCAATCTTCCCTGACCTAACGGCATCACCCAAGGCACCCACACTCTCTTCAATAGGAACACCAAAATCTCTTCGATGAAGGTAATAGAGATCAATAAAGTCGGTATTGAGTCGTTTCAAACTCGCATCAAGCGTCTCCCGAATATTCTGTGGCGTACCATCAACCCCCCTTTTCCCTTCACTATTAATGATGCCGCATTTACTCGCCAAGATAAATTCGCTTCGACGCTTTCCTAAAACTTCACCTATGAGCATCTCATTATGACCTACCCCGTATACGCTCGCCGTATCAAGAAAAGTGTAGCCAACATCAAGCGCCTTATGTAGCGCTCTCTCGGACTCTTTACGGTCGGCTAACCCATACCCTTGTGACATACTCATGCAACCGAGACCGATAGCAGAAACTTTTAATTGACCTAATTTTCGTTGCTCCATGCAGATTGCTACCTCAAAATTGCGACACGTTTACACTAAAAGAGAACTTTTTTGAAAAAACAACAGAGAGGTTCTTCTTAACAAACTAATTAGCTTTAAGACCTCTCTGTTGGATTATAGTCTGAAACACTTGAATCGTGAATTTTATATTTATTCATTAGTTGCTAAGTCTTTTATTGAGTTAGACTATCAGTCAATCTAACTATATTTAAATCAATGATAAATTTTTGGTCTAGTGTTGTGTCAACGAACTTAAAAATGCTTCTAGTCTTCTTTTTTTCCGTGGCTCTGATCTCTTGCGAAATTGAGCCTATCAGTGTCGGAACGTGGGAGGTCCAAATTCAGGCGGAGAATGCTAGTTATAGTTTTACGTGGATACTGACATCTGAACCAGAATTGAGGGTTACAGGCTCGGGTAATTTTGTTGCTGAAGAAGTTGAACTATCAGGTAGCCGGATAAATTGGTCAGCAGAAAGATACGACTTTCTCTTGCCAGGTATAAGCGATCGCGTGAATTTTAATGGGACTGTCAGCGGCGATCAGTTGGCAGGAACATTATTTAGTCAACAAGGTAATTACACTGTTACAGGGAAGCGTCTTGTTGATTCCGGCAATTAGTGAATTTTCTAAAAATTAATAGACGAGATATTTGGAGCAGTATATGACAGTTGCGACCCCAGACTTTCCGAAACCTAAAGGACTTGCAGTTGTTATAGGCCTAACGGCGATCTTGTTGCTATTTTTAGGGACCCAACTAACTTTTTCCGGTGGCTCTCCGTGTTATATGCTTTCAGGGCTTACGCTCGCCATGTGCAGCTTATTACTTTTTAAGGGCGACCCCAGAGGAGCGTGGCTGTATGGAATATTTTTAATTATTACGTACCTCTGGTCCTTTTATGAGGTTGGCCTAGACGCTTGGGCTCTAATGCCTAGAGTGGCAATGTTTTCTGTGCTTGGTTTCTGGTTCCTTGTGCCTCGGGTAAGAAGAGGATTGTTGCAAGAAGAACCGGAGGCTCTCACGAGCAAAATAGAGACTCGATACACTACAATTTTAGTGGCGGTTCTCTTGATTCTAGTTTACATCAACAACACAAATTACAAGATTCAAGCGCCTAGCTCGCTTGGAACAGGCCTGGTTGATAATGAGAGCGGCCAGTGGAGCCACTACGGGGCCACAAAAAAAGGCACTAGATATGCACCATCAGATCAAATTAACCTTGAGAATATTCATCTTCTTGAAAGGGCTTGGGAAACACGGACAGGTGTGCCTGGGACTTTTAAGGGTACTCCAATTCAAGTGGGCGACGGTCTTTATCTTTGCACCGGCCAGAACATCATTTTATCGCTTGATCCTGATAATGGTGAAGAACGTTGGCGTTTTGATCCTCAGATCGATACTCCGCAGATAGGCTTCTGGGACACGTGTCGCGGCGTTACATATTACGAAGCCCCAAACTTTCGGTCTTTGGGCGTTTGTGAAGAGCGCATCTTTACAGCGACAACTGACGCTCGCTTGATCGCGGTGAATAAAGCAACTGGAGAGCGATGTGATGATTTTGGTGATAATGGGGAAATTAGCTTACTTCCAGGCATGGGAGACGTAAAACCAGGATTCTATTTCGTTACGTCACCACCGACCATAGCAAACGACGTCTTAGTGCTTGGCGGCTGGGTATTCGATAATGTCGAAACCGACGAGCCTTCTGGTGTTGTCCGAGGGTTCGACCCCGTTAGCGGAGACCTTTTATGGGCATGGGATATGGGCCGCGAAGATCGAGCGGGATTGCCTCCCGAGGGCGACACTTATACTAGAGGGACACCCAATGTTTGGAGTCTAACTAGCGCTGATGAGGAGTTGGGGCTGATCTACTTGCCGACTGGTAATGCAACACCGGACTATTATGGCGGACATAGGAGTGAAGCAATGGAGAAATATTCCAGCTCAATTGTAGCTCTTGAAACACGAACAGGTAGGGTCAGGTGGCATTTTCAAACAACTCATCATGATATATTTGATTATGATGTGCCTTCTCAACCATCCCTCGTCGACATACCAATTAATGGGGAAGTTCGTAAGGCCGTCATTGTACCTACTAAGCGCGCTGAAATTTTTGTATTCGATCGAGAAACGGGGGAGCCGTTAACGGAGATCGCGGAACTTCCTGTACCCCAAACCGATCTTCCTGACGAAACCACATCGGAGACTCAACCCTTCTCCGTAGGAATGCCATCTTTCGCGAGGGAGTATATACGTGAGGCCGACATGTGGGGGATTACCCCGTTCGACCATGCGCTATGCCGAATCCAGTATCAAGAGCTTCGCTATGAGGGGCCACTCACCCCGCCAACAACCCAAGGAACTCTGCTTTATCCTGGGGTAGCAGGTGGTATGAACTGGGGTAGCGTGGCGGTGGACGAAGTGAATAATTTAATGGTTGTGAATTCGATGCATAATCCAAGCATCGTTCGTTTATATCCGCGTGATCAACTGACCGGGGACGAGCAATATGGAATTGGGGGAACACAATTAGGCACCCCCTATGCCGCCTATTCTTTCTTCTTTTTATCTCCAATATTTACTCCGTGCCTACGCCCACCTTACGGAGAAATGGCGGTAGTCGACTTGGCGACCCAAGAAGTATTGTGGAGACGTGGACTAGGTACGTCACAAGACCAAGGCCCTCTGGGTATCCCAAGCAATCTGCCCCTCCCAATGGGTATGTTCTATAATGCAGGCTCAATTGTAACGGGGGGCGGGTTAGTTTTTATCGGCGGAGTGGTAGATAGCACCATGCGCGCTATTAATATATTAAATGGAGAAGAAGTCTGGACTGAAGATCTAGGAGCATCATCATCAACTGCAACTCCAATGTCTTACGTGAGCCCGACTACTGGCAAGCAATACGTCATATTAACCTTACCAAGTACCGGAAATGGTCTGCAGCTAGAATCCTCCATAAACCCATTGAATCAAACGGAAACATCGGGGGGCAGCGTTATAGCGTACGCGCTTCCAGATTAATTTGTGATGTTATCTATATCCTACCAACGCCTACTCCACCAAAAAAATATAGGCAAAAAAGAGACAATAAAACCGCAACCAATAAATATTCGTGAGCAGGTTTTTTTCAAAGACGGGTTCTGCATCTACTGTAATGTAGTTAATAATCTCACTGGCTATCTTCTTTTCTTCCATCCTGCCCAGTATCTTACTTTTATTTTTCTGGAGGATACCAATAAGTCATCGTAATGCCTCTCAACATGCGCCAGCGGTTACCGCGAAAACGAGGTCGAAAGATCATCGCCTCTAGGGCTTTTCTAGAATCCACCTTTGCTTGGACAGTATCTGGTATTGAAAATTCAGCGTCTGGGTTACGCGTTTTTCCTCTAGATGAAATTCGAAAAACCATATCCGCTCTCGTCATTTCTATTTCAAATTCTGAGATCAGCGAAGGCAGCAACGGCATTGATGCAGTCAAAAGAGATTCGTTCCAACCCCTATAATTACCAAGATGCACCTTAGGATCACTTCCATCAACCCCCGGAACATAGCGATATCCTGAGCTATCCTGAGCAAAAATAGCACCCTCTAATGTTGTATAGAACTCGGAAACCGGCAGCACAACTGGCCTCGAAAAAAAATCAGCGATTTCGTTTTTACTCTTACCTGCATCCTCAAAAAGCTGCATCGCTTCGCGATAAGACCGCTGGGCGGTGCCTAGTTCGAGCAGCATTTGAAAATCCGCCTCATAAACCGCGGCCATGCCTTCCGCTTCTTTGTCTCCAGATAGTTGCACTGTGGTTCTAATCTCTTTGACTATTTCGTAACCTTGCCTCAAGTATGTGCCGGGCTCAGTTTGCTCAGGGCGATATATTTTATCATTAGCCTCGTGGCCCAATTCGTCAGGTGATAGCAACAAGGCCGATAAGTTGTACTTTTCTATAGCAACTTTGTAGAGAATAGGGATCATGCGAGAATCTCGCTCTCCATAATTATCTTCGGCAATTGTTACCATCTGGCGAAGAAGACCTCGAGCCCTGAGGAAATGGTTAATTCGATTCCTTTTATCATCGAGGTTAAACGCCATCGCATGCCAATTTATCAGGTCTTCCATCGCGCCCAATTTCTGCTCAACATTCGCATCAGAATTTTGTGAAAACACGAACAGTATGTTCTCAAAATTATTTGTTACAGCATCAAGGTTGTTCATCGTTAGATGATTGCGAACAAGGGAGTTCAAAATCGAGAGCTGGCTAAAGGTATTGGGGCCCTCGCTAATATGAAGGAGCTGAAGCTGCCTATCCAATACGCTGTTAGCGCTATCAAGTATGTTATTTTCGTTGTAGAGACGAGCTAGGCCACCAAGGGGTTCTATCAGCGAACGATCATAAGGTCCGTGTTCATCCTCCAAGGCACTTATTTCATCTTGATAGCGATCGACTTGGCGGATGTAGTCAACACTTAATTCTACTCGGCTGAGCTCTACTTCAGCACCCAACACTATGTGGATTTTTAAACAAGTCAGAATTATCGAAAAGAAAAACTGAGCGGACCACCTCGATAAAAGTGCCGCCGAAGATTCACTCGGAAACAATATTGTATTCACCAAGATAGAAATTTTTTTGGCCCTACTTGTATCAAGAGTTGAGTCTTTCTTGAGATAAACAATTAAGGCTCCCTCGCCAAAGCCTGCCGAGGCTTTGACGAGGTAAATATGAGTTACTTAAGATTAGAATAGTCTGTGGTGCTCATCATATAAGCTTCGATTGACAGAGGAACTTCATATTTCGCTCTCAAGGCAGTCCAAGCCGGATCTGCAGCAAAATCAGCCCAGACTTGCGTGCGGTGTGCCCTATCCCGATAAGCCAACATCCAGACCAAAGTGTTAGGATCATCTAAGCGCTGCCATACAGCCACCACTTCGGCACCGTGCTTCTCGAAGATTGCTACCTCTTCTTCGCGGAAACGTTGATGCAGATCATCAATGCCTCCCTTTCCGTTGACTGCTGGATCAGCTGTGTACATTCGCAGCTCAAAACAGCGGGCCTCAGATCCAACATTTTTAGAAAATTCTTCAGATAGCTGACTCGCCGGTCCACAAGGCTGAGGCGCTTCACCAGCGATGGCAAAACCGGCAAACCCAAACGTTATCAATAAAGCGCATACGATATTTTTCATTCCTTTCTCCATTAGAGATATTAATAATTTTATTTTTGGTAAAGCAACACAAATTTATCGCTCTTACCCTGAATTGAAGCATCAAAGACACCAACGTCTAGCGGATCATTCTCATTACTGTGGAGCGCTGAACTCCGAACTAAAGTCAAACCAGCATCCTCGGCCCAATTTCTGACGAGTCCTTCGTTAATTCTGTGCAAACTCCCGCCTGCACCAATCCCCGAATTCTGGGCCGCGCTATGGTCTATCGCGAGAAATACACCGCCAGGTTTTAAGACTCTTGAGATTTGCGCAAAGGTGGCTTCTGGATCGCCCAGATTCTGACCACCAGGTTCAAATCCTAATTCATGGGGTCCTAATATCCAAGTAACCATATCCATAGAACTATCGCTCGCGTCTAGCTCATCAAAATTAACGCGAGAAAAAGTCACATTGGGCAAACGGTTGTTCGCCAGTCTTGCTTCTACCGCCTCTCCGTTGAATCCATCAAAAGCAGGCGGATTTTGCATAATTATCCTGCCATTAGAACCGACAGCACGACTCAGTATTTCTGTGTAATACCCGCCACCAGCCTCCATCTCCAATATAGTC
>JAQWOJ010000074.1 GCA_029245905.1 Gammaproteobacteria bacterium
TAACGCTTAACCCCGTGGCTACAAATATAATAACGGTCAACTTTTGTTTCCGATGTGGTTTCAATTCAATTCTCCAATCTTGAACTTTCGGCTATTTTACTAGTTAACTCTCAGAACTTTCTAATTCCGATCGTCTTCTCAGATCTCGCAGAATTTTTTTTCTTCGTCGAAGTGGACCCAGGAGATTTACTGCTACAAAAAACCCAAAAATTGCGTACACACCCCAAACATTTAGAGCATAACCTCCCATATTCAGAAATTCGCCGAAACTAGAAAATTGAATAGCCTCAATCATGATGACCTCTCTAATCTCACCAAAAAACTACCCCTCTCAACTTATGATATCCTTCACCCACCGAGATCTTCTTTCCCTCTCAAGTATCTCATTACGAGTTGTCAAAATTAGACTAACTGTCAAAAATAAATATACTGCAACAATCATAACGCCAGTGACTAACCAAAATTCTGGACCATTCGCGCTGTCATTCGACATATTGATGGGACTGGAGGGCTGATGCAATACATTCCACCACTCTACTGAGTACTTAATTATCACAGTATTGATGCAGCCTACGATAGATAGTAAAGCACAAGCCTTCGCCGCTTTCTCTGAATCCTCTATCGCCGAACGAAGCGCAATCACGCTCAGCAATAAAAAAAACTGAAATAACATTGAGACCAATCTAGCATCAGTCCATTCCCACCAAGTCCCCCACATAACGCTGCCCCAAAGCGAGCCAGTTGCAAGGGTAACGAGAGAAAACCAGGCACCAAGCGGAGCAGCATTTTTGGCCACCATATCCGCTAGCTTCATCTTCCAAACAAGCGTGATAGTCCCAGCCACTGCCATCAGAGGAAAAAAGGCGAGAGAGGTGCCAGCCACCGCTACATGAACAACTAAGATCCGCGTGGTAAAGCTTTGTTGGTAATCAGGAGGCAAGAATAATAGCGCCCAGACTGCGCCCACAGACATAAAGAGCAACATAGCTCCTGATAACCACGGGAGCCACCTGCCCGAGACCTCATAAAACCACCTTGGTGAGCCTAATTTAGCAAACCATAACCACATAATTACGTTACGCCTTACCCTTAAGAACAACGATGCTTGGTATAAAACACCAAACTTTGGGAAAATTTATCAGATTATAACCCATTGTTATTACGGGGTAATCACAAAATTAGACCATAAGTATAATATTTTAATGCCTAATTTACGCTAATTCGCAAAGCCACCGCTGAGGCAAGAGGCGCCAAAGACAGAGAACCCACGAGCATTGCACCCAGTATAGCCAAGTAACCAACCAAAGGGGCGCTGTTTCCGGTTTCTTGAATCGCAAGCGTGCCAGTAATTAGGACTGGCACGCTCATCGGAAGAGTAATTACAGCCAGAACAAGCCCTCGGCCTCCCAACCCCACCGTTAAAGCAACTCCAATCGAACCTAGCAGACTTAGAATCGGTGTTCCCATGAGCAATGTAATAAATAACACCATGTATGATTCTCTCGGAAAATTAAGCATGTACGCAATCAGCGGGGATATGAGCACTACGGGCAAGCCACTCACCAGCCAATGCCCAATATTTTTCGCAAGTACCAAAAAGTATAAAGGATGATGACTCAGAAGCAACTGCTCTAAGGAGCCGTCTTCAAAATCCGCACTGTACAAATTGTCCATCGCCAGCAATGAAGCTAAAAGGGCGGAGATCCAGAGTACCCCTGCCGCAATTTCGGCCAGGCGGACAGGGTCTGGAGTGATCCCAATCGGGAAAAGAGCAGCAACTATAAGAAAAAATATGAATGGATTAGCGATTTCATTCTTTCTTTTGAAAGCAATCAGCAAGTCTCTCTTAAGAGTTCCAACAAACGCTTGGTAAGTAGAAGATTCGTCTGCTTTCATGTTTTAGCCCAAATCCAAGATGGTTAGACCAGGGATCGCGAGTTGGTGGTGAGTTGTCACGAGAGCAAGCCCACCCCGTCCCACATGCTCGCACAATAAAATTTCAAGTAATTCTATCCCGTCAGCGTCAAGGGTGGTAAACGGCTCGTCCAAGATCCATAGCTTACTTCGACTAAGTGGAAGTTTAGATAAAGAAACTCTCTGTTGTTGACCAGCAGAAAGACTAAAACATTGAGATTCCTCAAAGCCCTTTAGCCCCATTTTTTGCAAACTTGAGTAAATTGCCTGATCCGTTACCTGATGATGCAGCCCAGATACCCACCGCAGATTCTCTATCGGAGTAAGTACTTTGCTTACACCCACACGATGTCCGATATAAGTCAAAGATGAATAAAATTCATCAAGACATTCCCCGATGGGCTTGCCGCGCCAGGAAATAAGCCCTTGGTAACCAGAATTTAAGCCACAAAGGATTCGAAGCAAAGTAGTTTTACCGCTCCCGTTTGAACCTTTAATTTGCAGTATCTGCCCTTCACGTACGGAGAAGGCTAAACCTTTAAATAAAATTCGTTCATCCCGCTCGCAAAACAGTTGAGACACCTTAAGAATTTCTAGATCTCTACTTTCTTCCACTAACAATCCTTTTCAAACCGAAAACATTCTAAACATTCAAGGTTCTAATATCGCAGAGATTTGTGACCTCAAGCATGTCATCACTGAGCTGTACCTGGGTATGTTAACCTAACGAATTAGTTGAGTATCTCAAATATTTTTCACACTTCATAACATTGCTTCGAAAAACTGAGAAACTTTAAATGACTTAAGGAAAAACAGCGGTTAGAGAAGACTTCGCAGAAATCCACAGAGGCCAATTTTCTGTGCCCAAAATTGGCGAAGATCAATCAAATCTGGGGCCCTCCCCTACTTACTTCCATTCTGAGAGGCGAGCACGAAGTCGCATAGCTGCTTGGCTGTGAATCTGACTAACCCTAGATTCACTAACTCCAATCAACTCCCCAATTTCTTTGAGATTTAATTCCTCATCGTAATAGAGCGCTAATACAAGTTTTTCTCTTTCCGGTAAGCCGCCAATTGCTCCTGCCAGATGGGTCTTAAATGTGTCTCTTTGCAAACCATCACACGGACCAGGCAATTCGCCCACAGCCAGTTCTATAGCGGAGTCATCTCCCTCCATGATGTCGTCAAAACTAAACAATCTCGACCCACTAGCATCTTGAAGGATCGAATAGTAAGAATTAAGGTCAATCTCCATTTCTTTCGCTATGTCTTTGTCTTTGGCATCCTTCCCGGTTCGAGACTCGATTGTTTTTATGGCCTCAGCCACCTTCCGAGATTTTCTATGAACACTTCTCGGAGCCCAATCACCCTTCCTCACCTCATCCAGCATTGATCCCCGAATTCTTATACCGGCGTAAGTCTCAAAACTTGCTCCTTTAGAAACATCGTATTTTTTTGCCGCTTCAAGAAGTCCTATCATTCCCGATTGAACCAAATCATCAACCTGCACACTCGCGGGCATTCTAAGCAATAAATGATGTGCAATCCGCTTAACCAGCGGCGCATAGCGTTCAACAATCTCGTTTAAATACTCTTCAGATACTGCACTACTTTTTGTGTCATTGCTGTATACGGTGGCTTCTATTGCTGCACTCATATTCAGTTATCCCATCTTATTTCAATTGATAACTCACCGACTAAATACTTAGTCATTCTAGGTTTCGAATCCTTCTCACTTAAACGGTCTCTTTGTTTGTATGACCACATTTGTATTAAGCAATAATTGTTCCAGTTAATTCCAGGGAGCGAGAATTCGGCATCGCAACCGCTAGGTAGGGCTCTAAGGGCAAGAGAGCAAGAGGGAGGGCAGCTTATTGAAAGAATAAATCGCCAAAATTTTGACATTTATTTTGGTTGTGGTGTCAATTTTTTAGCGATTTCACGCCAAATTTACACTGAATATTTAGAAATTCAGAGAACCAACACTGACCACATATCGTCAGTTCTTGGATTAACGCTCAAAGAAGTCTGTGGTAACACTATGCTGGCAAAGGCTTAGACAGATCCGCATGGAGCGCAATCTAAACACGACATTCATTTATAGTTTAAGCTTTCGGCGGGGTTACTCCAACTTGTCCCATGTATTTCCCGCCTCGCTGTTTGTAGGTAACTTCGCATTGCTCGTCAGATTGATAAAAAAGCATTTGCGCTACACCCTCATTAGCATAAATTTTTGCAGGCAACGGAGTCGTATTTGAAAATTCCAGCGTAACATGTCCCTCCCACTCTGGCTCAAGCGGCGTAACGTTGACGATAATTCCGCAGCGCGCGTAAGTAGATTTTCCCAGGCAAACGGTCAAAACATCTCTGGGAATGCGGAAGTACTCAACCGTACGAGCCAAGGCAAACGAATTTGGTGGAACTATACAGTAGGGCTCATCAATCGATATAAAACTAGACTCATCGAAATTTTTCGGATCCACAACACTCGTCGTGTGAACATTTGTGAATATTTTAAACTCAGTGGCGCAGCGAACGTCATAGCCATAACTAGAAGTCCCATAAGAGATCACTTTGTCATCTCCTAAAAATCGAACCTGTTCATATTCAAAAGGATCTATCATCCCCTCATTTTCCGCCATTCGCTTTATCCATCTATCCGATTTAATCGTCATTAGCCGCAACTTCTCTTAATGTAGTTTTAAACTTGGCTCCGTATGATAAAGGCTATGCAGAAGTGATTCATCTTTTTTATATATCGCGCTTCTTCGCTGCCTCACAATGTCGGTTAACTCGATACTAAAAACTATTAAAATGAACAACCAAAAGAAACGGTCAACGCATACCTTTAAAATGTAGATTATGGATATAATATCCAGGGGCGATAAGGGCATCTGACTCAAAAATAACTGCGCAACGGTACACTATTTCCAAGTAACTAACTTTGCCTATCTCTGCATTCAGACTAACGAAGAGGCGCCCCACCCACGGGGATAAAACCTGAAATATTATGTGTTCTGATCGCGAATTAGAGAAGAAGATACAGAAACGGCCGACATATGTGAGACTTATGATTGATCAGCCCATGTTATTCAATAACACCTCAATTGTAACACAGTGATGCTGTAGTTATGCCACAAGGAAAATGATGTGAAGCAACGAAAAATACTCGTAACTAGCGCTCTACCATACGCCAACGGTGATATTCACTTGGGCCATATTATGGAAGTAACCCAAACCGATATTTGGGTTAGATTTCAAAAATTACAGGGACATGACTGCACTTACGTTTGCGCGGACGATGCGCATGGTACTGGGATAATGCTGAGTGCCGAATCGCAAGATATGACCGCTCAAAAGTTAATTAACACCATAAAACAGCAGCATGAACAGGATTTTAAGGACTTTTCCATTGACTTCGACAATTTTTACACAACTCATTCAGAAGAAAACAAAGCGCTATCTGAGAGTATATTCCTGGCTCTCAAAAATAACGGTCATATTACACAGCGTAAAATAAAACAACTTTATGATCCGGAAAAGAAATTATTCCTTGCCGACAGATACGTGACTGGCACTTGTCCTAAATGTAAGTCCGAGGACCAATATGGCGATAACTGTGAGGTTTGTGGGGCTACCTACAACCCCTCAGAACTAATAAATCCCAGGTCCGCAATCTCAGGCGCCACACCGATAGAAAAAGAATCAGAGCACTTCTTTTTTACGCTACCAGCTTTCAGCGAAATGCTTATTGATTGGACTCGCAGTGGCACTTTGCAAAATTCCGTAGCGAATAAGTTAAATGAATGGCTGCAAGATGGTCTTCGGGATTGGGATATAAGCAGAGATGCACCCTACTTTGGTTTTGAAATCCCAGGATCTCCAGGCAAATATTTTTACGTCTGGTTAGACGCTACTATCGGTTATATGGCGAGCTTCAAAAACTATTGCTCAAGGACAGATTATGACTTTGATGAATATTGGAGAAAAAATTCCGATACAGATCTGTATCACTTCATTGGGAAAGACATAATAAATTTTCACACTTTATTCTGGCCCGCTATGTTATCAAGTGCTGGATATCGAACCCCCACAGCCATTTTTGCTCATGGTTTTCTGACCGTAAATGGCACAAAAATGTCGAAATCGCGAGGCACTTTCATAAACGCCAGAACATATCTAGATCACCTTGACCCTGAGCACCTCCGATATTATCTAGCCGCAAAATTGTCTTCGGGCATTGATGACCTCGACCTGAATCTTGAAGATTTCGTGCAGAGAGTAAACTCCGACCTTGTGGGCAAAGTAGTTAATATTGCTAGCCGCTGCTCAGGATTTATCTCTAAAGGTTTCGAAGGAAAACTAAGCTCCGAACTTGATTCGCCGGAGATTATTGAAGAAATTCAATCACACAAAGACGAGATTGCAACATTATATGATAGCAGGGACTATGGAAAAGCAATTCGCATTATCATGTTGCTCGCCGACAAAATAAATCAGTACATTAACGAAAAACAACCTTGGGTGATAGGTAAAGATGATAAGACTTCACCCGAGTTGCAAAAGATATGCTCCACTGGCGTAAATGCGTTCAGATTATTAATCATTTTGCTGAAACCAGTGTTGCCCGCAACCGCGCTAAAAACTGAAGCTTTCCTAAATATCCCTCCGCTAAATTGGGCAGATGCTAATTTACTTCTAAAAAGTCACACAATTAATAGATTTGAACCTTTGGTTACTAGGATCGAAATGGAAAGTGTACAAAATATGATCACCGAGACAAAAAAAGCTTCTGGTATAGAGGACGAATCCATAAATGGAAGCAAGGAAAGCGCTACGATTAGATTCGAACCTCAAATTGAATTTGATGATTTCAAAAAAATTGACCTGCGGGTCGCAAAAATCACGGCCG
The DNA here is from genome assembly GCA_029245905.1 of Gammaproteobacteria bacterium. GTDB lineage: Bacteria > Pseudomonadota > Gammaproteobacteria > Pseudomonadales > Pseudohongiellaceae > UBA9145. Next base: position 6,827 of record JAQWOJ010000074.1, read on the forward strand.
CGGAGCTTGTTACAGGTGCTGACAAATTATTGCAGCTTACGCTTTATTTGGGTTCAGACGGAGAGGGCCAGCCAATATACCGGACAGTACTTTCTGGTATAAAAACTGCCTACAAACCAAAGGATTTAGCGGGCAAACTTACTGTAGTAGTAGCAAATTTAAAGCCGCGGAAAATGAAATTTGGTTTATCTGAGGGAATGATATTGGCTGCCGGGCCTGGGGGTGAGGACATATGGTTAATTGAACCGCACGACGGCGCAAGTCCAGGCATGCGGATTACTTGAAGAAAATTACGATTAAACTTGTTAGAAATCCTTAAATCCGACCCAAGCCGAGCACTTTAAGCCAGTACTGGCGCCAAAGAAAGTAAAGTAATAAGCTTAGTCCTATCGTCCCAATATAGACCCAGCAAACTTTCAGAAAAGTAAATAAGGTCCAAACACGCATGAAAACCACCTTTTACGGGCTCAAGCTTAATCATATATGCGACAGTCTAGCTATCGCAATTTGCCTTCTAATTCTTTTGAGTCTCCCCGCATCCGCGGTCAGCCAAATTAGCGAACTGGAAGATATCGAAGACTCAGTAATTAAGATTTATACAACCCAGGCCGCACCAGATTATTTTACTCCCTGGAGACTTCTTACGCCGAGGCAGAGTAGCGGATCGGGCGCCGTAATCAAAGGAAATCAAATTCTTACTAATGCCCACGTTATAGCTAACGCCAGCTATGTGCAGGCGCAAAAACACAATGACCCACAGCGATATCAAGCCCGCGTTACATTCGTCTCTCATGAAGCCGACTTGGCAATTATTACAATCGATGAGCCGGGTTTTTTTAGCGACCTTAAGGCGCTCTCGATTGGCGACCTACCCGACCCGCTGCAAGAGGTATCCGTATATGGCTATCCAATTGGCGGCAAGACCCTCAGTATTACAAAAGGAATCTTGTCTCGCGTTGAACAACAAGTCTATGCTCATGCCGGCGCATTCTTATTAGCTGGACAAATCGATGCGGCCATCAACCCCGGCAATAGCGGAGGGCCCGTCATAGTAAATCAACAAATTGTAGGCGTTGTAATGCAAGCGAACGCCGGTGGTCGTGCAGAAAACCTTGGTTATTTTGTTCCGCCGAGTATTATTCGACATGTTCTTACTGACAGTACTGACGGCGTCAATGACGGATTTCCTGATCTCGGTTTTCGCACGCAAACTCTTGATAGTCCTGCAGCAAAAGCTGCTTATGGTCTAAAGAAAAATCAAGACGGTGTTCTCGTTATCAAGGTGTTCGAAGATTCACCAGCAGCCGACACCTTCAAAGAAAACGACGTTATCCTCAAAATTGACAACTATGATATTGCGGAAGACGGCACTATTAAACTTTCAAAAGATCTCTTAACAGATTACAAACATGCAATTGACATGCATCATATCGGTGAACAAATTTCAGTGACCTACTCTAGAGATGGTATTGAAGACACCATCATACTAGAAGCGGAAAAGGCGCTGGAAAACTATAGCCTTGTCAAAGGAGATCAGTTTGACCAGACCCCTCGTTATTTTATTTATGGTGGCGTCTTGTTTGTACCACTAAACATGAACCTGTTAAAACGATGGGGAAATGACTGGAGGAGAGCGGCCCCAGTTAGCCTGCTCCAAATGAGAAATGAGTGGACTTCACCTGAGCGAAGCGAAGTCGTTGTAGCTCTCCAAGTTTTAGCAGCAGACGTGAATCTGGGTTATCATGATTGGCGGAACTGGGTCGTTGAATCACTAAATGGTCGACAAGTGAAAAATTTTGAAGACTTTGCAAATGAATTAAAAAATAATATTCAAGAAAATGTAGTTTTCGAGAATAGAAATGGTTATCAAATGGTAATAAACCATTCCGACGCAGAAAAGAGTGAATCTACAATCCTAGATCAATACAGAATCCCCTCCGCTCACTCTGCCAATCTGTTCACTGATTAAGCTGATGATCAAGACTGTGGTGCCAGGTAAACCCATTTAAGGCGCTAATGCTAGAATCCTCCTTATAAGAGCAAGAAGTCAATCAATCATGGAAAACGAAATACTGGAGAGAATTAATAGAGCACTCCCTCAGACGCAATGTCGTAAATGCGGCTTTGACGGTTGCGAACCTTATGCACAAGCCTTGATTGCAGGCGCAGAAATTAATAGGTGTCCCCCTGGCGGAGACAGCACAATAAAGATTCTTTCTTCAATTATGGGCACATCTCCGTTGCCGTTAGACTCAAGCTATGGCATAACAAAAGCAAAAGCAGAAGCTTATATCCATGAAAAAGATTGTATAGGCTGCACAAAATGCATCATTGCCTGCCCTGTTGATGCGATAATTGGTGCCGCCAAGCTTATGCATACCGTGCTCAAGGACGAATGTTCCGGATGTGATCTTTGCGTAAAAGCATGCCCTGTGGACTGCATTGAAATGCGATCAGAAAAAATCTACCACTCAGTTGGGCAAGTATCAAATTCAGAGTTTGCTAAAAAACAAAGACAAGCCGTTTTCTGGCGTGAAAGGTTTGATAATCGGAATCAACGTCACGATAACCTAAAGAAGAAAAAAATCCCCGAGGATAAAAATTCCGCTACTATTCCGTTTTCGAGAGAAGAGGCGAGAAAAGAAATTTTAGCAGCCATCTCAAGAACGCAAGCTAAAAGAGAACTAATGGGAAGACCCCGTTAGCATTTGATGATGAATGCAGAAAAACGCCAAAATTTTTTTAACGTATTAAGAAGAAGTAATCCGAACCCAAAAACAGAGCTGCAGTATTCCACTAATTTCGAACTTCTAATTGCAGTAATCTTATCGGCGCAAGCAACAGACATTAGTGTAAACAAAGCCACACATAAATTATATCAAGTGGCGAACACCCCTAAAGAGGTATTAAAACTAGGGGAACAGAAACTTAAGCAATACATCAAAACTATAGGCTTGTTTAATACTAAAGCAAAAAATATTATAAAAACATGCCAATTATTAACGGCGCATTACGACGGGAAAATACCTAAAACCAGAGCAGAGCTGGAAGCACTCCCTGGCGTGGGCAGAAAAACAGCAAACGTAGTTTTAAATACGGCCTTCCAGCAGCCTACGATGGCAGTGGATACGCATATATTTCGAATATCAAATAGAACCGGATTAGCCCCTGGAAAGAACGTTTTAGAAGTAGAAAAAGCTTTGCTTGCACGCGTACCAAAAGAGCACCTACTAAACGCTCATCACTGGCTAATCCTTCACGGCAGATATACGTGTACGGCCAAAAATCCAAAATGCTCAATATGCGTAGTTAAAGATTTTTGTGACTTCAAATCAAAAGATATTAACACTTAGTTGGTGATTTACCTTCGCTTCAAAGCTGCAATTTTTAGCCTCAACGCGTTTAGTTTAATAAACCCTTCCGCATCTCGCTGCTCATACGCGCCCTCATCATCCTCAAAAGTTGCAATCTCCTCATCAAATAAAGAATTCTCTGACTCTCTACCGACAACAATTACATTTCCTTTATATAACTTCAATCGCACCTTTCCATTTACAAACTCCTGCGAATTGTCAACTAAACTTTGAATGGCTTGACGTTCTGGTGACCACCAATATCCATTATAGACCAGCGAGGCATAGCGCGGCATCAAATCATCTTTAAGGTGCGCAAGTTCTCGATCCAGGGTTATAGATTCAATTGCACGATGAGATTTAAGCATCACCATTCCTCCTGGAGTTTCATAGCAACCGCGCGATTTCATGCCTACGTAACGGTTCTCTACTATATCAGTCCGACCGATACCATTAGCGCCTGCTATGGTATTTAGTCTCTCCAGCACCGCAGCAGGCGACAGTTTTTCACCATTGAGTGCCACCACATCACCTTTCTCATATTCAAGCTCGATATAGAGCGGTTTCTCAGGCGCAGCTTCGGGAGAAACCGTCCATAACCACATGGGCTCCTCAGGTTCAACGGCAGGATCTTCAAGGATATCTCCCTCATAGGAAATATGCAGTAAATTTGCATCCATGGAATAAGGCGATTTGCTTCCCCTCTTCTTTTCCACAGGTATTTCATGTTCGGCGCAATAAGAAAGCAAACGATCTCTGGAATTAAGATCCCATTCCCGCCAAGGAGCTATTACTTTAATTGATGGACTTAAAGCATAAGCGCCTAATTCAAATCGAACTTGATCATTACCCTTCCCTGTAGCCCCGTGCGCAATGGCATCAGCCCCCGTTTCTTCAGCTATCTCAACCAACCTTTTCGAAATCAATGGACGAGCTATCGAAGTCCCTAGTAAATACTCTCCCTCATACAAGGCGTTGGCTCGAAACATCGGATTCACATATTCTCGCGCAAATTCTTCTCGTAAATCTTCTACAAAAATCTCTTTAATACCCAACATCTCCGCCTTTTTTCGTGCAGGCTCGACTTCTGCCCCCTGGCCGATATCTGCGGTAAAGGTGACAACCTCACACCCATAGACCTGCTGCAACCATTTGGCAATAACAGACGTATCCAACCCCCCTGAGTAGGCCAAAACAACTTTGTTAATATCCGCCATACATCACTCCATTGTTTAGGTGATTCAAACCAAAGCAAAAGCCACCCTAAACAGGGCCGCTTCTTGTTTGAGTGTTCTTCATGCGGATATATTCTAGCACCAACCAATACAATGTTGTTATTAGCGCGCGCAAAAAGAAAAGCGATTCAGGTTAAATCTTTTTTCGGCTACAATAAAAGAGTTATTTCAATTTTAGAACAAGCTAATGGCATCAACCAAGATAACGATTACCCAACCTGATGATTGGCATCTACATCTCCGTGACGAAGAGGCGCTGTCAACAACTGTCCCGCATAGTGCAAAACATTTCGGTCGAGCGATCGTTATGCCAAACCTTGATCCACCTATTGTTTCTGCCCAAGCGGCTCTGCGCTATCGAGAACGTATTATTGCCAAAATACCGCCTAACTCCAATTTTCAACCTTTGATGACTCTCTATCTAACCGACAATATGGAACCATCAGAGGTTTCTAATGTAAAAGAGTCGGCACACATTATGGGTATTAAATATTATCCCGCTGGGGCGACCACGAATTCTGATAGCGGGGTTACTGGCATAGCGGAGGTCTACACTCTCATCGAAAAGATGGCGCTACTGGGCGTTCCCCTCCTCGTTCATGGGGAAGTTACTGACCCGAATGTCGATATCTTTGACCGTGAAAGAATATTTGTTGAAACTATTCTTTCCCCTTTAACTGAGCGTTATCCTGAGCTTAAAATCATTCTCGAACATATAACGACAAAAGACGCGGTTGATTTTGTAAAAAATCAGTCCAAAAATATAGCGGCAACTATCACGATCCACCATCTACTTTACAACCGCAACGATATGTTTTTTAAGGGCATCAAGCCGCACTTATACTGTCTCCCCGTGCTAAAAAGGGATACTCACCAACGCGCTTTGATAGACGCAGCTTTAAGTGGAAATCCTAAGTTTTTCCTAGGCACCGACTCTGCTCCACATTGCCAGTCAGAAAAAGAAAGCAGTTGTGGTTGTGCTGGAATTTACTCGTCGCCTGCAGCATTGGAACTCTATTCCGAATTCTTTGACAGCCATAACAAATTAGACAAGCTTGAGGGCTTTGCTAGTTTCTTTGGTGCTGATTTTTACGGATTACCAAGAAACGATAAACAAGTAACTCTCGAGAAAATGAAATGGCGAATGGCTAAAGACTTTTCATTTGGAGATCAACTCATAATTCCGATCCATGCAGGTCAAGACTTACAATGGCAAATAACCCGAGCATAATTAAAATATGAGCGTCGGCGATTCCAAACCAAACTTAAATTCAGAAACTAAACTGAACGAGCGCTTTCGAACATTTTTGCCTGTTGTGATTGATATAGAAACCGGAGGCTTTAACGCAGCAACGGATGCCATCCTTGAAATTTCAGCCGTGCTACTTGCGATGGATACTGGCGGGAATTTAGGGGTCGAACAGACGTTCTTTAGTCGAGTAGTGCCTTTCGACGGGGCAAATATAGAAGAGTCAGCTCTGAAATTTACTGGAATCGACCCATTTCATCCTCTTCGAATAGCGCGATCTGAGAAAGACGTATTCCAATCGATTTTCAAAACGATACGGGAATCGATGAAAATCAAGGGATGTAAAAGAGCAATACTAGTTGCACATAATTCACATTTTGATCATGGTTTCATAAATGAAGCTGCTAAGAGGCACAATTTAAAAAGAAATCCCTTTCATCCATTTTCTTCGTTCGACACTGCTAGCCTGAGCGGACTTGCATATGGCCAGACAGTCTTATCAAGGGCGTGCACGGCAGCCAATATAGACTTTGACGAAAGCGAGGCACACTCAGCGCTTTACGACGCTGAGAAGACCGCCCAATTGTTCTGCTGCATCGTTAATAAGTGGAAGGATCTTGGCGGATGGCCATTAGCCTCCTAACGAGCAAAAGTGACGTTTAAAGTTTTTCTTCTTGCTTTATTGAGATTCTTCTTCACTCACCACACTGTCGAGCTTAACCTGCAATTCTCCTTTTTCATGCATCTCAGTAATTATATCGCAACCACCAACTAACTCTCCTTCAACAAAAAGCTGGGGAAAGGTCGGCCAGCTCGATACGGAAGGCAATGAAGCTCGAATATCGGGGTTACTTAACACATCCACATACGCAAACCGTTTTCCGCAAGACATAAGAATTTGTGTAACTTGGGCCGAGAAACCACATTGAGGTTGCTCGGGATTTCCTTTCATATAAAGTAAAATATTATTGCTTGTGATTTGGTCCTTAATAGTGTCTTCGATACTCATAACTATGCCTCAACTGTATAAATTAACAAAAAGCGGCACGCAGTTTATAGGATGCGCAGATATTTGTCAGCACTACAAATTTTCATGCCTCCTCCTCTTTAGACCAGTAATTCCAGCCACCTCCGCCTGGCGTATTGATAGCAAGACGATCACCTTTTTCTGCTGTAATAACAGATTTGGCTGGAAGCGCCCTACCATTTAATACGTTTATTCCCGCCCGTCCTGCCCCTGCGCCATGAAGCCCCCAAGGGCGCGAAGCCCTTCGCTCTGTCAACAAGCTTACCGTGGTTTTTCTTAAAAACTCATATTCTCGAATGACTCCATCGCCTCCTTTATGATCCCCCTCGCCACCTGAATCCAATCTCAACTCATAACGTTTTATTCGCAAGGGATAATGCATTTCAAGACTTTCTACTGGCGTATTTAACGTGTTTGTCATATGAGTCTGGATGCCGTCCAGACCTGGATAGTTTGGTCCGCCCCCCATCCCTCCAGCGATAGTTTCATAATAATCCCACCGCGGCTGACCTGGTGAATATAATTGGCCCATCGAGATATTGTTCATTGTCCCTTGGCTAGCCGCAGCAATGCGCAAAGGAGCTGCTTGAGCGAGCGCGCCAAAAACTATATCAACTAATCTTGAAGAGGTTTCTACATTACCCGCGGCCACCGCTGCTGGTCTCGTAGCATCGACAATAGAACCTCTCCGAGTTTTCATTTTAATACGCCGAAAAAGGCCCTCGCAAACGGGAGCGTAAGACGGCATGAGGCACCTAAAACAATACAGGGCGGCAGCAGCTGCAACCGAATTTGGACAATTCAAGTTTCCAGTAATCATGTCTGCAGAATCGCTAAAGTCCACTTCGATCGCACTAAAATCAATACTAAGTCTGACTGAGAGTTTTATATTTTGGTTTCCATACCCATCGTCATCCAAACAGTCTTCAAAAAAATAGGTTCCTGGGGATAACTCTGAGATCATCTTTAAAGATATCCGCTCGGCGAAGTTATTTAACTCCCTCGTGTTTTGTATGTACTGAAGACTTCCTAATTTCCCAACCAGAGCCTTCAAACCTAAAACACCGATCTGATTAGCTCCAGCTTGCGCAGCAAAGTCCCCGCCTAACTCGCCAGAGGGAGTAGTAAAAACAGAGTTAATTTGAGTTTGAATTTTTCCGTCACGCATAAGAAAAGTCGGAGGAATTACAATTCCTTCATCTTCTAAAGAAGACGAGACTGGCATTGATCCCGGCGTGTCACAACCAATATTAGCGTGATGCGCTCTATTCGCGACAAATCCTATATTTTCACCATTTTCCTCAAATACCGGGGAAACTAACGTTACATCTGGCAAATGGGTGCCTCCGAGAAAAGGGTCATTAAAGACCAACACGTCTTCTTTTTTCCAGTCAACCGAGTCGACTATAGTGCTCATAGCAAAAGCCATGCTTCCAAGGTGCACAGGCATGTGGTCGGCTTGGGCAAGTAACTCTCCTTTTGCTCCAAATAAAGCACACGAAAAATCGAGGCGATCTTTGATATTTGGAGAAAATGCCGCTCGCCTTAAAACTAACCCCATCTCATTACATATCGATGATACTCTGCTAGAGAAAAGATTTACCTCAATCGGATTCATAATTCTTACCCGCCCTTTAGACTATGTATAGAAGTAACTGGGAACAATTTGTGAATGCACATTGATCGAGACGAATGAAGCGGATAAAATCATTGCCATTGGGTAGCGAAGGCTGCCCTTTTTTGATTCTTAAAACCCAAGTGCTGAAAGCATCAATTATCCAAACCTTAAACGAGACAGCATAACTCGCCGGGCATATTATGGCTATCCAACATTTTCTAACACTGCGAGACCTGCCAACGGCAGATCTAAAAATGATTGTAAAAAGGGCCAGCGAACTAAAAGTAAATCCTAACCTGGCCAAGAGTCAATCTAGGAAAACACTGGGGCTTATTTTTGAAAAGTCATCAACCAGAACACGCGTAGCGTTTGAAGTTGCGATGAATCAGATGGGAGGATCATCAGTATTCCTGACTACCAATAGTTCTCAGTTGGGTCGTGGCGAACCAGTCGCGGATACAGCGAGAGTCCTCTCTAGAATGGCAGACTGTCTAGCAATTCGCACCTTTGAGCACTCCAAATTGGAAGATTTCGCTGAGTATTCAAAAGTCCCAATAATTAACGCACTCAGTGACACCTACCACCCATGTCAGCTGCTGGCGGACGTGCAAACCTTCAATGAGCATAGAGGAGATATCAGCGGAAAGACCGTGGTGTGGGTAGGAGATGGGAATAATATGTGCCAGTCCTATATTAATGCGGCTGCGGCGTTTGACTTTGAACTTCGTATTGCTTGCCCGGATGGCTTTGGACCAAAACCGGAGTTGCTTTCTAAATACTCTAACCGAATATCAATCAGAAAAAATCCCGAGGAGGCGGTAGCAGGAGCTGACCTAGTTGTTACAGACGTTTGGGCCTCCATGGGGCAAGAACAAGAGCAACTGAAACGTGTTGAGAAGTTCATTAATTATCAAGTTACACCCGAACTAATGTCTTTAGCCGGTCCTGAAGCCCTGTTCATGCACTGCCTGCCCGCTCACCGAGGTGAAGAAGTTACCGCCAACCTTATCGATGCACCAAACAGCTTGGTTTGGGAAGAGGCCGAAAACAGAATGCACTCCCAAAAAGCGCTAATTGAATTTTTACTAGCTTAATAAGTTGAACCCCGCTCCGTAAAATTCTGTCGTCTGGCACCACTATATATTGTGGTGAGGGTAATTTGCACCAAAAAGAAGCAAAAGCCTCTAAAATTATAATTCATTCGATAGTTTTAGACTCAGGTAGCGCACGGGGTAAAAACAAAAAGAAAGAAAGGTATCTAGCCCATTAAAGGCGCATTATTCACACCTTACACACAGAAAACCCACTAAGAAACCTCTTGCAAAAAACTTATTACCGCATTATGTTGTACACCTAGACGCAGAACAACCTACATGTTGTGTTTATTGAGAATGAATTATTTCCACTGCTGGAGAGTTGAAATTTTTTTTTAGGACTAAGGCTGAAATTCGCGTGAATTGATAAGGAATATAGCGAGGCAAAATCACGTCATTTCCCAAACATTCTATAAGATTTAGCAACTTCCTCATTCAATTAAAAAAAATGCTAAAGTCTACGCACGAAAACACAATATATAGTGTGTAGCCTTTTTGACGCTACAAGCGACCAAGCGGGAGATTCAAACTGCTTTTCGCAATGTCGAGAGAACATATTGACCCCAAAAAAGAGGGTCAGCACGAAAGAGAATCAAAATCACCAGATATAAGATTAATAAAACGGGCCCATCACAAAAACTGTAACCAGGGAAAGTATTAGCGATATTCGGAGCACTAAATGCAGACCAGCGTAACAACTAAGAGTAATACCACTCTAACCAACGAGCCAAACAACGAACAGCCCCTTTCAACTTCTGCCACGGCACCCGGACAACTCAGGGTGATCAAAAGAAATGGCGCTGTAGTGGGATATGATGAATCAAAAATATCAGTGGCTATTACGAAAGCATATTTAGCAGTGGAAGGTGGTAACGCTGCAGCCTCATCTCGAATACATGAATCCGTTAATCAGTTAGGCCGGCAAATAACAAGTATCTTTCGCCGTCGCATGCCATCAGGTGGAACAATTCATATAGAAGATATTCAAGACCAAGTAGAACTCGCTCTAATGCGTACAGGCGAGCATAAAATCGCCAGAAGTTATGTGATTTATCGAGCCGATCATGCTCGGATCCGAGAGGAAAAACAAGAAACTCAAGAGCTAAATCAGCCAGAAATCACTGTCACTTTCGAGGATGGGCACCAAGGACCGTTGGACACCGTTCGTCTGCAAACCATAATCGATGAGGCCTGTGAGGGTCTTTCTGACGTTTCGGCAGAAGCAATTTATAAAGAAACTCTTAAAAATTTGTACCCCGGTGTAAAAATAGAAGATGTGCGAACCTCGTTAGTCATGACTGCTCGAACACTCGTTGAGCAGGACCCCAACTACTCATACGTAACTGCACGCTTGCTCATGGATTCACTCAGGTAAGAAGCATTAAGCTTCTTGGGAATTACAGATGCTGCAACCCAATCAGAGATGCATTATCGTTACCCGACTACGTTGAAGCCATATATAAAGAAAGGCGTAGAGCTTGGTTTACTGTCACCGCATCTCTTAGAATTTGACTTGGCCGTGCTTGGCGAAGCATTAAAAGCGGAGAGAGATCAACAATTCACTTATCTAGGTCTGCAAACCCTGTACGATAGATACTTTATCCATAGCGAAGGTATACGGTTTGAATTACCGCAAGTATTTTTTATGCGGGTTGCCATGGGATTAGCATCCAACGAAAACAACAGAGAACAGCGCGCAATAGAATTTTATAACCTAATTTCTAGTTTCGATTACATGGTTTCTACACCCCAGTTATTCAACTCAGGCACTTTAAGACCGCAATTATCTTCCTGTTTTCTAACTACGATACCAGATGATCTCCATGGTATATATTCGGCAATCCGGGACAACGCAATGCTCTCGAAATGGGCCGGAGGCTTAGGAAATGACTGGACTCCTGTTCGTGCTCTCGGGGCACATATTAAAGGTACTAATGGCAAATCCCAAGGAGTTGTTCCATTTCTAAAAGTAGTTAACGATACGGCAGTAGCGGTTAATCAAGGAGGCAAACGAAAAGGAGCTGTGTGCTCTTATCTTGAAACTTGGCACTTAGATATAGAAGAATTTTTAGAACTTAGAAAAAATACTGGTGACGATCGTCGGCGAGCCCATGACATGAATACAGCCAATTGGATACCCGATCTCTTTATGAAACGGGTATTTGACGACTTAGATTGGACCTTATTTTCCCCAAACAACGTGCCAGACCTCCACGAAAAACATGGATTGGAATTCGAGACAGCCTATATCGATTATGAACGCAAAGCCATGTCAGGCGAAATAGAAGTCTACAAAACAGTAAAAGCTGCCGACCTCTGGCGAAAGATGATTTCAATGCTATTTGAAACTGGTCATCCTTGGATCACTTTCAAAGACGCATGTAACGTCCGCTCACCACAACAACATGTCGGCACGATCCATTCTAGCAATCTTTGCACTGAGATTACTCTGAATACCAGCAAAGACGAGATAGCTGTATGCAATTTAGGCTCAGTGAATCTTGTAAATCATGTCGATGAGAACGGACTAAATCAAGAAAAATTAAAAGAAACGGTGACCACAGCTGTCCGAATGCTAGATAACGTAATAGATATTAATTACTACTCAGTGCCTCAAGCAGAAAATTCAAATTTAAAGCACAGACCTATAGGCATGGGCGTAATGGGGTTTCAAGATGCACTTTATAAGCAACGTATTTCTTACGCTTCAGAACAAGCAGTCGAATTTGCAGATACATCAATGGAGGTGGTTAGCTACTTTGCAATAACTGCTTCCACAGAACTTGCTGAAGAACGCGGGTGCTATGAATCCTACAAAAACTCTTTGTGGGATCAGGGCATTTTACCAATAGACTCTCTGCAAAAATTAAACGAAGCAAGAGGCAAAGGTTATCTCGAAGTCAATATGGATCAACGCCTAGACTGGGCGTATTTACGCGATCGCATACAAAGGTCCGGCATGCGCAATTCCAACGTTTTAGCGATTGCACCAACAGCTACAATAGCGAATATCAGTGGCGTATCCCAGTCGATTGAGCCTACGTATCAGAATCTTTATGTCAAATCTAATTTGTCAGGCGAGTTCACCGTTGTAAATCCTTACCTAGTACAAGACCTGAAGAAAATTGACCTTTGGGATAGCGTAATGGTAAACGACCTTAAGTATTATGAGGGAAGCGTCCAAAACATCGATCGGGTGCCAGCTGAAATAAAACAGATATACGCAACAGCATTTGAGGTCGAACCGAGGTGGTTAGTTGACGCTGCTAGTCGTCGTCAAAAGTGGATTGATCAAGCACAGTCATTAAACCTTTATGTTGCAGGGGCGAGCGGAAAGAAATTAGATGTGACTTACAGAATGGCTTGGTTGCGAGGGCTAAAAACTACCTATTATCTGAGAGCTCTCGCTGCCACGACAACAGAAAAATCCACGGTCTCCGATAACAGTCTCAACAAAGTTTCTACAGTGCCTGAAGTTGCAGCAGTGCCTATGGCTTGCTCGATAGACGACCCCGACTGCGAGGCATGTCAGTAGGCAAATCGATAAAACCAAAATCCGTAAAATTACACACAAATTAACACCGAGGTATAAAAATGCTGTCATGGGATGATTTTAGTCAGGAAGAAACAATAAGCCCTGACCCTAGGCCAAAACAAAAAATAGCCAAAGAAGAGATTAAGGAACCTATAACGTCCCCTAACATCATACAGAAAGCTAATAAAGAACAGATAACCAACCAAAACGACTCTAAAGCCCTCAACAAAGCAATTGTCGACTTAGAATCCTTAGATATTTCTCCAGGAGTACAAGAGTTAGAAGGGTCTGCTAACCGTGTAAAAGTCGACGACAAACAAATGATTAATTGTCGCGCGGACCTAAACCAAATCGTCCCCTTTAAGTATGACTGGGCGTGGCAAAAATATCTTGATGGTTGCGCAAATCACTGGATGCCCCAAGAAGTGAACATGAATGCTGACATTGCTCTTTGGAAAGATCCAAATGGCTTAACCGAAGATGAAAGACTAATTGTTAAACGCAACTTGGGCTTTTTTTCCACAGCCGACTCTTTGGTAGCCAACAATTTAGTTTTAGCTATATACCGGCTAATCACTAACCCAGAATGCCGGCAATATATATTACGCCAAGCCTTCGAGGAGGCGATCCATACCCATGCGTATCAATATTGCATAGAGTCTCTAGCTATGGATGAAGGTGAAATATTTAACATGTATCACGAAGTACCTTCAGTAGCGAAAAAAGCTTCTTGGGGGCTTAAGTATACTCGATCGCTAAGTGATCCAAACTTTACAACAGGAACACTAGAAACAGACCAAGAGCTCCTCAGAAATTTAATTGCATTTTATTGTTGTTTGGAAGGAATTTTCTTCTACTGTGGGTTTACGCAAATTCTCTCTATGGGGCGCAGAAATAAAATGACCGGCACGTCAGAACAATTCCAATACATTCTCCGTGATGAATCTATGCACCTAAATTTCGGCATTGACATGATTAACCAAATTAAATTAGAGAACCCAAGACTCTGGACTGATGAAATGAAAGAACAAGCAACCGAGATGATATTGCAAGCTACACAGCTTGAAATTGAATACGCAAGGGACACAATGCCCAGAGGAGTCTTAGGTATGAACGCGGCAATGATGGAGGATTATCTAGAATTCATAGCTAATCGTCGCTTGGTTCAAATTGGTTTACCCGAGCAATTTGAGGGCGTTTCAAATCCCTTCCCTTGGATGTCCGAAATCATGGATCTTCGAAAAGAGAAGAATTTCTTTGAAACGAGAGTAATTGAATATCAAACAGGCGGCGCACTAACTTGGGATTAGCTTCTAAACAAACCGTATTTTACTAAGAATCAGCAAGATAGTTGTCAAGTGCAGTGAGGTATGAAAAATGAGTGATAAGGAAAAGCTGGATAAAAATTACAGCAGCGACCCAGAACGCACCTTAATTACGCTCGAGCAATTAAGCCAAACCATAAACGTCATGACTTCAGTTGTGGACCGACTTCGGCAGCATTTAAGCGAACAGCTTAAAAGCCAAATTGAAGCTCAACAACGAGAAGACTCGAAAAAAATTATTCCTGACACAAAAGCATCGAGACTAGTACCAGATACCCATATAAAAAAAGAAGAAAGCTGTGTGGTCGAAATCCGACAGCAAGAACGAGAACCAGTTCGCAAGCCCTCCAAAACACTACATTAATAGCTCAAAATGCCTTAGGGATAATCATCATAAATATCTCCTGACCCAACTAAAATTGGAAGCTAGGTATATCCTTTTATAATGATTTATTTAATAGGGCAAATTTAATGACTAAAACAATTGGAGCAATAGTTTTAGCTGCTGGTTTGAGCAGTAGATTTGGCAGCCAAAAACTTATACAGAAATTACCTAATGGAAACAGCGTACTTGAACAAACTTTAGAACATATCCAAGTCGCGATACCAAATATAGAAATAGTTACAACACCAGAGCTTTCAGTATGTTTCACGCATCAGGCACACGGCGTGAACATATTTTCGGATGCTAAACGAGGTATTGGCGCTACTTTAGCGTTCGGAATATCCCACGCTAATAACTGGGATGCATGCATAGTCTGTCTGGCAGACATGCCATTTATTAAAACTGAAACATACCGGACGATCGCTTCCTTATTACAAAAAAGCAACATCGTCACCCCCTGGTACAAAGGCAAGCGCGGCAACCCAGTTGGATTTGGGAGTCAATTCTTTGCTGAATTGATGGCGCTTGATGGCGACATAGGCGCAAATAATATAGTTACAGGTCATGCTAGCGCCGTCTTAAGACTAGACCTTTCCGATCCTGGTATTCTGCTCGACATTGACACACCGGCAGATCTGGATAAATACAAATCTTTAGCTTAAGGACCTGTGTGCCTCTTGCAATAGCTTTAATTTTTCCCCTAGAATAAGAGAGGCATTCGGAGGATTTAATTGTTAGAGCGATGCATAAACTAACTCTCATTTGTTTTATTTTCTTTTTTTTATTCTCATCGCGATCCTGTTTGGTTTTTGCCGATCAAGATACAGCGGCATCCAACATGGAAAACACCTCTAATCCCCTTGTTTTGCTGAGCACCTCTTCCGGAGATATTTACATTGAGTTATTCCCGTCAGAAGCACCGAAGAATGTTGAAAACTTCCTAGCACTAGCGCATGGAGAAAAAGAGTTTAAAAATCCAAATTCTGGCAAGCCTATTTTCCCGCGCTATTTTGATGGCATGCAATTTCATAGAGTCATACCTGAAAATTTCATACAAGTCGGGTCTCCCTTATTTAATCCTCTGGGTTATCCAGAGCAATTGCTGGACGACGAGATTAACGCCGATCTTCTTGGACTTAATCAAAAATCAGTCATAGACGAGCTAGGCAACTTTAATACACTTTTGAATATTGAACATAAAACCGACTTTCAGCAAGAGATTTTAAATCCCATCTTAGAAAACCTCCGTATTACAACAGAAGAGCAAATAATCGAGAGGCAATATGAACTTTATCGACTAATAAATGAACTTAGTCTTAAAGAAGCGTATGAATATCAGGGTTATCAATATCAGGATAATTTTGCTACTCGCGAAATTACTAGATCAATCGTCGCTCTTGCAAATACCGGCCCCAACACTAATGGCCCAGAATTTTTCATCGCCATTCAAGATTTAAATTGGTTAAACGGAAAACATACAGTCATTGGCAAAGTAGTGGAAGGGATGAATACCGTTGATACCATAGGGCGGTCAGCTATCGATCCTCTTATGTCCTCTCAATTTTCCACATTGATTTATTCAGTGCGTCAAGTTAATTAAATTTATTCCGTCTCATATACTGAATTTTTTAAAAAATCGAGCAGACTCTCAGCCCGATAAATCCTCTAAGAAAATTTCTAGTCGGTAGGGAGGCATTGATTCCAAAATAGTTTTCCCGTAACGCCGATGAACTATTCTTTCATCAAATAAAATAATTCGTCCGGTATCATTTTCGCTTCTGAGCAGCCGACCACTTGCTTGAACCAATTTCATTGCGGCCTCGGGGATCGCTAATTTTATGAACGGATTCTCTCCTTGTTGCTCAATCCAAGCAGCAAGGGTCATTTCTACAGGATCGTTAGGAGGGATAAACGGAATCTTAGCAATCAGAACGTCCTCACAATATTTACCCGGTAAATCTATCCCTTCTGAGAAACTAGCAAGTCCAAAAATAATACTGCCCTCCCCATTATCGATACGATGACGATGATATTTAAGCAACTGTGTCTTTTGATAATCGTCTTGGCATAAAACCATATCTGCCCAGGCTCGAGGTAGATTTTGCATTACATCTAACATTTGACGCCGCGACGAGAATAACATTAGGGCCGCCGATTTCTCCGTCAGCAATTTTGGAATAGAGCTAATAAGCAACGAAGTATGCTTTTCTGCATCTGAGGGGTCACAATTCATTTTTGGAACTACAAATTTTCCTGAAGAAGCAAAATCAAATGGACTCAGAATTCGTAAATAACTCGTTTGATCTGGCAAGCCTGCTTTTAATTTTATCATATCAAATTTACCAAGCGCAGATAACGTAGCAGAAGTTAATACAGCTCCAGCACATTTTTCCCACAGGTTTTCCTGTAAATTTGAAGCAGCTAATACAGGGCTAGAGCACAAGATAATTTCTACGATACCTCCATCATCTTTCGCACTTACCCATCGAGCCATAGGCACAGCGCCTTCGGCATCTTTATTTGCGTAACTTAACCATAATGTAAGGCTCGCCTCTGCGCGATCTAAGGTTGCACCTACAGCTGGACACCATTTCTCAGCCAAACTTATCAACTCAAGGTTTGAGCCCTCATCAATTATTTGGCGAAGATCCGAATCTATTTCCTCGAAGTCTGATATTAGTGCAGCATATTTGCTTACGAAATCCACTGATAACCGTCGAATTTGTTCTGGAATAACGCCTGAAGAGAAAGTATACCTGATTTCATTTTCATATTTTTCTGGAGAGATTAGCGATTCGACTAATTCCTCTAAAAGATACCAAGCATTATCAGACTCTTCTGATAATGCTTGAATTAAAATTTCAACTTTGTCTTTCTTTACCTCGCTTATTAACTTTCTTTCAATAAGGTGAATAATCAAATTTTTACAGTGCTCAAGCCATGTAGTGATGCCCCGTATTTTAGCAAAGGACGAAAAATGATTATTAGACTTAATAGGTAAATGGTGCGCTTCATCAAAGATATAAATACATTTCTCTGGTTCCGGCAGTATGGCTCCCCCACCCATGGAAAGGTCGGTTAAGACTAAATCATGATTACTCACAATGCAGTCAACCTTGTCCAACGACTCTCTCGCTTGATAAAAGCAACAAGTTCGGAAATAACTACAAGATGAACTCGTACATTGACGGTGATCTACTGTAAGTGGCTGCCACTTATCGTTGGCGACTGGATCTTTCCAATTATCTCTATCCCCTTTCCAACTTCCAAGATTTAATTCTGAAAGCATAGATTCATAGAGACTCATATCTTTTCCGTCTAAAGTAACTACTTCCTCTCCATCTAAATCCATAATAGCTTGCAAGCTATCAGAGCCCTCTAAGAGCATATTCAATTTCGAGAGGCATAAATATCGCCCACGGCCTTTTGCAAGAGCAAACTTAAACTCAAAATCAGAGCCCTCTATTATTTCCGGAATATCTTTTAATACCACCTGTTCTTGAAGAGCAATTGTCGCAGTCGATATTACAACCTTATAGCCTAATTTCTGAGCAAGAGGCAAAACTCCAAGCAGATAGGCAAGCGTTTTACCTGTGCCGGTCCCTGCCTCGATCAAACAAATGGGAGCTAAACTGTCTTCCTTATTTTCAAGAATGGAAAGCTTATTCGCTATCTCCGCTATCATTTGTCTTTGGCCATAACGTGCAATTAGCTTTCGCGACGTAAGGAGCTGGCGATAAATGGACTGAATATGTTCTTTTATTTTATCTGTCAGCATAACGACGCAATCAGACAATTACCTTTATCGACATATGTGAAGCCTAAGATAATATTCTTACACTTAGAATATGAAACTTTTCGCTCAAGTCAAGTTGAAGCCTCTAGCCAAATCAGTAGACAAAACCAATAACAATAATCCATGTAGACAGATAACTAAAAAATTTCTGGGCTTTTAAAAAATTCTAAATGAAAGACCTATGATAGTGAAAGAATATTCTGGACATATAAAGCTCCAGAGAAAGATGTGTGCAGAAAATATTGACGGAATTAATCGTCGTATCCAGCAGCTAGCTTACTATACAGCGGGTTCGCATAACCCAGAAGAAAGTGACGCAGTAACTTAGGATGCACCATTTTTAACCGCTCCGAGAATTTATCTCTATTCTTGTCAGACATTACCCTTTTTTCTATAGCGCTATTTAAAGATTCATGCGCGATCAACCCGTCCTTCGCCAACTGCTCCATTGCCAAATAATTCACATCGCTTAACATATAGTTTTCTAAAATTTGTTGATCTATAAGGTTTGCTATAACCTCAGGGTCATCTGTATCTATTTTGAGTTCATCGCCAAAGGCGACGTGGACGCGCCCCTTAAATCCAATCATTCCAGCAACAATACTATTGATATCGCTATAGTCTGTTTTTGTAAAAGCACCCTTAGTTTCAACTTCATGGAGCTCCTCAGCTTTCAAGACATCGCACGCGTCATACTCATACGAGATACTTACTGGAATTATATTTAAATCCGAAAGACTCTCTCCTAGAGGCAAATCTCTTTGACTCATCCCTAGCATTTTTAATAGAGCTGGATCCGTTTTATCTATTCCATCTTTTGCTCGCCCTTCTCTTTGCGCTATCCATACACTATCTCCAGTAGCTATGCAGTCGTGAATATACTCAGAAAGTAATTTTAATGAGTGCAATAATTCACGACCCTTTAAGGACCTTTGGACAATAAAACTTTTGTTAAGCCGCATTAAGTCGGTTAGAAACGGTTTTTTAAGTAAGTTATCGCCTATCGCTATCTTCAAAGTTTCAAAGCCAGCATGGTAAAGCATGTAATTGACAAATGCCGGATCCATTGCAATGTCACGATGATTACTTATAAAAAGGTAATTTCTTCCTTCTTTTAGGTTTTCCATGCCTGAATTGGTTAGGTGCGTGGTTGTATCAAGAATCATCTTTTCCATATACCGCGCTATACCGTCTTGCATTGTTCTAACATCATTTACATTCAGAAACTGCTTCCTTAATTTTCTCTTAGTCGCGCTAGTTATAAGCTTAGGGAAAGCTCGACTGAAACGCGGATATAGAAATTTAGTAATACTGCTGAGCAACTCAGGATCGGAGAGAAGACGGCGTATAACCATATTGATTTCATTGTCCTGATATGGTCTGATGTCTTGAAATTTATCCACGGCTCGATACCTTAACTATTTTAACCAATGGCCATCAGCTGCCAGCAACATGAGATTTTTCATTAAACTGCAGGTTAGCTAGATTCGCGTATAATGTATTATCTTTCAGCAAGTCTTCGTGTCTACCTTCTGCGATTACGCTTCCAGCATCCATTACGATTATCCGATCCATATTTTTAACTGTCGCTAATCGATGTGCGATAACTAACGACGTCCGATTATGCATAAGATCTGCTAGTGCAGTTTGCACTTGACGCTCACTCTCCGCATCTAGAGCACTTGTCGCCTCATCCAATAACAAAATCTCAGAATCTTTCAAAATAGCACGTGCGATAGCAATGCGCTGCTTCTGTCCGCCTGACAGACGAACTCCAGACTCGCCTAAAAAACTATCATACTTGTCAGGCAATGCTTCAATAAAAGTTTTGGCATATGCCGATTCCGCAGCTGAGTCTACGGATACTTGATCAGCCATGGGTTGTCCATACCGTATATTGTCAAAAACATTACCAGTAAAGATTGCAGGCTGCTGTGAAACGATAGCAATATGCCTGCGAAGGTCCACCGGATCTAAATCTCGAATATCAACACCTTCTAATTGAATTGCACCTTGGTCAACATCATAAAGGCGCAGTATTAAGTCGAATATAGTAGATTTACCCGCTCCAGATGGCCCAACCAAAGCAACATTTTCACCAGGATTAATCAAGAAGGACACATTATCTATAACTACCGATTCCGGTCGAGACGGATAGGAAAAACTTACTTTATTTATTAGCAATGAACCTCTCGGGTTTTCTGTAAAACGCACTGGATTAGGTGGTGCCGTTATCTCGCTCTCGGCATATAGAAGTTCTATAAGCCGCTCTACTGCTCCTGCTGCTCTTTGCAATTCGCTTATAACACCGCTAATTGCAGCTACCGCAGTTGCGACCATTACCGCGTAAACTATGAAAGCAGTTAACTCACCCGGAGTCATCAAGCCATTAATAACATCGAGTCCACCGACCCAAATCATGATACCGATAGCGAGGAACACGAGCGTCATAACTACAGTAATTAAATACGCATTCGTTTGAACTCGCTTAAGCGCAACTTCAAAAGTCTTCTCCACATGTTCGGCAAATTCTGCTCGATCGTAATCTTGATGATTGTATGCCTGAACTGTTTTTATTTGTTGAATGCTTTCGCCCACATAAGCTCCAACGCTAGCTATCTGATCCTGATTACTCCGAGAGAGCCGCCTCACACGACGCCCGAAAACCATAATTGGACCCACAACCAATGGAATACAGACAAGAACGATACTGGTTAATCGGGGATTAGTGATAAAAAGAAAAATGACGCCCCCCAAAAGTAAGAGTAGGTTTCTTAAGGCTATCGAAGCAGAAGAGCCAATGACTGACTGTATAAGCGTTGTGTCTGTGGTTATTCGGGACTGAATTTCTCCGCTAAGATTGGCTTCAAAATAACCAGGATGGAGAGAAATCATATGTGAATAAACTGCTCGACGCAGATCAGCGGTTACACGCTCTCCCAGCCAAGACACCCAATAAAAGCGCGCAAACGTACCAAATGCCTGTAAAACGGCGATTATTACAAATCCCGTTATAGCTTGCCCTAGGAAAATAGTGGAATTAGCAACGAAGCCTTGGTCGACAATAATTCGCACATACTGGACCAAAGTTAAATTTAATCCAGCAGTAAAAATCAGCGCTAGACCCGCCCAAGATATTTGTTTCTTATAGGGTTTTAGGAATACAAAAGCTCGCACGAGAGGTGTTCTACTGGAACTCTGAAACATATTCACAATTTAACAGCCCAAACTACAAAAGCAATAATTTATATAAATAAAATGACGTTATTATATCGGCTGGATTGTTTAAATATGAATCTTATTTCCTTTCACAAGTCTTGGTCTCAAAACAAGAAGTTTGCTGTAATGTCAGATCTAAAGCGGGATAAAGAGGATTGCAGATAAACCATACTTAAAAAAGTCTTCATACACCACCATAATTAAATTTACTTTTGAAAAACCCATAAGATCCTCTGCGGATTGATTTGTCCAGATTACTCCTTTCCGATAGCACTGTAAAAGCTAGTACTATTTTTTTGATTCGAATTACGTCTTTAGGGTAATGTTAGAATAAGAAAGCCTATAGAATTCAATTCCAAAAAAATATGTCAAAAAATCATACATGGCTTCACCTGACTCAAGAAGAAACCTTAGAGCCTGACCTACCAATCTGTGATGCCCATCATCATTTATGGGAATACCCTAACAATCGCTACCTCTTGGAAGAATACCTGGACGATACCGCTAAGGGCCATAATATTATTTCAAGCGTTTTCGTTGAATGTCTTTCAGGGTATTTGACCAATTTATCGGAATCAGCCGCTCCAACAGGTGAAACAAAATTTGTGCAAGAATTAGCCATTAAGAATAAAAATAAGACAGCAGTAGCCGCAGGCATCGTAAGCTTCGCTGATTTGCTTTTAGGGGATCCAGTTGCAGAAATCTTAGAGGCACATATCGCTATGAGCCCAAATCGATTTAAAGGCATACGACATGCGTGTGGTTGGGATGCTAGTCCACTGATTAGAAATTCCCACACCCAGCCTCCCAAATCTCTTTATCTAGACAAAAATTTTCGCACCGGGTTCGCCAAGCTGTCAAAGTATAATTTAACATTCGATGCATGGCTCTACCATGCTCAGCTAGGAGAACTTTTATCCTTAGCACGCGCCTTCCCTGAACAACCAATCATTCTTGACCACGTCGGTGGGCCTCTGGGTATTGGCCCATACAAAGGAAAGCGCACGGAAATTCTAACGACATGGAAAAGTATGACTAAAGAACTCGCAAAATGCGACAACATCATAGTTAAGCTAGGCGGCATTTCGATGGCCATCAATGGTTTTGAGTGGCATAAAAGGAAAAAGCCACCTAGTTCTGAAGAGCTCGCAGAAGCCACTCGCCCCTACTTAATGCATTGTATTGAAGCGTTTACACCCCAGCGCTGTATGTTTGAAAGTAATTTTCCTGTCGATAAAGTTTCTTGCAGCTACAATATACTTTGGAATTCTTTCAAACGAATAACCAAAGATTTTAGTGCTGACGAAAAATGCTTTTTATACCAAGGAGTAGCGACCAAAACTTATAATTTAAGTGACTCAGCAAGTTGATCAGTATAGTCTTTGAGCTCTAACAGCACTTCTCTTCCATTAACTATATTCTTTGCGGCAACCTGATCATTCGCTTTCTTAAGACTATCAGCGAAGTTAGCTAAAGCGCCGGATTCAAAAAGTTTTTCTCGTCTAAATTGATTCCAGTGATTTAATTCTTCCTCATTAAGTGTTTCTTTGAAGTTTCGAGCCCTATACCGCAACAGCATCTCAGGCAAGCGGGGATCATTGAATGGTAGATCTAAACGACCTAGATCATCAGGCTTAGTATCTATTATCACTTGCATTAACTTTTGATCATGCGAATTAAAGAACCCTCCGGTATAGATCATCAAGTCAGGATCTGACTCTTCCTGCAACCTTTCTTCTTTAAAAACCTCTTTAATGTTGTTGATCATTTTATGGTTATTTTGAAGGAAGCGCGCATTATTCATCCCTTCATTAATATCTAGACCCAACTCTTCAGCCTGTTTCTGAGACAGTACCTGAGGGGTAACTAGTATTGGGCAGGTATTTGTTTTTATAACCTTTATGGGGTTTTTCTTGTTGATGTTAATACGTTGTTTTATAGCCTCAACATCAAGATCAACCCAAGTGGACGGATCGTGATCCAAGTTATAAACGATAATCTTATTATTTTGCGTTGGGTGAGGACAAAGTGGCACAACCAAACCAAGACAACCTCTTCTTGAGGAGTAATGCATTGAGACATGTAAGATCGGTTTTTGGGCGACCGAATCTAATTTAGTTTCAATGTCATTTTTCTTACGGTTTGTAAACACATGGTCATAAAGTCGCGGCTGTTTTTCTTTTATCAACCTAGCCATATCTATGGTTGCTAAAACATCAGCGAGAGCATCGTGAGCGCCCTGATGGTCTATATCGTTTGCGACAGTCAATTCGTCAAGTTTAAACGATTTAACGCCGTTCTCCTTGCGCGGCCAATTAATCCCATCAGGCCGAGCAGCTCCGCAAAGTCTCACCATATCAATGATGTCCCACCTGGAATTCCCATTCATGTATTCTCTTTCGTACGGGTCGAAAAAATTTCGATAAAAAAGGCGACGCATCAACTCGTCGTCGAAACTAATATTATTATAACCAACCACACAGGTTCCCGGCACAGAAAACTCTTTGGTAATTTGCCGAGCGAAATCAGACTCTATGACACCCTTCGATAGCGCCGTTTGAGGTGTAATGCCTGTTACAAGACAGGCGAATGGACTAGGCAAGAAATCATCTGCTGGTTTGCAATAGATGACTAAAGGCTCACCAAGAATATTTAGGTTTTGGTCTGTTCGAATACCAGCAAATTGGCAAACGCGGTCTAAGCGCACATCTGCACCAAAGGTCTCTAGGTCATACCAATAAAGGGTATCTGTATTCATAATACTGGCCGCCAAAAACATACATTGCTGGAGGGGCTTTAAAATAACTCTCACGGCAACTGCAATCGACTCCTAATTTGTAGTATTATCGAGTGCTAGAAATAGAGTTTACAACTAAAGCTGTCATAGGAGAAATTTCGAAGATTTTTATTAGACTATGGATTTTCGCGGCGAACATATAATCAGCGTTAAACAGTTCGAAAGGGCCGACGTTGAAAGA
>JAQWOJ010000086.1 GCA_029245905.1 Gammaproteobacteria bacterium
CCAAGGGCATACGCCGGGGGTCCTCGATAGCGTCTTCGATTGGCCTATCGCTGCTATTAAGTGATGCCTGAAGTATTTCGGCCGACGAATCAGCCTGTGCCACTGCACTTACGATCGGGACAAATGGAAAAGCGGCTACAATTAACAGTTTTCTATATAAACTCATTTAAACCTCCAACCTTAATCCGCAAAAATATTATGAAAACCTTTTAGATATATCCCTAAAATCAACCCTCCAGAGTTTATAGGAAAACAGATGAAAAAAGCACCAAGAAAGATTAATAAGGCCACACCCTATCAGAGAGATGGGGCGCTCGATCTACTAATGGAATAACCTTAGGGATGTAGAGCTCTGTAAAAGCTTTAGCTTCTTTATGGCGAACCAAGTCCTCTTCGGAGGCCCATTGCTCGACAAGAAAAAACTGATTTAGCTCAATTTGCGAATGGTAGACCTCAAAACGAACACAGCCAGGCTCTTTGCTTGACAAACGCGCCTGCTCAGCCAGTAGCTCTCGAACGTTATCTATATCATCAGAGCTTTTTACTGTGAGTATTACATTGTTGTAAACCATAGAATCTTTCCTCTTTCGCAACAAGTGTATCGGTTTGCTCGCCTGGGGAGAAGCCCAGACCCCATAGTCGATTAAATTCTTTAGTCGCTTTGAGCATCGAGTAATTAAGGATAGAATCGGACTCAACTGAAAAGAGAGACAAAAAATGTTTCGACAACTAAAGAATTGTCACAATGTAGAAGATCTAAGGCTGCTCGCAAAGCAGCGCCTTCCCGGGCCTATCTTTCATTATATCGATGGTGCCGCTGATGATGAAATAACCTACCGTCGCAATACTTCCGCTTTTGATGACTGCGATCTAGTTCCTAATGTCCTCGCCGGAGTTGAAGACATCGATATGTCTGTCTCAGTGATGGGCCAGAAATTAAAAATGCCGATCTTTTGCTCGCCGACAGCGTTGCAGCGCTTATTCCACCACGACGGCGAGCGCGCCGTAGCCCTCGCGGCTGAGAAATACGGAACCATGTTCGGTGTCTCTGCCTTGGGAACAGTAACCCTAAAAGAAATTGGTGACATGATTTCTACGCCGAAACTGTTTCAGTTTTATTTCCACAAGGATCGGGGTTTGAATGATGCCATGGTAGAAAGAGCAAAAGACGCTAAGTTCAATGCTCTTGCACTTACGGTTGACACTATTACCGGCGGAAACCGGGAAAGAGACCTCTACACTGGATTTACTTCCCCTCCGAAATTAACTATCAAGAGTCTACTAAGCTTCGCTGCGCACCCTGGTTGGGCTCTAAATTATTTTTTTGGTGAAGCATTTGAGCTCGCGGAACTAAAGGATTTTGTGCAGCAGGGCTCTAATGTGGCCGTTTCGATTGGAGACTATTTTGCCGAAATGTTAGATCAATCTATGGACTGGTCTGACGCTGAAGCGCTTCGAGCTAAATGGGGAGGTCCATTCTGCCTCAAAGGGATTATGAGTGTCGCGGACGCGAAAAAGGCGGTCGATATAGGAGCCGATGCGATTATGATTTCTAATCATGGAGGACGTCAACTGGATGGCTCCCGATCTCCTTTTGATCAAGTGAGTGAGATTAGTGATGCCGTTGGAGACAAGATCGACGTGATCTTAGATGGCGGCATTAGGAGAGGGACACATGTATTGAAGGCAATTGCTGCCGGGGCAAAAGCATGCTCAGGGGGCCGGATGTACCTGTATTCACTCGCAGCTGCTGGGCAGCCTGGTGTAGAGAAAGCACTCGGCAACATGAAAACGGAAATCGAAAGAGATATGAAATTACTCGGCGTTACAAATATTGGTCAAATTAATCGCGATATGCTCAGGGTTCGACGATAGCGGTATTCTGATTTTATTAGTTAATTTAGAAAGAAAATCTATACCCTAATGCTTAACAAAAAATGAAATCTCTCATTAAATATATAGGCATCATTCTTCTATCTACGTTCACTCTATTGAGCGGTTTTTTTATATATACGCGGCTGAACGACGGCCCTTTAGAGTTTGTCCCTTGGTTTACCATGAGCACTGGTGGTCCATTCCGGTCGGGTGAACTCCAACCCTCTCCTGATGACTGGAATTTTCTAAAAGAGCGGCAAGAAATTGAAATGGAGACCCTAAATCTTGGAACTACAAAACTAATATGGACCATGGTAGTCGATGGTCGAATGTTTGTTGCGAGCGGGAGACGGCAGACTTGGTACGGCCAATTATGGAAACAATGGCCGCAGAGATTAGCAGACGATGACAGGATTATTCTTCGAGTTGATGATGCGCTTTACGAACAGCGTTTGGAGCCAATTACCAGCGGAGATATAATTCTCCCTATCTTAAAAGAGTCTTGGCGCAAATACGGACGTGGTCCGGAACCAACCTCTTCCGCTAGGGTTACTGAGGAACTCATGTGGCTATTTGAAATAGTCGATCGGCATTAACTAGTCCGGCAAACGAAAAGCAAACACATAACCACCCAACGGATCTTCTTCATCAGCAGGCAGGGGCTCATACCCGGAGCCTCTTGTCGAATTAAAGACTGGAACTACCACAATCACGGTCTGTTTACCTTCTGGCGACAAATAGGTCATTGGTGTTCCTTGGGCGGTATAAGGAATCGAATGACTCCACAATTCCTCTCCATTCATAACGCTGGTAGCTCTCACGGTATTATCAAAAGTTCCAGCGCTGAATATAAGCCCACCAGCCGTCGTTACCGTGCCCCCCGTTTGAGGAGTCCCCACTGTTAACGGAAGCCTCGTGGCAATACTTTGATTGAAGATCGTGGGCCCTGTCTCTTTCGCGGTACCTATAGGCTTTTGCCACAGCAATTCTTTAGTTTCTAGGTCAACGACACCCAACGTTCCGTAAGGGGGCTGCATACAAGGCACGTGCAATGGCGACATAAATCTTTGAGTATTGTGACTGTAGGGAGTTCCTAGCTGGCTCCCTACAACACCCTCAGGCAACTCATCTCTTGGAGTCAGGGTTAACTGATTTGCCATGTAAAGAGGATTTACTACCATTAGATTATTGACCTCATCAACACTGACACTCCCCCAGTTGAAGCCACCTGTTGCTCCTGGATTTTGCAAAATCGTTCCCACACCTGGAACCGTGAAATGCCCTTCATATCTCATTTTCCGATATTCAATTCGGCACCAAAGTTGGTCCAAAGGGGTTATGCCCCACATTTTTGATTCATCTATCTGCATACGCCAAATCGGTAGGTCCATCGAAAATGGCTGAGTGGCGGCTATATAGTCTTCTGGGACGCCACCCGTTTGCGGCACAGGCCGTTCTTGGATATCAAAAAGTGGTTCTCCCGTTTCACGGTTTAGAACGAAGACCTCTCCCCGCTTAGTAGGCTGCAAGAGCGCCTTTACTTTCTCTCCACCCTCCCCGGGGAGATCTATAAGCGTAGGCTGCGAGGGGACATCATAGTCCCAAATATCATGATGCACAGTTTGATAGGACCAGCGAATATTCCCGGTAGCGCCTTCAATGGCTACAACTGAACTCGCGTATTGATCGCTAGCTTCCATCCGATAACCGCCAAAATAATCAGGCGTCTCATTCCCAGTCGGCGCATAAATCAGACCAAGCTCCTCGTCTACACTAAACAAAGACCATACGTTTGGCGTTCCCCGCGTATATACCTCTCCGCGCAAGGGTTCTGTTGTTACACCCGGTCGGCCCATGTCCCAAGCCCATGCAAACTCGCCTGTAATTGAATTAAATGCTCGAACTACGCCCGAAGGTGGCCCAACCGATCGATTGTCGATTACCCAACCGCCAACAACCACATTATTTCCCACGATACCGGGCGGTGAGGTTTGAAAATTAGCAATCCGTGGGTCATTTCCCATACCAAGAGTTAGATTCACCTCACCTTGATCACCAAAAAACATACACCGCTCGCCCGTTATAGCGTCAACCGCTATCAATCGCGCGTCAGTAGTGTTCATCAGAATTCGCGTCGGGCATTCGCCGGTGTAAGTCTGCGGGGCTTGATAATAAGAAACTCCTCGACAACCAGTAGTAAAATATCGGAACTGAGCCAAATGCTCCGGATCTACAAGCGGGTCAAACTGCCAGGCTAGATTTCCGCTTTCAGCATTAATAGCCACCACCCTGTTCCCACCCGTACAAACGTATAATAATTCTCCCACCATAAGAGGTGTCGCCTTAAAAGCGCCACCTGTCCCTGTTCGATAAGTCCATGCCAGCTCAAGCTCATCTACGTTATTAATATTTATGCCGCCAAGTGGTGAGTAACGGGTCCCTTTTGGCGAATTTCCATAGCTTGGCCAATCCGTTTGAGTATTTACAGTATTGATTCCACTTCGCTCAGACATTTGCCGTACGTCGAAACCAGTACCATCCATAAAAACAAATATCGCTATTGCGACGGTCAAAATCGGGACAGCCTTAGCTATGGGAGATAAAAATAATGGAGGGGGCCTCCCTTCATATACCGTGTTTCTAAGCCACGGAGTGAGAAACCAAAGACCGATAACGGCAAAGGGAAGTATTCGTGGGGCTAGGGCCCACAAATTAGTGCCTGACTCTATGAACGACCAGGCTACCGTAAAAGAAAGTAAAACGCCGTAAATAAGAGAGGCACGAGAATCATTATTCCACAAACACCACGCCGAATAGCTTAACGCGATACCTGCAAAAAAATAATAAAAAGACCCTCCAAGAAACAAGAGCTGCAGACCACCAAGGACCAATGGTATCGCTATAAGAAATAATAAAGATGGGAAAATTTTTTGCGGATTCATGCCCTTCCCTACATTTAATTAGGTTATAAGAATTGCAACTTACTGCTTAACCCATTTTTGTAAACATCCACCGGAGGGACTTTCGCCGCATCCAGTCGTCAGTCCAGCAAAAATATTGCCCAGGTTATCCGCTGCCATACCCTCGGGCCTTGTCCCTGGCACGAAATATTGAAGCGAACCATTCACTTGACCGATACGTATCCCAACCTGAAACCCTGGGTTACGCGCTACAGATCCTGGCCCCCCCTCTGGGGAAACAGCAGGACCAGGCAAATCCCCACCTGATTCAGAATCAGCAACCACCAAAGTGCCGTCATCCAGGATAGTTATTCCGCTGGGACGCCCGAAGTGGCGCCAATCGTCTAGAAAGTTCAATTCACGATCGAGTACCTGTACTCGATTATTTGACCGATCTCCAACAAACAACCGACCATTCGCGTCATATGCCAGTGTGTGAGGGCCCATAAACTCCCCCGGTCCTGAGCCCATGCGACCTACAGACTTCAAAAATTCTCCTTCAGGTGTAATCACTACCAACCGGTCACCGTCTTGTTGTGCATTTGAGGGCCTTGGCCAATGACCATCTGCGATCACGATGTTGCCATCAGGCATAACTGCACACGCTGTAGGACCGATAAATGTCGACTCACTTGCTCTTGAGACACCCGCCTCCCCTAAGCTGAGAAGATGTTCACCCTCTTGAGAAAATTTATGTATCTGAAAACCACGGCCTGCTGTTGAGGGGTCATCACCAAACGGCCCGCTGTCACCAGCCCAGAGATTCCCGTCATTATCCATACAAAATCCATGGGCTTGAACGATCATTCCTTCACCGAAGCTTTTTGTGATTTCCCCCTCAGAATTAATATAGTTAATAGGAGGCTCAGACCTAAACATCATCCAAAGCCCTCCAGTATCATCTGGTATTAATCCAATTGCTGCCCCCCATTCTTGTCCTGGCAAAAGCGTGGGCCAATTTTCGGTTAATCTGTAAGGGTTAACCATAGTGCTATCTGAACGTCTAGATAGCTCTTTATTCTTCAGAAGTTCAATCGCTGCACTTGACTGTCCTGAAACCGGAAAACTAAGACTACTAAACACAGCTATGGAAAAAATATATAGAGAAAATCTTCTTGAACCCTGACTCATAAATTTTCCTTATTGTTATACTTCTTGCTGATTAAAATCCAAAATTAACCAGCTCTTACCTTAGTCTTCCTTTAGGCGCCTGACCTACTATTTTAGGGAACGCTTTAAAGCTGACCTTCCGCCGCGAGTCTTTCCTCAACCCGAGCACCTCTCAAGATATTTACCATGCCATAATTTCCCTCATGGCAACCATACTCATAAAGAAGTCCAGCAACTTTAGTCATAGATACAACACCAATAAATTCATCTGTATAAGTAGCGGGATCATCAACCGTGAATTCATAATCAACTGTGTAGGGTCCTGTGCGTGTAAAACGCTCCGTAAGTACTTTCTCATACGACGTTCCTGCCTGACCAAAGCTTGCGGATAAACCGTTGAAATTTTGCGTAACAACGACCAACGTGTCTCCGTCCCAATATCCTTGGGAATCCCCCGTATAAAGACGAATATCTTGATCGAGTGCCTCTATTTCCGCTAACGATTCATATAGGGGCACGATACGCGCATCATGAATCATTTCGGTCATCAGTACCGCAGTGTCTTTATTCTGAAATATTTGGACATTGTTATTGTAAAGGCTCGGGATTAAGGGAGGCCCAGCATTAAACCCGATAATGCAGCGCTCTGATAAGCCACGGTCTTCTGGACCATCAGCCCCGATGCCTCCCGCGGCTATTCTTACGGGTCTCGTTTCCCCCGTAGTAATGCCACCGTAAACACCCTGTTGCTCGACTACTCCTTCTTGCAATTCCGGCAACCGCCCATTTTCCGGATAAACAAGATGCGAAGTTCTTACGTTGCCACCGATTCCTTGATTTTCAATCCAAAAGTCATTGTAGGAGCCATCTACGCCTTCGATACTGAGCGCAGCATCGGAGCCAGCATCTGCCGCCGCTCGACGACGGGCAAACTCCTCAACCTCCTCAGGCGTCAAAAATTGTCTCTCACCATACTGAGAGGGTCTCTGCATCGGAACATTAGACGACCAGTTCCAAACGCCCTGCAAGTCTGGTTGATCCCATTCCGTTCTCGGAACTTCATAATCTTGAGCGAGTAATGTCAGAGGCAGGCTGCTGAAAAATGTCGCCAAGATCAGTGATTTTGCATTGTTCATGGGGTGCTCCACCATTGAATAAAAATTTCTAGATTGTGATTTTATTGTCCGTACTGGTCATCATTATGACACTATTGTGCTACTAAGAACTACTTTTCAGAATTGGAAAGTACGCGTTTAAGTCCATCTAAGGAGATCTGCATCCCATGCTCAATCGCGTCACCAAATTGTTCTGGCGCGATTTCTGATGTCCATTGCAACAAGCAGCCCTCACCTAATGTTTCCAGCTCAATGGTAGCTAAATGATGCTGTAATGGGGACGGGGTCTTTATAGCCGTATACTGGAGCGTATGAGTTTTGGAGTCTTTAAGGAGGATCTGCTCCTGCACCTCGCCGATACCCTCCATGGTAAATGATCGAATATTATCATTAAGGCTTATTGATTCAACGCTCGGAACCCAGTCACAGCGAGTCACGTCACTAATGATGTCCCACACTACTTCTACTGAGGAGGGAAGCTCTAGTTTAAGCGTTAGCGTTTTCAAAGTATTTACAAAACCCCCTATATTTTCGTTCCTACCATCTATACGTTTCTGATAAAGTTCTCTGCCCTTTATCTATGTCTATAAAAATGTATAGCGTAGAAGGAATGTAACTTAAGTTTAACGCTAAAGACAAATCTTGACGAAAATACGGGGTTTTTAATTGATCAGGACCATATGAAAGAACTTTTCCTTTTTGTATGCTTGAGAGAAGAACCCTCCAAGGAGTCACCACGAAGCGAATAACAAGTAGAACTCTATAGATAAAATAACAATC
>JAQWOJ010000051.1 GCA_029245905.1 Gammaproteobacteria bacterium
TAACCCGGAATTAATTAGAGGCAATCTTTCAGCGCGGGAGAATATTCTCGCAGACGATTGGATGGGGTTCATGGTTGATACCTTTAACAACCAACGCTCGGCCTTTGCTTTTTCTTCGAACGCGAGGGGTATCCAGTTGGATGCGCGGTGGACAGAAGGCTCATCAAGGAGGGCCGGGTTCGATTCAACTTTTGATGCAGTTTGGTTTAATGAAAGTCAGTTAACCGAGCGAGGCTACATGATCTCATTCACTGTCCCACTCAGAAGTCTCCGTTTTGATGACTCGGACGAGCAGACATGGCGCATCCAATTCACTCGAGGCATCCCAAGATACGGAGAAAACTCGACTTGGCCAGAATATTCGGTGAATGTAGAGGGACGTCTCAACCAAGCTGCACAACTGACAGGTATCGAGAATGTCTCGCCCGGAAATAATTATCAATTTATCCCTTTTCTCTTCGCTCGCGAACTTGATGCATTGGACCGCTCAGCTTTAGGAGGGCCAAAATTCGCTCGATCTTCCGAGCAAGAGGTTGGGCTCGATGCCAAGTTCGTCTTTAACGACAGCTGGGCGGTAGATCTGACACTAAACCCTGACTTTAGCCAAATTGAATCAGACCAACCGCAAGTAACTGTTAATGAGCGGTTCGAAGTTCAGTTTCCTGAACGACGGCCATTCTTTATTGAAAATGCGAATTTTTTCTCGACCGATTCAAACCTAGTGTTCACCAGAAGGATTGTCGACCCTGAGGGCGGCATACGACTCTCGGGAAGATCGGGTGACTACGGCTTTGGAAGCATCCTGATAAATGATGCAGCTCCCGGCTTAGGCAGAGACGCTGATGACCCTCTCAGAGGGGAAAAAGCCAACATAGCCATAATTAGAGGGTTTAGGGACCTTGGCGATCAAGATCGCATCGGCTTCCTGGCCACGGAACGCCAACTTGGCGACGGCTACAACAGGGTCCTTAGCTTTGACAGCAGATTTAAGTTCACGGATAACTGGTTCACACAAATACAATTAGTTGGAACGGAAAGTGAGCCGACTAGCGGCGATGAATACACTACCGGCTACCAGAGAAACATAATGATTAATCGGGAGGGCCGAACCTATAGCAATCACACCCACTTTATAGAAACAACGTCTGATTTTAGAACCGAATTAGGCTTTATGAACCGATTTTTTAGACCCGGCACCTCAGGAATACATCAGCGATCAGGTTTGAATTTTTACCCTGAAGCGTCAGCCTTAAATAGATGGGGCGGCGCTATTTTTGGAGTCTATTTAGAGGATATGGATGGGGGGAAAATCTATACCCAAATCGGCCCATCATTGGACCTCCGTTTTGAAACAACAACGCTAGACTTCAATTGGACGGACTATGAAGAAATACTCAAGCCCGGAGATTTCCCAGGATTAAACTCGGTCAGATCTTATGATTACGACACATGGCAGGTCGGCCTCAGTAATAATACGTTTGAAGCGGTCCAGATAAAGGCCAATTATCGACAAGGTACTACTCTAAATCTGGTGCCGCAGTTAGGATCTCTGCCGTCTGTTGCTGATACCAACCGAGTAGATTTTAATGTGGCCATCAGACCCATAGAGCAGCTTAATATTGCTAATACTTATTTCTTAACCGAACTTGATACGCAGGGCGGGACCAAAATTTTCTCTAATGAGATCGTAAGATCAGCATGGAATTACCAGTTTACTAAGGAACTTTCCTTACGATTTATAGCGCAGTATGACAAAACTGAAGCGGGGCCAGCAACGCGGCTTGAGGACGAAGAAAATTTAAATTTTGATCTCTTGCTTCGCTATGTAATCAACCCTTGGTCGGCTTTCTACGTGGGTTACAACTCTAATCAAAGTAATTTCGATATTGTAGACATGGAAGGTGAGAGAGAATTAATAGTAGCAAATGATTTGCGTCGTGACGGAGACCAATTCTTTATCAAGTTTTCTTACCTTTTTCAGCGATAAAAGGTTTGTCTGCTTGTCGTTGTAAAATACTGTGTTTTCCATAAACCCGCAGCTCGTTAATGCTTTGAGCTGTGACGCCTTATAAAGAGACCTTTTTTCGGCCTGTGATAAACTGAAGCCCTAGCTTGAATTCCTTTTAAGAATGCTTAACCTTTAACGCTGTCTCTCTCGGCATACACAAATGAAAACTTCATCTCTCCAAGTCTGGGCTGCAACTACCTTTATTGCTGTACTCCCAAACATCGCCTGCCAAGCCGCAGATAGTGCGATGTCAATTCCACGTATAGAGGGACAACCAGCGCTCGCTGACTTTTCTGACATGCGCCCAACGAGCTCATTGGCAAGATCCATGAACAAAGCTGAGAATTTTGTTCAACGTGAACCCTATCCCGGAGAGGCCTCTGCTCAACGCACTGAAGCATACATTGGGTACGATGACGAGAACCTTTATGTAGTGTTTTTAGCATTTGACGAGAGCCCAGAACTCATCAGGTCAAACATGGCCGCGCGGGAGAATATTGGGCAAGATGACCATGTAGGGTTTATGGTCGACACATTTAATAATCAAAGATCCGCTTTTGCCTTCTACTCCAACTCTAGGGGTATTCAGCTCGATATGAGGTGGGCAGAAGGGTCCGGAAGACGCGCAGGCTTTGACTCAACCTTTGACGCGGTTTGGTTTAGTGAGGGCAAGTCGAACGACCAAGGATATATGGTGTTGATAACCGTACCAATGCGCAGCTTGCGATTTGGGGAGTCTGATGAGCAGATGTGGCGGGTCCAGTTTAATCGGCAAATCACACGGTACGGCGAACAATCCTTCTGGCCCGAGTATTCAATCGACGTTGAAGGACGATTAAATCAGGCCGGACTACTTTCAGGAATTACAAACGTTTCGTCAGGCAATAATTATCAGGTGATACCTTTCCTCTTTGCTAGAGAGCTCGATGCATTAGACGAGGCTGCTCTTGGCGGGCCAAAATTTAATCAATCCTCAGAACAGGAGGTCGGTGTCGACGCCAAGTTCGTGTTCAACGATAGCTGGGCTTTGGATCTAACGCTCAATCCAGATTTCAGCCAAATAGAGTCAGATCAACCGCAAGTGACAGTGAATGAGCGATTTGAGGTCCAGTTTCCGGAACGCCGCCCTTTCTTTATCGAAAACGCAAACTTTTTCTCGACCGACTCTATTTTGGTGTTTACCCGAAGAATTGTGGATCCAGAGGGCGGCATCAGGCTTACTGGTCGCGAGGGAGATTATGGCTTTGGTGGAATTCTGATCAACGATATTGCCCCAGGATTGAATAGAGAGACAACTGACCCACTTAATGGAAAAAAGGCCAATATAGCTATATTGCGAGGGTTTAAGGACTTTGGCAACCAAGACCGCTGGGGATTTCTAGCGACGGAACGCCAACTCGGAGATGGTTACAATAGAGTTGTTAGTTTGGACAATCGAATTAAATTTACTGATAACTGGTTTACGCAAATGCAACTAGTCGGAACTGAAAGTGAACCTTCAAACGGCGGAGAGGTGACTACAGGTTATCAAAGAAACATTATGTTTAATCGTGAGGGCCGGACTTATACGAACCATACGCATTTCATAGAAACCACGTCAGATTTCAGAACCGAGCTAGGATTCCAAAACCGGTATTTTAAGCCGAACACCTCAGGCATGCACCAAACCTCAACTTTTAATCTCTACCCTGAAGAGTCAGCAATAAACCGCTGGCGCGTCACAGGAAGGGGCGTTTATTTAGAGGATATGAAAGGTGCGAAGATATACTCTGAACTAAGCCCACAAGTTGATGTCCGCTATGAAACAACTGGCATTAATGCTCGTTGGACAGATTATACTGAGATGGTACAGCCAGGCCAATTTCCTGGGGTCACTACAATGAGGTCATACGCTTATGATAACTGGCAAATTGGTTTTGACAATAGAACGTTTGAAGCGTTGCGAATCAATGCCAACTATCGAGAAGGAACAACTTTAAACTTGGTTCCTAAAATTGGCAATCCTCCCTCTGTCGCAGACACCAGAAGAATTGATCTCAATGTCCTCTTAAGACCTACCCAACAGCTTAGCATTGCTAATACTTACTTTCTTACCGAGCTTGATACTTTAATTGGAGAAAGGGTTTTTTCAAATGAGATTTTCCGATCGAATTGGAACTATCAGTTTACAAAGGAACTTTCATTACGATTCATTGCTCAATACGATAATACCGAAGCAGGGCCCGCGACAAGATTAGAAGATGATACGAATTTAAACTTTGACGTTCTTCTTAGGTACGTTATTAACCCATGGTCAGCCTTTTATTTAGGGTACAACTCAAATCAGAGTAATTT
Organism: Gammaproteobacteria bacterium; assembly: GCA_029245905.1. Taxonomy (GTDB): domain Bacteria; phylum Pseudomonadota; class Gammaproteobacteria; order Pseudomonadales; family Pseudohongiellaceae; genus UBA9145. The sequence continues at coordinate 4,343 of JAQWOJ010000051.1, forward strand.
CGACGTCATAGACTTTGAAGGTGAGCTTGAACTGATTACAGCAAATGAACTTAGAAGAGACGGTGATCAGTTCTTCGTGAAATTTTCCTATCTTTTTCAACGCTAAAAATAATTTCGCTTATCTTTTACAGATGTGGATTAATACGCTAGCTTTATAGTCTAGAAAAATAAAAGACGCCATCGACTAAACAATAGCCAACAGAATTGGACGTTCAGATGACTGGAATCCTCTCGAAACAGCGGATTATTGCCCCGCCTGACTATAATCGCTGGCGTGTGCCAGTAGCATCCGTAGCAATACATCTTTGCATAGGCTCAGTCTATGCATGGAGCATCTACAACCCACCCCTAACACGTGTTCAAGGGGTCGTAGCAAGTGCGGCCGATGACTGGAGCTTAAGTGCCGTAGTGTGGGTATTCACAGTCGCAATAGTGTCGTTGGGTTTGGCTGCTGCTTTTGCTGGGAAGTGGCTCGAGGAAGCCGGACCCCGAAAAGTGGGAGTAGTAGCGGCTTTGTGTTGGGGCGGCGGCTATATTGTCGGAGCCGTTGGGATAATGACGCACCAGCTTTGGTTACTATATTTAGGTTATGGGGTAATTGGCGGATGCGGCCTCGGAATGGGATATGTTTCCCCGGTGAGCACTCTTATACGGTGGTTTCCAGATCGCCGCGGTATGGCGACCGGCATGGCCATTATGGGTTTCGGTGGGGGTGCGATGATTGGGACGCCCATGAAAGAATTCTTCATCCGTGTGTTCTACCGTGCTCCTGAATATTTAGGAGGTGCGGGAGACGTGAGCTTAGTAACAGAGGCTGGTCGTCGTTTTGCCGATGTCGGCGGAACACTGCGCGAGGTGGTCGTCATAGGCGCGTCGGAAGTCAGGGACATGACCATTCCTGGGCCAGAGGGCGTGTATTTAGTGAATACGGGCGCCTCTGGGGTAGCTGAAACATTTTTGGTAATAGGACTTATATACCTAGCGGTGATGCTGATGGCAGCATTCTCTTATCGCATACCAGCAGAGGGGTGGAAACCTGCGAATTGGACAGAACCCAGTGAAACAGAACGCGGAAATTTGATTTCAAAGCATCACGTTCACATCGACGAGGCGCTAAAAACAAGACAATTTTATCAGTTATGGGTGGTACTCTGCTTCAATGTAACTGCCGGCATAGGAGTTTTAGGGGTCGCGCGGACAATGATTACAGAGATCTTTGGATCTTCTTTACCCCAAATTGTAGACACTACCTTCGCAGCCACTTACGTTATTATGATTAGCGCCTTCAACATGGTGGGTCGTTTTATATGGGCTAGCGCCTCTGACTATATTGGGAGAAGGAATACCTATTGGATATTTTTCTTGCTTGGAATTATTTTGTATCTATCGATACCTTTCGCAGCGCAACAGGTAAGCGTCAGCCCTTCAATTGTTTGGCTAGTATACTTCTACGCTGCAACCATGATCATATTCACCATGTATGGCGGTGGGTTCGCAACGATACCCGCCTACCTAGCAGATATTTTTGGCACAAAGTACGTGGGAGGAATACACGGTCGATTGCTGACCGCCTGGAGCACGGCCGGCGTTTTGGGGCCCTTAGCAATAACATCCCTGCGTCAAAACTCCGTCACCAAGGCTATCAATGATCTAGTAGCGGTAATCGAACCGGCGACTTTCCAAGCGCAATTCGGAGCCGGAGTTGACCAATTGCAGGCTTTGGTAGCTTCCAACACAGTCAACATATCAAGGCTTTTAGAAATTGCCCCGGCGGGCACTCCAGATCCGACAAGCAGCCTTTATAATTCTACGATGATCCTTATGGCATTGCTCCTAGCGATCGCCTTGGTCAGCAATGCGTTGATGCGCCCAGTCAACGCGAAACATCACCTAAAGGAAGAATAATTCCTAAGTCAATAGCTCGCTGATTTCGCCTATATCTGGAAACCTTCCGGTTTTATTTTTGGAGAATACCACTCTTCCATTTACGGATACATCAAACACACCGTTGGAACCCGGCACCAATAAGACCTCCATATCATTCTCACTTTTTAGTTCTAGAGACACACGGTCTGCTTCGGGTCGATAGTTTCAAGCCGTACAGTAAAGGATTTCAATTTTCATGAAGCTTTCTCCACATTTATATTTTTCATTCGAAGGAAAACTACCTCAGTCGTAATTAGAATAAGGATACCACTAATGACAGAATTCACATTCATGTAAAATCTAGCTAAACTCACCCATTCATCAAATGAGCCTATCATGACTTACTTAACTAAAACCCTTGTCTGGTGTCCTATAGCTTTATGGGCATCAGCCATGTCGCTATCAGCGCAAGAGACTCCGGAAAAGTGGTATGACGCTGGTCAGCAGCGCGTTGAGCGAAACTTATCGTTTAGATCAGAGGCGGGCAGCTTCCCGACTGCAAAAAACGTAATCTTATTTGTGGGTGATGGTATGGGGATCTCGACTGTCACTGCAGCTCGTATCATGGCAGGACAACTTGAAGGGAATCCTGGTGAGGAGCATGAATTATTCTTTGAAACCTTTCCGAACGTAGCTTTATCTAAAACCTATAACACTAATGCTCAGGTACCCGATTCTGCGGGTACGATGTCGGCGATGGTAACTGGAGTAAAGACTGATCGCGGGATAATAAGTGTTAATCAATACGCCAGTCGAGGTGACTGCAACTCGGTCAACGGAAATATTGTTGAAACGTTTCTTGAAAAAGCAGAACGCGAAGGAATGTCGACAGGTGTGGTTACTACAGCAAGAGTCACTCATGCTACCCCCGCAGCTAATTACTCACATAGTATGGAACGCGACCATGAGGATGACCGAGACGCAAGTAGACTGCGAAATGCAGGTGATTGCCCAGATATTGCGAGACAGTTAATTGAATTTACTGAGAACGTTCCCGGAAGTGATGGGTTAGAAGTAGTCTTGGGTGGAGGCCGCCGTAGCTTTATACCGCGAGCCGAATATGCCGATCCAGAAACAGGACAGCCAGGTGAACGACTTGATAATCGGAACCTCATACTAGAGTGGACAGAAAAATATGAGAATAGCGCATATGCTTGGAATAAAGAACAATTTGACTCTATCGACCCGAACAGCACTGACCATTTGCTTGGTTTATTCAACTCATCTCACATGCAATATTCGCCCGACACTGACCAGGATGTCGGGGGTGAGCCGACCCTAACTGAAATGACCGCCAAAGCGATCGAAATATTGCAACGAAACGAGAACGGCTTCTATTTAAATGTAGAAGCGGGGCGGATAGATCATGCGCATCACGCTCAAAATCCATACAGGGCTCTTTACGATACAATTGAATTAGCGAAAGCCGTGAAAATAGCCTATGAGATGGTCAACCTTGAGGAAACGCTGATTATAGTAACAGCTGATCATAGCCACGTCTTTACGATCGCAGGATACCCCAAGCGGGGCAATCCAATACTGGGGAAAGTTGTTGGCACGGACCCAGGTGGAGAACCAAAAACTGAACCCACGCTTGCGATGGATGAGTTGCCCTACACGACTTTGGGTTACGCTAACGGTAGAGTAAATCCTGAACCACCAGAACATGATGCCTCAGATGCCGCACATTCAGTTACTAGGATAGTAAGTCGCAATGATCTAAGCCAAGTGGACACTACTCGTCAAGACTTTCGTCCAGAAGCCCTCATCCCCATGAGAAGCGAGACCCATGCCGGCGAAGACGTTGCAATCTATGCAGCGGGGCCAGGTTCTGATTTGATTCGAGGCGTTATGGAACAACATGTGATATTCCATGTCATGATGGAGGCAACTAAAATGGCAACGCGTCAGTAATATACTTTTTATTCAATAGAAACAATTATCAACTGCTGTACCTTCATATTTGCGACCCTCACATTTCCCCGAGTGCCGAGTCCATTATACTAACCGCCCTTTCCAGATGAGAATGCTCGATATTTAACGGAGGGAGAAGACGAACCATATTAGATCCTGAACCCACAACGAGGAGGCCTCGGTCTTTGAGAGCATTGGCTAATTCAGTATTTGGTATCTCACACTTGATACCGAGCATCAGCCCTAAACCATGCACAGAGTCAATCAACTTTGGATATTTCTCTTGCAAACTGGATAATTGATTCCTGAGGTATTCACCTTTTTGTATCACTCCGGGCAAACACTCATCCTCCAGCAATAGATCCATAACAGCATTAGCGACAACCGCCGCCAGAGGGTTGCCCCCGAAGGTACTTCCATGGGTTCCTACCACCATAGTTTTACCGACTTTATTATTCGTCAAACACGCACCTATCGGGAACCCCCCACCCAACCCTTTAGCCAAAGCCATCACATCTGGATAAACTCCATAATATTGATGAGCAAAAAGGTGGCCCGAACGCCCGACGCCACATTGCACCTCATCGAACATCAATAGCAATCCCTCTTCGTCACAGATATTCCTAATAGCTTCCAGATATTCTTTGGAGGCAGGCCGAATCCCACCCTCACCTTGGATCGGCTCCAAAATCACTCCAGCAGTAGCACTCCCAATAGAAGCCCTCAGGGACTCTATATCGCCCCACTGGACATGATCAAAGCCCTGATCTAAAGGTACAAAATTTTGCATGTGCGATTTATTGCCCGCAACGGCTACGGTAGCGATAGTTCGTCCATGGAAGCTATTCTCAAAACCAATGATTCGGTTTCGTTCAGGGTTTCCATTGGCTGCGTGGTAACTGCGCATCGCCTTCAAACCGGCCTCGACTGATTCCGCTCCCGAATTTGCAAAAAAAATGTTATCGGCAAAACTATTTTGTACAAGACGTTGAGCCAAAAGCTCGGCGGCGGGGATCCGAAAAAGATTGGAAACATGCCAAAGTTTTCCAGCTTGCTCGTTAAGGGCGGCGATCAGGTGTGGATGCGAATGACCAAAGCTGGTAACCGCTATACCGGACAAAAAGTCGAGGTACACGCTGCCCTCTTCCGAAAACAATTCACTGCCCTTGCCGTGCGTGAATATAAGGTCGCGAGGCGGGTTATAGTTTGGCCAAAGTGCTGCACGTGGATCAGAAACCATTGGTTAGTCTTTCCCCGTCAAACTAGTCTTGAATGTCTCTGCCAAGAATCCCACAGATATTATTGATACAAGTGACGCCAAAGCCATATAGGCAGAGACCCACACGATTGAATATTCAGCCCACAATATAGTCGCGATAGTGGGTGCAAATGCGCCTCCGATTATAGCGCCTAATTGATAGCCTAACGATGCACCCGAGTATCGAACTTCTGTCGAAAAAAGCTCGGTGAAAAACGCTGCTTGGGGACCGTACATCATGCCGAGGAAACAAAGCCCCATACTTATTCCCAAAACACTGAGCCAAAAATTACCAGTGGAAACTAGGGGAAACAACGCAAATGCCGCAACGCCAGTCAGAGCGGCTCCCAGCATAAATATGCCTCGGCGGCCGTGGCGATCTGAATATGCCGAGGCCCAAAATTGAGCAACTACTTGAAGGGCAGACGCGATTAAAACCGCCACAAGAACCGTATCCCGGGTCATTCCTCCACCATTAGCGTCACTGCCATACGCTAGAATGAAACTGATGAGGATATAGAAATTTACTTGGACGGAGATGAAAGCGCCAGCAGCAAGCATTATCCTTTTAGGATATTTTGCTATCGCTTCTAAAACAGGAGAACGTCGAATAGGCTTATCACTCGCTTGGGCCTCCGTGAGACGTTTTTCTCTTAATGCTTCTAGCTCCTTAAAGGCATCTGTATCCTCTACGTGTAGCTGAACATACATCGATATACCGATTAAAATAACGCTGGATAGAAAAGGTATGCGCCAGCCCCAGGCTTGAAAGAACTCCTCGGAAACCAACGCGCTAATAATTATAAAAGCCAAATTCGCTAGGATTACACCAACAGGTGCGCCGGCCTGAGCATAGGCGCCGTAATACCCGCGCTGATCAGAAGGAGCACTCTCGGTGACCAACAACATCGCTCCGCCCCACTGACCACCTATGGCTAAGCCCTGAACGAATCTCAAGACTGTAAGCAGCACTGGCGCAGCGACCCCTATAGCCGCATACGTCGGCATTAATCCTATTAAAGTCGAAGCAACCCCCATAATCATCAAGGCGATTACGAGCGTTTTTTTACGACCAATGCGATCCCCGAAATGACCAAAAATAATTCCCCCGACCGGCCTTGCAATAAAACCAAAGGCAAAAGTTCCAAACGATAGAATTAAACCCATGGTCGGCGTTGCTTCTGGAAAGAAAGCAGCGGGAAATACTAAGGCGGCGGCGGTTGCGTAGAGAAAAAAGTCGTACCATTCAATACTAGTGCCGGCAAGCGCAGTAAGGGCAACTCTGCGCATATTGGATCTCAACTGAGTTTCATCATCGTTAGATGCAGTCGGTTTTTCAAAATTAGACATCTTCTCTCCCGCAAAAGCATTTTTGTTTGTTGGTCGTTTTGCTCTCGTTCAGGAAGCATATCAAGAATGAGCTAAAATCTTCATCTCTTTGTGATCATTTTCAAGTATCATCACCAAGATGATGCTTTATATGACCTTTCGGTCCCTCCACTTCCTAGCAATTCTTGGCTTAGCAGGAGCCCTTTTAATCGAAAATATTGCGATAAAACCGAATATCAGCGCTGAAGATGTAAGAAATTTAGCAAAGGTTGATGCCGTGTATACCGTTAGTATCGCTTCAGTTTTCTTCTTCGGCCTCATCCTTTGGCTTTGGGTAGGCAAGCCAAGTGCATTTTACTCCGCGAATCCTCTGTACTGGACAAAGATAGGCATGTTTAGCGTATTAGCAATTCTTTCATTATTTTCTAAGAGGTTTTTTAACAAATTTCGTAATACTTTCGAAGAGAAAATAACAGTTCCTAAACTAGTAGTTCTGATACTAAGGGCTCAACTGTCTTTACTTGCAACTATTCCGCTGCTAGCTTTTCTTGTGGCTCGAGGAATTGGCCTGACGATGTGAGGAAAAAAGACGTAAGGCTTTTCCCTGGAGCACACATAGCCAGAGTACTGTTTTCCCCTTTTTTCCTATCAGTCGTATTCTTTTCATCTTTCTGATAACCTCGTTCGAAACTCGATAGCGAAAAGTTTGTAGAAGCACAATGAAGACTAGAAATATTTCAAGGGACAAGGGTCGAGAGAACCCGCATAGGTTTGAGGGCAGAAAAACAAATCCTGTCACAGACTCCAGACGCAATTTCCTAAAAAAAACAGGCATCGCTTCGGCGACAGCTGCCTTAGGCATGACGATTCCTTACGCTCGATTCCTACCAGCCGGATTCGCTCCAACCACCTTTGCTGCTGAAAGCGCCATGGATGTAATTGAGGGTAAAGAAGGTCTTATTATTCTTAATGACAGACCAGTAAATGCAGAAACTCCGGCTCATTTACTTGACGATAACATTACCCCAAACCATCGCATGTTTGTTAGAAATAACGGATTACCGCCGATAGACGTTAACCCGGATAATTGGACGCTAGAAGTAGGCGGTGAATCTTGCGTAACCCCTACTAAATTTACCATTCAGGACCTTAAAGAACGCTTTGAAGAAATAACATTACAACTACAGCTTGAATGTGGAGGGAATGGTAGGAGTGAATTTGTCCCGGCAGCCAGCGGCAATCAATGGACAACTGGCGCAATCGGCTGCCCAGAATTTACGGGCGTAAGGTTGAGAGACGTTCTTAACTATTGCGGTATAACGACAGATGCGCAATATGTTGGTTACTACGGGGCAGACACCCACACGAGTGGTAATACCGAACTAGATCCTATCTCACGCGGTGTTCCAATCGCTAAAGCGATGGAGAGAGAATCAATAATTGCGTGGGCAATGAATGGGGAAGATATTCCTGAACAGAATGGTTTTCCGTTGCGACTGGTTTGCGCAGGTTGGCCTGGGTCAGTTTCAGGGAAATGGTTGAATCGTCTAGTCATACGAAATCAAGTACACGACGGTGAAAAAATGTCGGCACCCTCCTACTCTGTCCCACACCTTAACGTTGCACCAGGCAGTCGAGTACCCAATGAGGACATGCGGATCATAGAATCTATGCCGGTGAAGTCTCTGATAACTTTTCCAGAATCTGGCATCAGCCAGGACTATAGGCAGCGGTTAACAATTAGAGGACATGCCTGGGCGGGGGACGATCAAATCAGCGGTGTGTTTCTCTCTACAGACTTTGGCGCCACTTGGCTGCCAACCGCGGTCGGCTCTGCCTCTAACAGACTCGCTTGGCAAAACTTCGAGTCCTGGGTTCAATTCCCAGAACCAGGCTACTACGAGATTTGGGCAAGAGCCATGGATAGTGTAGGCAGATCACAGCCAATGGTTGTCCCAGGCTGGAATCCCAGAGGGTATCTTAATAATGCGTGCCACCGGATCGCTGTCCAGGCAACTTGATGTATAAAATTTCAAACACATCTTCTGCGTTTTTCATGGTTTTTAGTTGTCTGCTTGGCAACATTTCCAACGCTCAGGACGCAGAAGAAAATAGAGGTTTGGTCTTTGCCGAAGGGTGGCAAAATGTTCAAGAAAACTGCACCGAATGCCATTCTTCTCTCTTAATCACGCAAAACTCTGGAAGCAAATCAGTTTGGGAGAGTCGAATCCGGTGGATGCAAGAAACGCAAGGCCTAGATCAACTAGACCCTGAGCTTGAGGAATCGATCCTTAATTATTTAGCGACAAACTACGGACAAAAAGACGCGAGCCGTCGAGTCCCTTTGAAAAGTTTCCTCTTACCGGAAAATCCCTATAGCAGAATCGACTAGTTGATAATCGACTAACAAATAATCACTTTATATTCGGCTAAAATTGGCGATATTCTTATCTTCCAATTACAGAATCCTCTGCCTCAAGAATTTTCGCCTCCGCAGCATAAGGAAGGATGTAACCATCTTCTAAGTTTCGATTAACCACCGCCTTAATTGCGTCCACATAACTATCATGGTCGGGGTACAAAAAATCCAGTGTCTCGCGGTCGAATGGCTCATGTGAGCCATACAATCCACAAAAACGATTAATTGGACTAGTGTTAAACCCAGTGTTAGTTGCGGTCGCGACCGCGTGTTCAGCCAGCCTGATACCTCCCAGAATATTTCCATAGTCATCCCGAGCAAACTCAAGGTCAGGCATCATACGGCTGACTTTTAGTGGCTGTCCGCTCGGAGGACGAACATCATCTTCAATCCAAGTAACCAGATGCTCAAAAGCAGCATTGAAAGAATCCCGAAATGGTATTCTGCTATGAGCAGGAACTTCGCAGCCAACATCTCGAGGGGCAGCCTCCAAAAGAGACATCCCATCTCGCAAGAGACGAAGCCTAGAATACTCTATCTCAAAATCATAGTCAGCGTGAGCGGTTCCGGCAATTTCCCATTGCACGAAAGTATCCGTGTTTGGTTGCGGTGTTGCTGCCCTTCTCCGCATATCGGTTTCCGCCATAATTTTAAAGATTTTAGTCTTTTGATCATCGCGAATCCTTCCCCCGCCGCCATGCACCATCACCCCGTCATAAACCGGGTCTAAAGGGTGGATATTGTTAAGGTAAGTTGCCAGCCGACTAGCGGACTGAGAATGGCCCGTCGCAATAATCATTTTTGCTTTAAGTCCACTTAAAATATCCACCTCATCGCCAGAAACTGAACCATCTATTCGATTAATCGCTCTCCCGACCGCAGAAAAAATGTCATAAGAGAGACCATCGCGGCCGACTATTCCATCGTGAGTTGTATCTAAACTGCCATACCGATTGGGACTCCATTCTTTCATCGTATCTATCCCCATTTGCTGAGCAGAGACAGCAACATAGGCATAACCTTCACGAATAAAGTGCGCCCCTGATAACCACCAGTCAATATCTTTATCAGGCCCACC
>JAQWOJ010000099.1 GCA_029245905.1 Gammaproteobacteria bacterium
CACCACCCGATGACGCTTCCTTGCTAAAGAAAATATGATCCTGCAATAGAGATTCAAAAGGGTCACTACTCCATGCCATTTCCGTTTTGGCCAGATAGCCTCGTTCCCAAGGCTTGACTTGTTGACATCCGCTAACAGACAAAAGAAGAGCGAAAAGGAACATAAAAGTGGAAGTTTTGAGGACATTCATAAGTATAGGCCCTTACTTATCTTTCAAATAAGCCATTGTAATGCGTTTAAGCTGTGATAATCAAAAAATGACTATTCCGAAAGTAATGAGAGGAATTCTGACAATTTAGCGTAACCGACGCTCCCGGTCGATAGCTGCATGCCACCGCCGTGGCCATTACCACTCACCTTTCCCAGTATATATTGCTTAGCGCTTGCCCTGCCATTTAAAAGCGCCTCGAACATGGCTATGTTTGCAGAGAAATCAGTATTGTCTCTAAGAAAACGCAAGGACGAGCCCCCTGCTGCCCCCCCCTGGACATGGCAGCGAACACACTTCGACTGAACAATACTTGATGAAACTGACTCCTCATAAAGAGCAAATGCTTTCTCTCTGCTTGTTAATGGTTCTGGTGTTGGTGTTGGTGTTGGTGTTGGTGTTGGTGTTGGTGTTGGTGTTGGTGTTGGTGTTGGCGTTGGCGTTGGCGTTGGCGTTGGCGTTGGCGTCGGCGTTGGTGCTAACTTCTCCGCCCTGCTCAAGCGTAAAATTACTAGTGGATCCGCGCTCACGAGCGAAAGTTCTACTTTGTAAGAATTAGCTCCGGCTGATATCTTTGGTATTACAAGAAGGTTGTCACTAAATGTGCTCGCTCCATCAGGCGTAAGAGATAGCGATGTAATATCTTCTGCAGCTATCAACTTCAGCTCTACGGGGTTTGTATCTGGGATAAGCTGCAAATCTAAGCGGTATTGACTCTCACCGACAACTAATCTGGGGATTTTTATAATATCGTCGACAATGTAGGCATCCGAGCTCCCATCAAGCGCTACAACGCTTAAGGAAGCACAGAACGACAAAATTCCCATTAATACCTTTGTCAAAGCTAATTTATTCATGAGCAGGCCGGCGAATTAAGCAAAGATACACGTTATACGATGTTTTCCCATTTTCAGTTCTTTTGCACTGACTAAACAACCATAGCCACTATCCGAAATAATCGACCATAAATCTTCATTCACTAGCCTATGCAAATAACGGTATCCTTGAATTAAAGTAGGGCTGAAGAAATTCTAAACCTTAATGCGCAAACTCATCCTCATACTATAGGCATCGCTTTTAAGGGTGCAAAGCTTTTTACAGGATGCAAACAAACGATAGAATAAGTTATTGGAAAAAAGAATGAAAATTAACCCAGCGAAAATTAAATGGTTAGCCTCTGGAATGCCTTTCTCTGAAGATTATACTGATCGGTATTTTTCAGAGAACAACCCCATCGAAGAAAGCACGCATGTTTTTTTACAGGGAAATAATTTAGCTTCTCGTTGGGCATCACTTAAAAATAAAGATTTTATCATTGCTGAACTCGGCTTTGGCTTTGGCTTGAATTTCATTTTATCTGTCAAATTATGGCAACGAACTGCTACCCCCCAAAAACGTTTGCATTATATCGCCTTTGAGGGAACCCCACCCACGCCAGCGCATTTTGACAGGCTTTACAGAAAATTTCCCTCGCTATCCAAAATTAGTACAAAACTCCAAGATCGTTTGCCAACCCTTTCTTTCGGCTGTCATCGAATAGAATTCGACAAGACAATAACTTTAGATTTGCATTATGGCGATATCAGTAAAACCCTCAAACTACTCCATCGAGACAAAAGAGCAGTCGATGCGTGGTTTCTTGATGGATTCTCACCCAGCGTAAACTCAGCTCTTTGGAATGATTCCATTTGTGAACTGATTGGGTTTTATAGTTCAAAGAAAAGCACCCTTTCTTCGTACTCGGCAGCCGGACACTTTCGTCGCTCGTTACAAAAAAATGGGTTCATAACAAAAAGAGAAACGGGGTTTGGTATTAAACGGCACATGACAATTGCATCATATCGCGAAATATCAAGAGAACATCTAAACGTTATCAAAGAAAAGCCTAAGCCTCAGAAAGTAATCGGCATTATAGGTGCCGGATTAGCTGGATGCTCGGCCGCTTATAGCCTAGCGAAACGTGGCTTTGAGGTGAAGATATTCGACTCCAATCATGAAATGGCAGGTCGAGCCTCAAGTATCCCCTTATTAACACTGAGACCCCGATTATTTCAATCAGAGTCTCCAATAGCAGAATATTTTTTGCACAGTTTCCTTTTTACCGCAGCCCAATTTAAGCATCTTTCCAAGACTGCTGACATTGGCTGGGAAAATACTGGTGTGATCCAGCTAGAGGGCGCTCTAAATAAACGCAGTTCAGTAGATTTTAGAAAATTCTCTTCCATGTACTCAGATGATGTTTTAAAAATTTTTGGCTCTGAGCAAAGTGAAGCCCTAGCATCCATAAAATTAGCCGAGCCAGGAATCATTTTTGCGGACGGCGGGATAATAAACCCTCAAAAATTATGCAGCTCCTACCTTAATTTTTCACAAATTTCTGCTCATCTAAATACTAAAGTGATAGGACTAAAACGGATCAAAAAAAAATGGACGCTTCTATCAGAAAATAATGAAGCGATTAGCGAAGTAGATGCAGTAGTGCTCACCAATAGTTTCTGTTTAAATGAATTCACTCAGGCAAAACAGGTTCCCTTGATTAAAGCCTTAGGTACCGTAAATTGGTTTTCCTCCACGAAACTCAGCGCGCCACTAAAAAGTGTTGTCTGCGGGAAAAGAACAATTTTTCCACTGAACCAGAACGAACGAACCAATCATCTGGTTGCAGCGACCTATAATACTGGAGAGGAAGAATCATCCATTTCGAGAGCTACACAAGAAAACTATAATGGCGCAGCTCAAATTTTTTACCACAATAATATTTTAAAGAATAACTCTCATGCGCATAGAAGCGGGATCAGATGTACCACTCCAGACAGGAATCCAATTATTGGTAAATTATCGAACAACAAAATAGCTGCCAAGAAATTATCCTACTTAAGCAAGAACGCTCAAAAACCGCTAAGCATAAGCAAGGATTGTTACTGGCCTGACCTTTATGTCTCAGCAGCGCATGGCTCTAACGGAGCAGCGACCTGCCCTTTTAGCGCTGAAATAGTTGCTAGCATGATTAGTGAAGAACCACTCCCGATAAATAAAAATATATTATCTTCTATCGAACCCTTGAGATTTTTAATTCGAGAATTAAAGAGGCAAAAACATTAACGATTATAAAACGCGGTTACTACCTTCTTCAATAATTCAGTATCTCTGGCCCCTGATAGCTCTCTTATAGAGTGCATACCAAAGCTTGCTAATCCAATATCTATTGTCTCTACCCCTATTTCAGATGCGGAGATAGGGCCAATTGTCGACCCGCACGCCATATCACTCCTCATAGCGAAACATTGAAACGGGATATTTCCTTTTTTGCATATCGATTTAAAAAGTGCTACCGATTTACTATTACTTGCATAGCGCTGATTGGCATTCATTTTAATCACCGGTCCCAAATTCAGTGAAGGTGAGTGCTGCTCATCATGCTTTTCGCTATAGTTGGGGTGAATACCATGCGCATTATCGATCGACCAAAAATCAGAATTGCTCATAGCTCTATCAAAAGAATCATCATCGGACGTTTCGGTTCTTAATATCCTTTCTAAAACAGATCGCAAAAAGGGGCCCTGAGCTCCTGAAGCGGACACACTTCCTACCTCTTCATGGTCATTACAAATCATTACGCCTGGAAATGTTTTCTTTGATTCAATTAGTGACACACAAGTCAAAAAACAGCTCAAAAGGTTATCGAGCCTAGCAGAAGCAATAAACTCCTGCTCTAACCCAACCAAACAAGGCGGCTGAGTATCGTATAAGAGCAACTCATGAGAAAGAACATCGTCTGCGTTCCGACAACCCTTGTTATTACGAATAGTCTTTAGCAGCAAGTTATCAAAGTCAAAACTTTTTCCATTTTGTGTGCTCAACAATATCGGCGGTAATTCCTTTTGACGGTTAATTTTTTTTCCTTCGTTAGCATTACGATTCAAATGTATCGCTAAGCTGGGAATGAAGGCAACAGGGGCCTTAAAATCAATCAACGTCGATTTGATTTGGCCTTGTTTCGTTTGAAAATGAACCCTGCCAGCAATAGATAAGTCTCGATCAAACCATGGAGCAAGCAGCGCCCCCCCGTAAACCTCCACTCCTAACTGAACGTACCCCTTGTTCATCATAGTCGGTAGCGGTTTAATTTTAAGGGCGGGACTATCCGTATGAGAACCGGTAACCCGGAAACCATCGGCCACGATATTTCCAGAACCACCCCGAAATGCGATCAAAGCCGAATCATTTCTAACAACAAAATAACCCTTCCCCTTTTCAAGATTCCAGTGTTCGCTCTCTGAGAGGCGCTCAAAATCAGCCGACTCAAGCATTCCCGACAAGTTTGCTACCGCATGGAAAGGCGTAGGGGACTGATGCAAAAATTGCATTAATTTTACATTGAGTGGAGAGCTAACCATTATTAATCACAATGACAACTGAATCAGTTACCGAACTTCAAGTAATTCTACTTCAAAAACTAAAGCAGAATTTGGCGGAATAGCTGGGGTCGGTGAAGCCTCTCCATAAGCCATACCAGGGGGTATATATAGGCGCCACTTATCTCCAACTTTCATGAGTTGGAGTGCTTCAGTCCATCCAGATATAACTTGGGATACTCCAAAGGTAGCCGGCTCCCCACGGTCTACGGAACTATCAAAAACAGATCCATCAGGCAAAGTTCCATGGTAGTGGGCTAATACTGAATCAGCAGTGGTCGGAGATTCACCGTCAGAAGGACCTGACACAAGAACTTCATACTGCAAACCTGACGCGAGAGCCGTTATACCCTCCTTTAACGCATTTGATTGTAAAAATTCTTCACTGGCTGCGAGATTCTCCTGAAGAGACGCTGCTTCCTCATCCGCCTGACGCTGCACAAATGTTTGAATCGCTTGCATCATCGACTCCTGATCCAATTGTGTTTCCCCGTCTAAGGCATCCTTCATGCCCACTAGGAATACATCAAGGTTAATGCCCTCGACCACTTGTTGAGCTTGTAAATTTTGACCAATATTTGCGCCGATAGAGTAAGCGATTCGGTTCTCTTCATTATCGAGATCTATCTGAGCCAAAGCTTGCAGACACCAGCTGAGAGACAATGTCGCGAACAAGATATGACTTAAGATTTTTACTTTGTTCATACTGATTTCCTTCTATTCTATGGACAATTTTATTCCACGCCATCTAAACAATGATTCTTATAATAAACAAGAAGTTGCGCATACTAACTGGGAACTGCTCGAATTGCTAGCGAGCAGCTCTCAGGAACAACTAAACGATAAGCGGCAAATCAATTATACTCACCCTATTATGCTATCGATAAAAGTCTCTATACTTAGTACGGCCGCGCTCTTGGCAGCTTGCTCAAGCCCCCTCGTGATAACAATTAACCAGCAAGCGGTATACGACCCAGGGGGCAGGCTTGTCGCAGGAGAAGTCGCAGACCCGGATCTACAGGGATGCATAAATCTTGCTCTTCAGCAGCAGGGAAAAGAACTTCCTTCAGAGATTACAACTCTGTCATGTGCAAACGCAGAAATTAATTCGCTCGACAACATCAGAGGCTTATCGGGTCTGCGTTTCCTTGACTTGGGCAACAATAATCTTTCAAATATTACTCCGCTAGAAGAACTAATCTTTATTGGCGGAGTAAATTTGGCGAACAATCAGATTACAGACATCGGCCCCCTCTTTAATATGCCTAGCTTAAGCTCAGTTAATTTGACAGGCAATTTCGGTATAGCATGTAAAGAGTTAGAGGAACTCAAACACAGGCTTGAAGCAAACCTAATACTCCCAAGAAGCTGTATAGATTAATCAGCTAAGCATTTGACAGGCTTACCGCTGTGAAATCGAAATTCCAAATCTGACTCGGAGATTAGATTTTCTTCTACCTCACTGAATTTTCGCACACGATTTCCAATATCTACGTCACTATATTTTTTTGCAAGTTCTAAATAGTCCATAAAATGTCGCTCTTCTGATTTAAGCAGGTTACGATAAAATCGGCTCAGCTGTTTATCCAAGAATGGCAAAATAGCTGAAAATCTCTCACAAGAGCGCGCCTCAATAAAAGCGCCAACAATTAAAGTATCTACAAGTTTTTGATTATCATTTCCTGCTATTAATTCCCTCAAACCTTTTGCATATCTTGAGGGCCCTAATTGCACATATTTAATATTCTTCTCAGATATGATCGTCACGATTTGCTGAAAATGCAGAAGCTCCTCTCTAGCAAGCTGGGACATTTTCAATAACAAGTCCGGTTTTTCAGTATGCCGATACATCAACTGCATTGCGGTGGACGCCGCTTTTTTCTCACAATTTGCATGATCGATTAGCAACAAGTTCTGTCTCAGAAGAGCTGCCTCTACCCATTCATTAGGAGTAGGGCAAGGAAGAAACCGTAGTAAGGCTTTCATAATTTATGACTGATTAGTGTTGGGTATTTTTATCGCCTTCATCTACATGCTCAATACTATTCGAATTAGAGGACACAGAAGGACTGGAAGAATCATCTGGCTCGGATGATCTCAACAACTCGGAATTTTGTTTTTTTGAGGTCTTAGCTCCTAATTCTTTTAAGATTTCTGCTCGGCGAATCAGGTTCCCCTTGCCCGTTGAAAGCTTGCTCCGCGCACGATCAAAGCTTACCCTGCTAGACTCTATTCGCTGACCAACGTCATCAAGGTCTCCCACAAAAGCTACAAATTTATCGTACAAAGCCCCAGCCCTTTTTGCGATCTCATTGGCATTTTGGTTTTGCTGCGCCAAACGCCATAAATTTTGGACAGTCTTAAGCGTAGTTAAAAGTGTTGTGGGCACAACAAAAATTATATTTCGATCAAAAGCAAACTGAAAAAGATCTTTATCTTCCTGCATAGCTTTTGCGTATGCCGCTTCAATTGGCATAAACAGAAACACATAATCCAGAGAATTAACACCCTCTAAGTTTTGATAATCCTTATTTGAAAGGAGTTTCACATGATTCCGAACTGATTCAACGAGACTCTTTATTGCTTCGGCTTTAATGCTCGCAGTTTCCGCCCCACAATAAGCAATCCAAGCTTTGAGCGAGACTTTTGAATCTACAATAATATCTCTAGATTCGGGCAAATGAATTACTACATCCGGCTGGGCCCTTCCCCCTCCTTCGTCTTTCAAACTAACTTGGATATCATACTCTCGTCCTTTGACCAGCCCAGAAATATCTAGAATTTTTTCTAAGGCCATCTCCCCCCAAGTTCCTTGAACTTTGTTGTCTGCTGTCAATGCGTTCGTTAAATTGACTGCATCCTCACTAATTCGAGCATTTAATTTTTGAAGATTTTCAATTTGATTGGTTAGAGCAAAACGCTCTTTTGATTCATTAATATATGTTTCTTCTACACGCTTCTCAAATTTTTGGATTTTTTCTTCTAGTGGCGATAGGATCGCAGACAAGCTTTCTTTATTCGCAACAGCAAACTTTTTAGATCTATCTTCAAAGATTTCATTTGCAATATTTTTAAACGTTGACCCTAATTCATCGCGAGACTCATTGAGCAGTGTTAATTTCTCTTTGAGTTGTTTTTCCTCTAGTTCTGAACGCACTCTCAAAGAAATAAGTTCTTCTCGCCTAAGACGCAAATCTTCTTTAAGGGAACTATTTTCTTGAGACAGCTGTTCGCTAGTCAATAATACCGCACTTAACTCATTTAACTTTGCGTTCAGTTGTTCTTTTGTCGACGTCTCGCCAATTTTTGACAGTTGCAACTGCCGCAAGAGATACACAATAAAAGCGGACGCCGAAGCTAATAAGAACGCACCAATAACTAAAAAAATTGTATCCATTAAATTCCACAGCAATACTGTGATTCGATATAACTAACTGAGATTTTCATCAATAACCTGAAGCAAATCTTGTGAAATCTGACCCGAATCTACAAAACTGTCTTGGGGCTCTGTCACCACATTGATTACTTCATTTACCCGCAGCAAGTACACGTTAAAAGCCTTCAAGTCGGATAATCCGTCGTCGTCTCCGCCAAACCATCGAGCAAACAATCCCGGCTGATCGTCCTCATCAATAATGCCTGAGAACTCAACATTAAACACGGCTTGGTCTCGATCACTATCAGTAATTATTACGTCAGCCCTCTCTAGCGCCTGACGTATCTGAACCCACGCGCGTCCATATTCTAACTTCAACTCAAGAATTGGCTCTCCATTATCGTTTTCAACAATATTAGCTTTTGACTCAGCCTCAATACTACCTGCCAGCAGGCTTGCAGAAGATGCTTGGTACACATCGTTTCTATCGGCCAAATATTGAGAAACCGAGGTAAGCACCTGTCGCTCTAAATCAGAAGAAACAGATTGTGCTGGCCAACTAATCACCAGCGGTACTGCATCCGTGGTCAAATTTTCTATATGAGTGACGTAAATTTCTGAATATCCTGAATGCAATCCTGGCTCGATCGTAATTCGGTATTTATGACGCTTTTCTTCATTACTTCCAACCTCTACCCAAGAGGTGTCCATTAAACCTAAGCTTGGGTCTTCATAGTCTAAAATTATTTCCAAATCGGTCCAATAATCTCTCACTAACGGCCACACCTGGGCAGGAGTAGCGTCAATGACAATCCATTGTCTGGCATTGAGACTCTGAATGATGACACCCTCTCTTCGTCTAGTCTCAATTGGCTCCGGCATCGGCACTTCTTCAAAAGCAGCCAAAGAAGAGAACCGCGGAGGAACAACGTAAAGCTGATCAAGAGTATAGCTATCTAATTGACTTGGAATTTCCATCTGAGGCATTGACTTTGCTTCCAGATAATCATCACTGCGATTAGGAAACAATCCGTCGTCCCCAAACATAAATGCACATGAATTCAGAGTTGCCAGTAGAAAGGCCTGCAACATTAATTTTGGTCTCAAGACATTAAATCCTTCAAAATATGAAATTAAACCGAAATATCGGCGTCCTTCAATGCTTCTATAACTTGGAGGTGATATTTCTCATCAAGGCCAACTAGCGGCAAACGAATACCCTCTTTGATTCGACCCATTTTAGTTAAGGCCCATTTTACGGGCACCGGATTAGACTCCAAAAACAAATTTTTGTGTAGCGCAAAAAGCTTTTTATCGATGGACGATGCGGACTTAATATCACCCGCTAAAGCGAAAGAACACATATTTGCCATCAGCCTAGGTGCCACATTAGCCGTCACTGAAATCGAACCGCATGCCCCCCCTTCCATCAGCGCATGATTTATCGCATCCTCGCCACTGTATACAGAGAGCCTGCCTCCACACCGCTTGACTAGTTCTTGGCCTCTAGCCACATCGCCGGTCGCATCTTTTATACCAACAATATTATCCATATTAGCTAAACGATCGACAATCTCGATTGACATATCGCAAGCCGTTCTTCCTGGAACATTGTAGAGTATTTGTGGAATATCAACTTTTTCAGCGATCGTTTTGAAGTGCCTGTAAAGACCTTCTTGTGAAGGTTTATTATAATATGGAGTCACCAACAAACATGCGTCGGCCCCACCTTTCTTCGCCGACTGGGTAAAATAAATAGCTTCTTCCGTTGAATTTGAACCGGTTCCTGCAATTATAGGGATTCGGTGATTAGAAAATTCCACACACCTCTCAACTAAATCGCAGTGTTCTTGAACACTAAGCGTTGCCGACTCACCAGTAGTACCAGCAACAACAATTGCATTAGTCCCCTCCGAAACGTGCCAATCTATCAAGGATCTTAAGGCTGCAAAGTCTATGCTCCCGTCACTGAGCATTGGGGTAACAACGGCCACCATACTACCTTCTAATTTTGCAGACATAATAAGATCACTATTAATTAAAAAGCGCTAAAGCACAAACCCTAATCCTAAATAGCCTGAGATTGTACTCGGCTTGGCCAAGCATTGATAATCGCTTTTATTAGGGTAGCCAAAGGAATAGCAAAAAACACCCCAGCGAGACCCCATATGCCACCAAAGAAAAGAACCGCCGAAATTATTGCTACAGGATGCAGATTTACGGCTTCCGAGAAAATAACAGGCACCAGAACGTTCCCATCCAGTAATTGCAGGATGTTATAAGCAATCAAAATCGTCCAAAACTCTCCACCTATCCCCCACTGAACGTAACCAATTACAGCTATCGGAACATTTACCACAGCTGCGCCAATATATGGAACAATTACTGATAATCCAGTGATGACGGATAGAAGCAGAGCATAATTAAGTCCTAAAATAGAAAAAACAAGATATGAGACGCCACCGACAATAAGTATCTCCAAAAATTTACCACGAATATAGTTGGCTATCTGCCCATCCATCTCCTTCCAGATCGCACTCATCAATGGTCGATTCCTCGGTAAAAAATTTGCAACCCAGTTCAACAATTCTGACTTATCCTTCATCATGAAAAATACAAGAATAGGCACTAACACCAAAAATATGATTAGAGAGAAAATATTCGGTAGACTCGCAAGAGAATATTCTAAAATAGTTTGCCCAAAACTGCCGATTTCACCGCCTAAACCATCCATAAATTGTTTTACTTGATCTTCACTAAAAAGGTTCGGATAGCTTTCAGGTAAATTTAACAATAGATCTTGACCTTGATTTAACAGGTTAGGCAGCTCATCAATTATTCGTCGCAATTGATTCCAGACCTGAGGCAAAAGAAAACCTAGCATTGTTACAAAAATCCCGAAAAACAAAACATAAACGATAACAAAAGAAAATCCCTCGCTTAACCCGTAGCGCAAAGCAAGGCTCACAAGACCTTGCATTAAGTAAGCAATAATTACCGCTGTTATAAGCGGAGCCAACATACCACCGAAGAGCAAAAATATTAGGAGAACTGCGCCCAGCAGGAAAACAAGAATAATTGACTCTTCGTCATGAAAATATCGGTCTAAAAAATCATTTAGTAGCTTTTTCATATTCAAATCAATTCCGAAGGCTCACTAGCCCTTCTTAATCCAAAAAAAGTAAGAGGCGTCATTCTTCTGAAAATTCAGAATTTTGTGATCACTTTGATCCACAAACAAATTGAAGTCCTTTTCAGACGCTGGATCTGTGGCTACAACCTTCAGGATCTGATCTGACCGCATATTATTCAACGCCAATTTAGTTTTTAATAGAGGCATGGGGCAGGAAAGATTACTAAGGTCTAACTCTATGTCGGGCGTTATATTCATTTTTTTATTTTACCAAGCAATACGAGCTTAATATATGAACTATATCGATGAATTCCAGATATAACTTACTCTTTTTAAGACCAAATTTATGGTAATCTCTTCAATCAAATACTTACTTCAATCATTTTATGGCCAAATATCGTCACATTCGCTTCGTTTCAGCGCTATTGAGCTCCTTTTTGACGGTGACGGTTTTTGCTCAGAATCTTCCATCCTTAGGGGATAGAATTTCCGGCACTGTCTCTTTAGGCCAAGAATATATGATGGGGCAGCAATTTCTTGCGCAATTACGTCGCAGCGCCCCATCAGTGCCTGATGCTCTTTTAACTAATTACCTAGAAAATGTAACCTATAAATTAGCTTCACGAAGTCAACTTAAAGACCATAGATTATCCTTTATTATTATAGATAGTGAGGACCTAAATGCCTTTGCCGCACCTGGAGGCATTATAGGAGTTAATACTGGCCTCTTTTTGAATGCGGAAACCGAAGCCGAATTCGCGTCAGTAATGGCACATGAAATAGCTCACGTTAGCCAAAGACACTTCGCTAGAGGAGTTGATGAGGCCCAGTCTGGGCAGGTCGGTCAGATCGCATCCCTATTAGCCAGCGTCCTTGTAATGGCAACCTCAGATCCTGGCCACGGTGCGGCCGCGATTTCAGCTGTGCAAGGTCGAGCAATGGAAAACCAGCTACGCTTCAGCAGGAGCAATGAGGTAGAGGCAGACAGGATAGGCCAGGACAACATGTATGCCGCAGGGTTCGACCCTGCAGCCGCAGGTAAATTATTTGAAAAGCTGATGGCAGCGAATAGATTTCGCAGCCGCCCGCCAGCTTTTCTATTATCGCATCCGGTTACGGAGTCTCGTGTCGCTGATGCTCGAGGAAGGGCTGCACGCTATCCGCCGAGGGATTACGGCGTAAGCATGGAGTACCAAATAAGTCGGGCGCGCGTTTTAGGTCATTATGCTTTCAACAAACCAGGGTTGATTGAGGAATCACAGCGATTGTTAGCGGAAAGCTTAGGAGAATTCAAAAAAGATGTGAATCGTTATAAGCTTGCGATTGCGTATTACGAAAATAAAATGTTTAGTCGAGCCTCCAATACTCTAGCCCCATTGCTTGAGAAAGAGCCTAATCGAATCAGCTATGTGGTAACTCAAGCCGAGATACTTACAGAGCAAGACGAATCAGGACAGGCTATTAATTTTCTTCAACGTCATTTGGAAATTAACCCCAATAATCATGCTTTGACTATCGCTTATGTGAATGCCCTAACCCAGTCGCGCTCTTACGCGCAAGCGGCAGAAGTCCTGGAAGCTCACTCAATTAATCGTGAAAACGATCACCATCTATGGTTCCAACTAGCAGAAACCTGGGGGCAAGCAGGAAACGTGAGCAAAGTGCATCAAGCTCGCGCGGAATACTTCGGCCTAATATATGATTTTCGAAGCGCCAGAGAACAATTACAATTCGCGCTTCGCATAGAGACCGACAACGGGGCTCCTTTGGCAGAGCTAGCTCGCTTGAAGGAAAGTATAAAAGAGGTCGAGCAGCGCCAAATAGAACTAAACGGACAATAATATACTATCTAAGCTCTGCCTTTGACTTCCAACTGCTGGTTAGCCGCAAAATCTAACATCCGTTGCAGCGGAACCATTGCCTTTACTGCCAATTCTTTTTCGACGCGTATCTCATTATTGCTATTCATTAAGCTTTCATAAGTTGCCTGAAGAGAATTCATAGACATCCACGGGCAGTTTGCGCAGCTGCGGCAGGTAGCGTCGTGACCAGCTGTAGGCGCAATCATGAAATTTTTGTGAGGTACAATTTTCCGTAATTTATGAAAAATTCCCTGATCAGTAGCAACAATTATATCGTTATGGGGAAGATTTTTAGCTGCCTGAATTATTTGCGTTGTTGAACCGACCACATCAGATATTTCTAAAACAGCCCCTGGCGCCTCCGGATGTGCAAGCACTGCCGCAGCAGGATACATCTTTTTCATATCCCGAATTCCTTGAGCTTTAAATTCTTCATGTACTATGCAAGCCGCATCCCAAAGCAATATATCCGCGTTGGTATTTTTTTGAACGTAAGATCCTAGATGTTTATCTGGAGCCCAAATAATTTTTTCGCCCCTATCTGACAAATGCTCAACCACTTCTAAAGCAATGCTCGAGGTAACAACCCAATCAGCACGAGCCTTAACAGCTGCTGATGTATTTGCGTAAACAACCACAGTTCTGTCTTTATGTTCATCGCAAAATCGTGAAAACCGGTCTATTGGGCAGGCAATATCTAACGAACATGTTGCATCCAAAGTAGGCATTAATACTGTCTTTAATGGGCTTAATATTTTTGCCGTTTCCCCCATGAATTTGACACCCGCGACTATCAAGATTTCTGCATCAGAATCTCGGCCAAATCGAGCCATTTCTAAAGAGTCACCCACAAAGCCGTTCGTTTCTTCTGCTAGGTCCTGAATTAACGAGTCGGTGTAGTAATGAGCGATTAATTTAGCTCGTTTATCGTCTAATAATTTTGTTAACTTTGAAACCACAGACACTCGCTCTTCACTTGCAAGAACTTTTGGAGTTTTGGTTTTTTTTAAATGATCACGAACTACCTTGAGTTCGGATGCGAGACTTTCTGATGCTGGCTGGCCGTTTAAAACACTCATTGATATATCTTACTTTAATTGAAGTTACTTTAAGTTACAGTGTTTCAATTAATCCTTTGCGCTAGAATCTTACTTTAACACAAATTTCTTCAACGAGGTTTACTTCCAAAAACTTGGATTTATAGATTAAATTGAAGCAAATCCGGAGTATAGGTTAAAAAATGGTGGGCCGTGTGCGATTCGAACGCACGACCAATTGGTTAAAAGCCAACTGCTCTACCGACTGAGCTAACGGCCCACGCGGGGCGACATGGTACTAGCTAATAAAAAAAACTCAAGTGCAGATCTTCATTTTCATTAAATCCTTATTTATAAGTTGTCATGTCTTCTAGGCTGGCGTCAAGAAATCCGTTACGACGAAGCCGGCAACTATCGCACTTACCGCAGGCTGAACCGTCAAAATCAGCCTGATAGCATGAAACGGTATCAGCAAAATTGACGCCTAATTGGGTACCTTTTTCAATAATTTGTGCCTTTGTATAATTGATAAGTGGGGTTTCGAGTTTAATCTGTTTACCCTCTACCCCTGCTTTTGTCGCGAGATTAACGACATCTTGGACAGCCTTGATATACTCAGGCCTGCAATCTGGATAGCCGGAATAATCCACGGCATTAACACCAATATAAATCGCAGAGGCCTTTTTGACTTCCGCCCAAGCTAAAGCATAAGAAATGAATACTGTATTCCTTGCCGGAACATAAGTAGGCGGGATTCCTGCCGCTTCTTCCTTCGGTATTTCTATCGAGAGATCAGTTAATGCTGACCCGCCAAGTTGACCAATGTCTAAGTGTATGATTTTGTGCTCCAAAACCTCATAGCTCTCTGCTAACTTTTTTGCAGCATTTAGTTCGCTGCGGGAACGTTGACCATAGTCAAAACTAAGCGCAAAACAATCAAGACCATCAGATTTTGCGATAGCAAGGCAGGTGGCAGAATCTACTCCTCCGGACAGCAAGACAATAGCGATATTCTTTTTAGGCATCATTATCAGTTGCCAGCATAAAAACAATCCTTACTTACTTACCTGCCTGGCTCGAGACCCCACAATAGTTTATGCAATTGTAGCTGGAGTCTCACTGCCAGCCGATCTTCCAGAATCCAATTTGCTAGTTCTTGCCCTTTCAGGTCGTCATATGAAGGAGAAAAAAGAATATCACCAGCCTTGCTTGCTATATCATACTGATCAATTCTAGCTTTTGACCATTCGTAATCTTTTCGATCACAAATCACGAACTTTACTTGATCTTTCTTTTTTAGGTAAGCCAGATTGTCATAATTGTTTTTATCGCATTCTAATGAGCCGGGGGTTTTCAGGTCTAAAACGATCGAAACCCTCTCATCTATTTCATTAACTAATAGTGCACCGCAAGTTTCGATTGAGACATTAAACCTCAAATCACACAGTATTTTTAAAAAATTCACACATTCAGGTTGAGCTAGCGGCTCTCCGCCAGTTACCGTGACATAACCACAGTCATACTTCTTTACACTATCAACTATTTCAGTGATTGAAGTTTGATGCCCCCCCTTAAAAGCATACGCTGTATCACAATATTGGCACCTCAAAGGGCAGCCTGTTAAGCGAACAAAGACCGTCGGTATACCGACGGTTCTTGATTCCCCTTGCAAGGAGTGGAAAATCTCTGTTATTCGCAAATCCGAGGTGTCAATCATCTAGGCTTTAAAAGAAATTCAGAAAAATGAGCGCTATCTCAATTCAGGTTGAAGTTAATCTAACTGCAATAACTTGGTGTCGGCTAGGTTTGCAACACCGGTATTCGGGAAGCGACGCTTTATTTCATTCAATAACTGTCTCGCCTGAGTAATATTTCCAAGACCTTGATATGACAATCCGAGGCCATACATCGCGTCTGGTAGCTTTGCAGAATCCTCAAATTCGTTCAATATTACCTCATAAGAATCTTTAGCTTCCGAGTAGCGATTCAAGTAAAGGTAAGCCTGACCCTTCCAGTAGTATGCATTTGTAATAAAACGACCTTCTGGATAAACATTCATGTATTGATCGAACTCAGCTATTGAGCGCTCAAAATTAGAGTTAATAACTGAATCATAAGCCATTTGGTATAATTGCTGCTCGCTCAGAACCGCAGGCCTCAGCGTTCCGCGACTAGCTCTGTTCAACTGAGGAGCAATTCCAGTTTCTTGAGGGGTAGCTATTACTTCATTTGGGCTGTTATTGCTTGTATTTTGGTTAGGAGCCCTAGAAGTGGGCTCTATGCTCTCGGAAGACTCTATCCTATCAGCGCCATCAGAACTCGTTGTCAGCGTATTTAACCCGCCTCCCAACTCCAGACCGCTTAACCTCTCATCAACATTAGTATATCGATTCAAGGAGTCTCGCTGCATTTTCCGAATCTCAAACCCTTGCTCCTCAACCAAGCCTCTTAAGGATTGTAACTCTGCTCGAAGTTGCTGATTTTGTTCCAATAATAATGATAGAGCATCGTTGTTGTTGGACTGGGGGACTCTATCCGACGCGCGCTGCCGATCATTTTCAAGAGTTATGCCTTGGGACTCGACAACCGAGCCAACTCCTTGCGCCGGAGCATGATGAGCAAGAACACTTGTTACAAACAGCACAAGAGTCTTGCTGATCGAGGCAACTAGGGCTTTATCCATATCTCTCTATCGAGCTACTATTTCCACTCTCCGATTACGGCTATGAGCTTGGTCGGTCTGGCCTGTTTGTTCCAGCCTCTCTTCACCATAACTCACCACCTCAATTTGAGAGCGCGCTGCGCCATTCACTATGAAATAATTAAGGATCCCATTAGCTCTTCTCTCACCTAATGCTAAGTTATACTCTCTAGTGCCACGCTCATCAGCATGACCCTCAAGCCTTATACGCTTGCTTGAGTTTGCAGCAAGATCGCGCGCATGATAGGTCAAAGTTTCTCTGTCCGACGGCTTAAATTCTGCTACATCAAAATCGAAATAAAACACCGTTTGTCGAAGCGCATTCTGGGCTCTGATCTGATCTTGGGTTAATTGCCCAGAGTTTGATCCCGCGCCTGAAGACGCAGACCCGGCATTTGAGCTTGAAGACTCATCAACAGTGGACGTCTCGTCCATTTCGCTAGTGGAGCTGCACGCGCCTAGTATGAACAACGAAAACACTAAAAAGGTCGCTTTGATGTATTGATTTAGTTGTATTCCCACTGTCTGAGTCCTCCAAAGACTTTTGCTCGTTATGTGTAAAATGACCATTTACTTAATTCAAGAACGGCGACCAAGAAGGCTCCCGCACATCGCCCTGCGAGGATGGTAAACGGAATTTCACCCTGCCGTCAATGGATACGGCGTCTAGAACACCTTTTCCATCGAATTTCGTAGCGTAGATTATCATACTTCCGTTAGGGGCCAGACTTGGCGATTCGTCCAAAGATGTACTTGTCAACGTAATGACCCTTAGGGTTTCAATATTCAGAATAGCAATTTGATAAAGGGCTTGTCGTGTTTCTCGCCTCACATGCACCAAATTGACTCCGTCTGGCAAAAACTGGGCTTTTGCACATTGAAAACAATCATAGGTCAACCTCTCCACGTCATATGAATTAGCCCCTAACGCGATCTGGTAAATTTGAGGTTGACCAGTTCTATCAGACATAAAAACGATATTTCTTCCGTCTGGCGTCCAACTCGGCTCAGTATCGATCCCAGGATGGTCAGTCACGCGCGTTAATTGATTTGAATTCAAGTCCTGCACATAAATATCTGGACTTCCATCTTTTGACAAAACCATCGCTAGTTTTGTTCCATCTGGTGACCACACAGGGCTGCTGTTAATATTAGGATAATTCGTTATTTGACGCCGCTGCCCAGACGCTATGTTTTGAATATAAATTCGAGGAAGACCCGTTTCGAAAGAAACGTAAGCTACGTCTAGGCCTGAGGGAGCCCAATTTGGCGACATTATAGGCTCACCAGACTCCAGAAGAACTTGCGGCCTTGCCCCATCATAGTCTGACTTTTCTAGTCTAAATATTGAATTTTGTGGGCCCGCATTCTCAGAAACGATGTAAAGCAGCTGTGAAGTAAAAGCCCCTGGCACCCCGGTGACTTGTTCAAAAATCACATTGCTAATCGTATGCCCAATATCTCTTAATTGCGTAACATTCCCAGTGAGAATCTCTCCTGCTAATTTGATTTCACGGTTAATATCGAAAAATTCATACTGAACTTCGACTAGCTGGCTGCCAACTTGTTGATTTATTTTACCAACGAGTAAATAATCTTGGGCGAGTATTCTCCAGTCTCGATAAAAAACTTCTTGTTCTTCACTCGGCAGACTTAGCATATTCGACCCAGAAAGCGCCTGGAATTCGCCAACTTGCTCTAAATCGTTTTTTACCACCTCGGCCACGTTCTCGCTAAAAATACCGCCAGTCTCAATCGCAAAGGGCACTATAGCTATAGGAATTGGATCATCAATTCCTTGAGTTATCTGGATGCTTAGCTCTGCTTGAGCATTAACCTGAAAAGCTAGCATTAGGGCTATCGTTAAACGATCGCGCAAATTCAATTTAATAGATCCTCAGGCTGAAAAATTAGGGATAAAATTCTAAAGTTAGAATTAAAGATATTAATCGGCAAATTACGCAATTCTATGAATGGCGCTGCGCTATAAACCGCATTTTCCGCCGATCGATCGAAGGCTGGATCTCCACTCGACTCAGTTATTCGAGCCTCCAACAACTCGCCAGTCGGGAGCATTCTTATTTGCAAAATAGCCCGCATCCCGTTTCGCGCACTGGGAGGCCGATTCCAAACCTGCTGAACGGCCAGCTGAATAATAGCTGTTGCACTTTGAATTAATTCAAGCTCAGTCCTCGCTCCCTCCGCTCGAGCTAACTCTTGTCTCTGATTTTCAGCTTCTTCCGCTACTCTCCTTCGCTCTGCTTCAGCTAGATCTCGTTGCCTTTGTTGTTCTAGCTCGGCTCGCTCCCGCTCTCTCGACCGTTCAAGCTGGCGCTGAGCCTCTAATTCGTCCCTCTTTCGCAGTGCCGCTCTTTGAAACTCTTCTGCTTGCTCGGCGTCCTGCCGGCGCTGCCGTTCCTGCTGTTCTTGTTGTTCTTGTTGTTCTTGTTGTCGTCGTTGGAGTTCACGCTGCGCCTCGTCTGCAGCGCGACGCTCGGCAGCCTGACGATTCAGCGTCTGCGGATTTTCATCGATGAAGAGAGCCTTTATAACGGTAGGCTGAATAAGTTCTAGACGCTCTGTGGTGGACCTTGATTGCATCCAAATCAGAAGCACCAAAATGAGGCTATGAAAAGTTACTGCAACAATGACCGAAAACGGATATCCGTTGAAAATAACTAAGTTGTTGAACATATTATTCATTTCTGACTGCGAGTTTAAATTTCGTTAAGCGGCTGAGTAATAAAATTAGGATTAGTAACTCCCGCTGAGTTGAGAGTAGTGATCAAAGTTATCATGGCGCCCCAGTCAGCATTACTATCACCCTCCACCAAAACCTGAATATTTGGATTTGCACTTAATATCTGACCCACTCGGAGTGCAATCATTTCCAGGTCCATAGGCTCTCGCTCTTCCCCTGCTGCTCCAATACTAAGAAAATAATCTCCTGCTGCGGTTATCGAAACTATTAAACTCTCTAAATTTTCGTCTAAATTTAGCGGTTCATTATTGGCTTGAGGTAAATCAACTTCAATACCTTGATTTAGCATTGGAGCCGTCACCATAAACACTATTAGCAAAACCAGCATAACATCGATGTACGGGACAACATTTATTTCACTCATCGGTAGCCGTTTTTTGCGAGTCATGGTTTCCATGCAAATCCCTTACGATAATTCTTTAGTTAGTATGAATTTGTCGGTGGAGAATACTGGAGAATTCATCTGTAAACGTAATGTACCCGCTAGTCACATTATCAAGCAAAGAGGAATAACGGTTAAATGCCACAACCGCTGGGATTGCTGCAAATAATCCCATACCCGTCGCAAATAAGGCCTCCGCAATACCTGGAGCAACGACTTGAAGCGTTGCCTGCGCCTGAGCCGCCAGCCCAAGAAAAGCATTCATGATCCCAATCACTGTTCCAAACAAACCCACATAGGGAGAGACAGACCCTACTGTAGCTAAGAAAGCTAAATGCTTTTCTAGTTTTTCTTCCTCGCGAGAATACGCAACCCGCATTGCCCGTTGAGCACCCTCTAAAATAGCCTCCCCATCTACTGAACCTTGCTGCCGCAGGCGCATGAATTCTTTGAACCCAGCGCGAAAAATATTCTCCATACCAACCACTGGAACATTATCTTGCTGCATCTGGCTACCTTCTTTATAAAGCTGACTTAAATCCATCCCAGACCAGAACCGTTGCTCGAATCCAAATACACCTTTCTGCGCAGAAGATAACACCAACCATCTTTGTACAATTATTACCCAAGAAACGATTGATAATATAAGGAGAATTAACATTACCATCTGAACCGCGACGCTCGCATTCAAGATCAGTTCTATTAGGCTAATGCCATCATTCACGGGTTCCGGTCTCCATAAAAAGTTCTTTTGATAATGAATTTAACTAAGCGCACCTCAAACATAACGCCCGCCTGATTATGGGATTATTCGGCCAATATATAAAATAGTTTCATGAAAACCCACGTTACAGGGGAAAAGTAACCTCTAAATGATAGATATAGACTTCGAAATGCCAAAATCTGGCAGAAACTAGGATATTCAGAAGCGCTAATTCTTTAAGTAGATACTAATGAGGGGGGTTGCCTGAATGAGAATCAGTCGCTTTTTGAGAAGGCTTTATCCCAAAATGTCTGTATCCATATTCAGTAACAACACGACCTCTAGGCGTTCGCATAATAAACCCTTGTTGGATTAAATAAGGTTCCAAAACATCCTCGATTGTGTCTCGCTCTTCGCTGATCGCCGCTGCTAAGCTATCTATTCCTACTGGCCCCCCTTCAAACTTCTCAATCATCGTCATGAGAAGCCTGCGGTCCATATGATCAAAGCCATTCTTGTCGATACTCAACATATCCAACGCCTTATTTGCCAAGTCTGAGTCAATCCTTCCGTCAGCTTTTACCTCAGAATAATCGCGTACTCTGCGAAGTAATCGATTAGCAATGCGCGGAGTTCCCCGCGAACGCGCAGCAACTTCTACTGCGCCATTAATATCAATCTTAGTACGAATTATTTCAGATGACCGGGTAACTATTCTGGTTAATTCCTCAATTGAATAAAACTCAAGCCTTTGGATAATCCCAAATCTATCTCTCAAAGGAGAAGTTAATAAGCCTGCTCGGGTAGTAGCGCCAATCAAAGTAAAAGGCGGCAAATCAAGCTTTATAGAGCGAGCCGCTGGACCCTCGCCAATCATGAGATCTAACTGATAATCCTCCATAGCAGGGTATAAGATTTCTTCAATCGCCGGACTCAATCGATGAATCTCATCTATAAACAAAACGTCTCCTTCCTCAAGATTTGTAAGCATCGCTGCTAGGTCACCAGCCTTTTCGAGCACAGGACCAGAGGTTACTTTTATGGAAACTTCTAATTCAAACGCAACAATGTTCGCAAGAGTCGTTTTCCCGAGTCCAGGGGGACCAAAAACTAAAGTATGATCCAAGGGTTCGCCTCGATTGCGGGCCGCTTTAATAAAAATATCCATTTGTTCTTTAACTTTTTCTTGGCCGACGTAATCTTTGAGAGAAAGAGGCCTTATCGCCTTGTCTTGAGAATCATCGACTTGCTCCGATTCTGGCGATATTATTCGATTGTCGCTCACTTCTACACCATACTCTTTAAGGAAAGCCTAATGAGTTGCTCACTATCTGTTATCTCAGGATTATTTCTTAACACTTGAGCTATTGCTTGCGCCGCTTGCTGAGGTTTATACCCTAAATTGACCATCGCGATTTCAGCATCTTTGGTCACCCTTGACGGACTGCTTCGCCAATCCACTGTCTCAATAGCTTTGTCAACATCTTCCCATCCAGATAATTTATCTCGCATCTCTATTATCAACCTTTCAGCGGTTTTTTTACCAATACCAGGCATCTTCACCATCGCGCCTACATCATCATTTCGAACAATTCGCACAAAATCATCAACTCCCATGCCAGACAAAATCCCTAGTGCCATTTTTGGCCCAACTCCATTAACACGAATCAGAGACCTGAACATTTCCTTATCCTTTGCGTCATAAAATCCATAGAGAATTTGTGCGTCTTCTCTAACCACAAAGTGTATATGAAGCCTGATGCTTTTGCCTAACTCCGGGAGGTGGTATACGGTGCTCATCGGCACCTGAATTTCGTATGTTAACCCGCCCACTTCCACTAAAATTTCCGGTGGATTTTTCCCTATCAGCTTTCCTTTAATTTGCGCTATCACATTGACATACGCTACCCGCGCAACCTCTTTTTACTGAAGGATCTTGCTCCAACCAATTTCACTAAGCTAGCTTGAGTATTAGCGTGACAAATAGCAACAGCCAAGGCGTCGGCCGCATCTTCCGGAAGATTACCCTTAATCTTGAGTAGCGCCTTTACCATATGATTTACTTGAGCTTTATCTGCAGCGCCAGCTCCCACGACCGCCTGCTTAACCTTTCGGGCTGAATACTCAGACAGGTCCAGCCCGAAGGAAAGACACGCCACCATCGCCGCACCTCGAGCCTGCCCTAGCTTGAGGGCGGAACTGGCGTTTTTCCCCATAAACACTTCTTCAATTGCCGCTTGCTCCGGTTGATGACAATCTATAACCACACATAATTCATCAAAGATAATCTTTAATCGCTCAGGCAATAGTTTGGCCTGAGTTTTAATACAACCAGATTTTAAGTACTCAAGTTTATTACCATTAGAAATGATCAGACCAAAACCCGTAACTCTTGAACCAGGGTCTATGCCCAAAATTACCGCCATTGATTACTCCTAATTAACTCTTTGAGTAATGCACCAACCAGAGCGCAATCACAACTGCGACGCCACTTCCTCTGAGATACTAGCGTTAGAATAAACATTCTGCACGTCATCAAGGTCTTCTAAGTGCTCCACCAGCTTCAGAAGTTTTTCGGCGTTACCCAACAAAAGCTCCACTTCATTAGAAGCCAACATTGTCATTTCAGCGCTATCATAATTAAGACCAACTTTCTTGAGAGCATCTTGCACTTTCCCAAATGCTTCAAGAGTCGTAATCACCTCAATACCATCATCTTTGACTATCATATCGTGTGCGCCAGCATCCAATGCCCGTTCCAATATATTTTCTTCATCACTCTCAGGAGGAAAACTGATTATGCCTGTTCGTTGAAATAAATAAGCCACAGAGCCTGTTGTGCCCATACTGCACCCAAACTTTGAAAAACCATGTCTAATTTCTGCAACAGTTCGGTTTTTATTATCCGTCAAAGTTTCACATAAAATCGCTGCGCCACCCGGTCCATAGCCTTCATAAACTAGCTCTTCCAGGTTTTCATTCTCTGCAGCACCCGAGCCCCGGAGAATTGCGCGATCAATCGTATCTCGCGTCATATTGGCGGAAAGGGCCTTATCCACAACTGCTCTTAATCTCGGATTATCGGCTATATTGCCGCCTCCAAGTTTAGCCGCAACCGTCAATTCGCGAATGATTTTAGTAAAAACTTTGCCGCGCTTCGCGTCCTGCCCCGCCTTGCGATGTTTTATATTTGCCCATTTACTGTGGCCAGCCATTTAATTCTTTTTCTCTTTTAGTTCAATTTTTCGGAGGGCTTTGAGTCGCGCAAACGAATATTTAGCTCGCGGAGTTGAGTGTTGGAGACCACACCTGGAGCCTCAGTCAAAGGACAAGACGCGGATTGAGTTTTAGGAAAAGCGATAACATCTCTAATTGAGCTAGAATCGGTCATTAACATAACCAGCCTATCAAGTCCGAACGCTATGCCCCCGTGAGGTGGACAACCATAAGATAGCGCGTCGAGAAGAAATCCAAATTTCTCTTGCGCTTCACTGTCATCAATTCCCAATACCTTAAAAACGGCTCGCTGCATCTCCGACGCATTTATTCTGATGGACCCTCCACCCAGTTCGGTTCCGTTTAGCACCATGTCATAAGCTCTCGACAGCGCGCTGACCGGATCTTTATTTAACTGACCAACATGGCAAGCTGGCGCCGTAAAAGGATGATGGAGTGACGTTAAGTTCCCATCACTAGTTTGTTCAAACATGGGGAAATCGATAACCCATAACGGTGCCCAGCCCTCTCTGATCAGACCAAGATCTTCCGCCACCTTGACTCTCAATGCCCCGAGAGCTTCATTGACAATTTTTGCTTTATCCGCCCCAAAGAAAATAATATCCCCAGTTTTTGCCGACAATTTAGCCAAAAGACTTTCAATAACATCTTCGCTCATAAACTTAAGAATTGGCGATTGGAGACCCTCAACGCCCTTGCTTAGATCATTTATTTTTATCCACGCAAGACCTTTAGCTCCATAAACACCGACAAATTCAGCATAGTCATCTATAACTTTTCGGCTTAAACCGCTGGCCCCAGGAACATTTAGCGCGACTACACGACTATTTTCGTCATTCGCAGGGCCACTAAACACCTTAAAATCAACAGACCTCATCAAATCCGAGATATCCACAAATTCCATATCAATACGTAAATCAGGCTTATCTGAACCAAATCGGCGTAAAGCCTCAGCGTAAGTGATTCTGGGGAATTCTCCTAACTGGACACCCAACATGGACTCAAAGGTGTGCGAAATCATAGCCTCCATAATTTCCATGATTTGATTTTCATCCATGAAAGAAGTCTCAACATCTATCTGAGTAAATTCTGGCTGTCTATCAGCTCGCAAATCCTCATCACGAAAACATTTCGCGATTTGGTAATATCGATCCATGCCAGAAACCATGAGAATTTGCTTAAATAATTGAGGCGATTGCGGCAACGCGAAAAATTTATTTGGATTCGTTCTACTGGGAACCAAGTAATCTCGAGCTCCTTCAGGCGTAGCTTTCGTTAGTAACGGTGTTTCTATATCAAGAAAGCCATTACTGTCGAGAAAGTTTCTAATTATATTCCCAACTTTTGATCTAAATCTTAATTTCGCTGCCATCTCCGGCCTACGAAGATCAAGATAACGGTAGCGCAACCTCACATCCTCACCCACCTCCGAATATTCATCTAATTGCATTGGCGGGGTTTCTGCTGCGCTCAACACTCGGAGTTCTTTGCCTAAAACCTCAATTTCCCCAGTCGGCATTTCCCTGTTAACGGTTCCCTCTGGGCGAAGCCGAACTATCCCTTTAACCAAGACAACGAATTCACTGCGCACACCCTCAGCAACTTCAAAACTTTCTACCGTATCAGGGTCATAAACAACTTGAGCGATACCATCCCTATCTCGCACGTCTAGAAAAATAACTCCTCCGTGATCACGCCTTCTATGAACCCAACCACAAAGACTAATATCCTGATCAACATGAGATTCATTTAACTCACCACAAAAATGACTACGCATACTTTGTTACTATCCTTTTGCTCTATATTTTTCCGTTATTTTTACCGGAGGTCGGCGCGGCACCCGGTTCAGACGTTTTTTTACCTAAATTTTCACCCGAAACTGAGGTGCTTTCCTTGTTACTCTGTGCTTTAGGCGCCTTGCTTTCACGCCCTTCCGTTTTATTTTCGCTTGAATCAGACTCCGCTAATTTCTTCTTATTGCCAGTTTTAAAATCAGTTTCATACCAACCTCCTCCTTTTAGCCTAAAACTAGCCGCAGACACCAGCTTTCGCAGCGAGGGAGCAAAGCAAACAGGACAATCCTTTAAAGGCGCATCATTAATTTTTTGTAACGCCTCAATTTTTTTCTCACAGAGAGAACATTGATATTCATAAATCGGCATGATTTTTTCTTAACTTTTAATTACTTTTCTTCTGAAATGAATGAGGCTCCAATTTCCATTAAGTGTCTATCGCCCAATCTGACCTACACTTGGATAACAGACCACTTTCATCCAACTTTTCAAGCATTATAACTCATCTCAGTGTCTTCGTGCCTAACAAAAAAAGAATAAAAAGCCTAGCTGACATTAGTATCTAATCATGCAACAATCGCGTTGTGAAAATATGACAGCATCACATACCCGGAAAATCTCAACAGAGTCATAATCTTTATCGTCTCATCGTAATAAAGTTTTGCAAATAATCTGAACAAACTACCTTCAAATGCTTGCTAGGCGTTAGGTAATGATTTATAAATATCATACTCCAGCGCTTACACAGGGATTCGTTAGCTGCAAAGCAACCTTATTAGCAAGTATCGATCAGCAGTCCGTAACCATAGCGGATATTAATCAACAGTTTGTTACAAAAAAAAGAGATTGGGCATGCCTGTAAAAAAACCACCAAGAATAGCTTCCTCAAATAAAAAGCGTACTACGTCCAAGAAGATTCCAGCAATTCAAAAGAAATACACAAAAACAGAAATTTTGAATGAAATAGCTGCTAAAACCGCGGTAAACCGGAAAGACGTTTCTGCGGTGCTAGAAGAGTTAAACGTCCTCATCGAACGTCATATCAAAAAGCGCGCCGTTGGCGAATTCACGCTGCCAGGTTTATTGAAAATCAAATGTGTCACTCGTCCCGCGAGACCTGCTAGAAAAGACGTTCCGAACCCATTTAGGCCGGGAGAATTAATGGATATCCCCAGGAAGGCAGCGTCGACGAGAGTGAAGGTTTTACCACTTAAGAAACTCAAAGAGTTTGCCTTGTGAGCTAAGCGCAGCTGGCAAATCGAACGTGCATTGAAGCGTTCCGATTGATACATTAGAGGGCGGCCAAGGGCTGCCTTTTTTTTGAAGAACCGTTAGAAAATAAACCGAGTTAAAATGCGAACTAGTCAATACCTATTAGCCACAATCAAAGAATCGCCAGCCGACGCAGAGATCATAAGTCATAAGCTAATGATTCGCGCCGGGATGGTTCGAAAACTTGCAAGCGGCCTATATAACTGGCTCCCATTAGGATTAAGAGTACTTAACAATATTACAAAAATTGTTCGAGAGGAGATGAACAAATCTGGAGCGATGGAAGTGTCTATGCCAATAGTCCAACATGCTGAACTTTGGCACGAAACTGGGCGATGGGATCAGATGGGACCTGAGCTATTGCGATTTAAAGACCGCCATAATAGGGACTTCTGCCTTGGACCAAATCACGAAGAAGTCATTACTGATTTAGTTCGCAATGAGTATGCCAGTTATAAGCAGTTACCAGCTACATTCTATCAAATCCAAACAAAATTCCGTGACGAGCGAAGACCCCGATTTGGCGTGATGAGAGCGCGAGAATTTATAATGAAAGACGCCTATTCCTTTCATGATAGTGAAGCATGCTTGAAGGGAACTTATGAGAGAATGCATCGAACATATTGCAGCATTTTTGACCGCCTTGATTTAAATTATAGGTCGGTTATAGCGGATTCCGGAAATATAGGCGGAAGCACATCACACGAGTTTCATGTCCTCGCAAATTCAGGGGAAGACGATATCGTGTTTAGCAGCGAAGGCGACTATGCGGCCAGCATTGACCTAGCCACTGGTGGCTTGGCTTTCGAAAACCAAATAGAAAAAGAAAATACCCCGAAAGAAGTAGATACAGGTAATGCAACTTCCGTTCAAGAAATTGCAGATATTCTAGAAATACAGACACGCAAAATCGTCAAAACCTTAATTGTACATGCTGAAGATGAAGGCGGAAATGTTACTGATGGATTAGTTGCTTTTTTCCTTCGCGGCGACCAAGAGCTAAATGTAATAAAAGC
The DNA here is from genome assembly GCA_029245905.1 of Gammaproteobacteria bacterium. Lineage (GTDB taxonomy): Bacteria > Pseudomonadota > Gammaproteobacteria > Pseudomonadales > Pseudohongiellaceae > UBA9145. The sequence continues at coordinate 27,897 of JAQWOJ010000099.1, forward strand.
GCAAAATATCGCGGGAGTATTTTCTCCCTTAAAATTTGCCTCTGATGAGCTTATTAGAAATAAAATAAATAGCCATGTCGGCTATTTGGGACCAGTAAAATTATCGATTCGCAAAATTGCGGACTACAGCGTGAAAGACCTTTGCAATTTTACATGTGGCGCCAACAAACCAGGCAAACACTTAACTAATATGAATTGGTCGAAAGCTTGCTCTTACGATGAAATCGTTGATATCCGCCGCGTGCAACAAAAAGATATTAGTCCAAAGAAAAACGGCTCACTATTAATAAAAAAGGGTATTGAGGTCGGGCATATTTTTCAGCTTGGCCATAAATACAGTCAAGCGCTTAATGCAACTGTTTTAGACGAAAATGGAAAAGCTGTTCAAATGCTTATGGGGTGTTATGGTATAGGTGTTACTCGGTTGGTCGCCGCTTGCATTGAACAAAACCATGATGAGAAAGGTATCATTTGGCCAGAAAATATTGCGCCTTTCCAACTTTTGATCATTGAAATTGACGCACATAAATCCACGCAAGTAACTGAATGTTCAAATTCAATTTATAAGAGGTATTCGAAGCTAGGCGTAGACATTTTATTAGACGATCGAGACAAAAAAACAAGCCCGGGCGTTAAATTTGCTGATTCCGAACTTATTGGCATTCCCCATCGCCTGGTTATCTCACCACGATCCTTAGAAAACGGTGCCGTAGAATATACGTGCCGTAACGGGAGGAAAAAACAGCAAATAAATATCAAGGAAATTGAAATATTTTTAAATGACCTCTTACTCGCTTGCTAATTAAGCGCTAGCTATAATAACTGCGTTTCGAGAAGAATATGAGCGTTATCAAAATACTTCATAACCCCAATTGCTCGAAATCGAGGGAGATTTTAGCGGTCTTAGAAGAAAGTGAAATCGTAATTGAGGTGGTTGATTACCTTGTTAATCCTCCATCACGTGAAGAGCTAGCCATCATTTTAAGAAAATTAAAGTTGCCCATCCGAGATATTATTAGAACAAATGAGCCGGAGTACGAAATGCTTGGACTCAATAGTAATTCTTTTGATGAACTAGGTCTTTTACAAGCAATTTGCGAAAATCCGATATTGATTCAAAGGCCTATCATAATCAAAAATGAAATTGCAGTTATTGGCCGACCCATAACCAATCTTCTGAAGCTTCTTAAAGCTTAGAAACGGAAAAATGCACATGCCCTATATTTTAGTCCTCTATTATAGTCGATATGGCTCCACTGAAAAGATGGCTAAAATCATCGGTAGGGGCGTTGAATCCACCGGGCAATATGAGGCCCGCATACGAACAGTTCCTGCGATATCTTCAGATACGGAAAGCACTCTTCCTAAGATCCCAGACATGGGAGCAGTATATTGCACTGAGGAAGACCTGCGAGACTGTGCCGCTTTAGCATTGGGTAGCCCAACAAGGTTTGGCAATATGTCAGCGGCACTAAAATATTTTATAGATGGAACAGGGGCACTCTGGATATCAGGCAGTTTGATTGATAAACCAGTCGCGACTTTTACTTCAACCAACTCACTTCATGGAGGGCAAGAAATCACATTACTCTCAATGGCGATCCCAATGCTCCACCATGGCATGATCTACTGCGGCCTCCCTTATTCGGAATCTGATCTTAGCACCACACAGTCTGGCGGAACACCCTACGGGGCTAGCCATTTCTCGGGTCCTGAAAATAAACTAGATATTTCTCCAGAGGAAAGTAGGCTTTGCGTGGCCTTAGGCAAAAGATTGGCAAATCTAGGAAAAAAACTAGGATGAAAAAGCCTGCCGCCGACAAGAATGCTCTTGAAGCAGCCTCTTTTAAACTTATTTTTCAGACGACGCTAATATGTTTTTATGGCTTGATCTTCACACTTTTCTTGTCAAGTTTATTTGTGTCACCTATTTCAGCACTTTCAAAAATTATTATTTGGGCAATTCAAATAATTCCCCTGCTCGCTTTTAGTTTTGGCGTTCACGCGAAACACCTGCGCTCTATGATTTGGTTAAGCTTTATTTCGCTGATATATTTTGCACAAGCGCTTTTATCTGTTCTAGAGGAAAAAAGAGACGTCCTAGATATAGCGGAAACTTTATTTAGTAGCGGACTCTTTTTAAGTTTGATTTTATATATTGCCAACCGACAAAAATCAGCAAAATAATCTAAGCAAGTTTTACTACCAATGCATTACTTTTTTTATTAGAGGAATAGTAATACGTCTTTTCTCAGCAAAAGAAATTTGGTCTACGGCATCTAGAACGCATATAAGACCATGCATATCGCGTTGAGATCTAGCTACGATGTAATCCGCAACGGAAACGCTTAACTTTATGCCGCGCTGCTTTGCCCGAAATTTTAAAACTTCCATTTGCCATGACTCATCAAGACTGGAGAGTTTAAATACGGGCAACCCACAAAGCCTTGATTGTAGATCTGCTAGCGTTAATTCTAAATTCGGCGGAGCTTGGTTAGCACTAATAACTAAGCGAGAGCCACTGTCTTTCGCTTTGTTATATAATTGAAAAAGCGCCTCTTCCCAAGCAGCCTTTTTTTGAACAAATTGGATATCATCAACACAAATAGTATCCACGTTTTCAAGACCCTGAAGGATCTCTGGTGAAAATTTATTTGCGTTTAGTAAAGGTATATATATGGAAGATTCATTTTTCGTCAACGCTTCATGACAGACAGACTGAAGAAGATGGGTTCGCCCTGACCCTAAAGAACCCCATAGAAATACCTGGGAGGCCGTTCCTTTGAGCTCACTAATAACCTCAGCATTTGAGCCAACATCAAAAAAATTCTCAAATTTAGCCTCGTCGTTTAAGCTAAGATCCAATGTAAGTTGAGTGTCTATATGATGGATCATACGTCATCGAGTCCATCGGTAGTGCAAAATACCGAGGTCATCAACTGCTCCCCCCCCTATCGGCATTAAATCCCTATCAAGAGCTATAATTTCAAACAATTGAGATGAATTTCCAACAAGGCCTAATTCTAATTCTAGGCGTTCGCCATCCAAAAAGGAGTTCTTAACATTTCGCACCAAGCCCAGACCTGAAAGATAATTAATGAGAGCAGAATAAGTCTTCAAGTCGCTGACTCCCTCAACGCGCAGCATTATCGTCTCTTCAATGCCAGCATCTGGAACAATGCCAAAATAACGGGCCAACTGACTCACAACTCGATCAAGAGGCAAATATAAATATGATTCTAAATTATCCTCAAATCCATCAAAAATTAAAACCTCGTCTTGAAAAAGAAACTGCCACAACCCGACAAGATCTCCTCCCGCGGTATAGTGAAGCCGCCCCGAAAGAATGCTGTCTGCCCCATAACGAGCACTTGCTTTAATTATTTCTTGCTCAACGAGAGTCCAAATTTCATCCTCTGATAAATTTTGTCGGTCTTCAAAATCAAATACTGGGAATATAATCGGAATGCCTCTATCTTCTGCGAATTCTTGCATATATTCAATAATTTCTGGATTAATATCCGGTGTCAGCATCGTCCTTTCGCCTAAACTGTTTTGCAGCACCATCCAAACCAAAATACTCGGCCTATTACTATCCCAAACAGGAATATTTGATTCAGCTAACAAGTCATTAATTAAAGAATTAGCGAAACTTACCTCAATGTACCTAGTCTCGACCCTTGAGAGCCCATTATTAACCTGGCCCAACAACGAACGATCCACTAAGTCAGTCGAGTAGCTTATCGACTCTATATATCGCTCTGGATTAGCCAATGCCGCTTCAATGTCGGGGTGATCCAACCATCGGTACTCTCCCGCTACTTTCACAATTACAGCCCTCAATGCCTCCCTAAACGCTCGATTTCGCTCAGCATCACTATCACTGGCAACAAGAACCCGGTGTTGATAAAGTCCTTCAACCTGTAAGGCAAAGGCTGTTGGCATTGCGATAAAAATCACAAAGAATAAAGACCAAATCAGCAATATATTTAGATATTTCGTTGTTTGCATCTTGTGATATTACTGCAATTATCATACTTGCGCATAAATACATGAGATTGCCACTGACTCACCTAAGTCTTCTTGTTAAAATTAGAGTGATACCCTCAGAGATAATTCAACTAGGTAGATACGAATGAGCACCAAGAAAGAACCAAAAAGCACTACCAAC
>JAQWOJ010000103.1 GCA_029245905.1 Gammaproteobacteria bacterium
CCTATGAGCTACTTTTTTCTTATGTTTGCTTAGAGCCGACTAATAATTCTGTTCCGCAATACGCTTTAACATTTCCGTTTGATTTTCTATCCACTCGCTTACATTTTCATGTGGAAGCAAACCCTGTCCATCAGACTTATAATCTAGACCTTCCAAGACTCTTGCGCACGGCCCAAAGCCTTGCACTCGGAAGGGAACAACTAGCGGGACCAATCCAGCATGGTTAACGTCGTCTATGTAGCTTCTAATACGTTGTTCAGCTTCTTCCCTCTTTCCTAGCCAGTCCTCTCTGAGGGTAAAGACCTTAATCTCATTCAAACCTAAACTCGCCTTTGCCAATTCCGTACGCTCTGTAATCTTTTCGACCCAACGAGAGTCTTCGTCGTCTGAGCCAGTTCCATGGGCCAATACTAAAACTACCTCATTTGATGGGTCAGTGCTCAAAGATTGTATACGACTAATCAAAACACCATCCATTTCTGAAGCATCAGCAAGACCATCCTCGCTAATGTAAAAAGAAAGGTCTGTATCTATTTCCCAAAAACCCATTGGCATAAACGTTCTAGGCTGCGGGTTTCCCCTTTTTGCTTCTTCCCTGCTGGGTGCTCCTTCCTCCAGACCCAATATTTGACGCGTTCGCTGATGCCAGCTTTCTCCTGACACAAACATACGTACTACACCGATATGTTCGACTCCAATGGCTCGAAGACGTCTGACTGACTCTTCAATGCTCCCAGCGTCAGCCATACCAAATGCGACCTCAACCGGGAATTTATTAGCAAGCGCAGCAGTCGAATTTTCTACTGCGGCATTCCATTCTTGACTGCCACCGTGAGCCATGAGCAGCACGCCGAATTTCGACCCATTTCCTTGATTCGCCTTTTGAACGGACTCGAAATTTTCAACACTGGTGCAGGAACCAACCACGATAATGCTCAATATAAGAAATACTTTACCCAACCTAATATTACGAAACCGTTTCATCACATAGCCCCCGGTTAACACCCATATTAAAACTCTACATTGAACCCTAACCGAATATTCATTCCCGGCTGATACGCATTTGCAATCGTATCCGCTGAACTCACAGCATTAAGTCCCTGAACATTTTGCCAATGGGCATACTCTTCGTCGAATAAGTTGAAAACGCCGAGACGCAGTGATAACGAATCACCTAATTCCCAGTCACCGATCAAGTCCACTACAGTATAATTGTTCGGCTGAACTACAGAATCAGAGGAAACTCTATCTTTTTTGCCGACAGCTGTTACCAACAATTCCCCTCCCCAATTTCCAATCGCATTATCGTATCTTAGTCCGGCAACTAGGGTGAGAGGGTCGACCGTATCAATCGGCACATCATCTGTTTCATTGTCGCCACGCGCATAGGCTACCGATGCCCGCACTCGCCATTCATTATTTAAGTAAAAATAAGACAGTAACTCTGCTCCCTGAACTTCAACATCCTGTATATTTTGATTTTGATATAGAGAGAGATCTCCTTCTGCACCGATAAAATTACTCGAAATAAAATCTTCATAATTGTTACTAAAGACGGAGAGGCTAAGGAAAGCACTTTCATAGTCGGCCCTTATTCCTAATTCAATGCTGTCGCTACTCTCGGCATCGATCTCAGGATTAGGCAACACCGCATACGCAAAACCAAGATTCACGAATGCTTGATTTGCTTCATTAAAATTTGGTGCACGATAGCCCTCGGCGTATTGCCCGAAAAACGAATAGGTATCATTAATATCATAAAGAGCACCGAGACTCAGAGAAACCTCGCCCTCATCGAAGTCTTTAACTGGATAGCCAAAACCTGCCACGAGGTTGGTCCCATCAAGCAGTGCGTCTGCGTCCGCTTCCATGTCGTAGCGGTCATAGCGAACACCCGGAATAATAGTCAGCGCGCTATCACTTATCTGAATCTCGTCCTGCAGATATATGCCCCACCTTTTGGTCGTTGTATCTGGGAAGCTCTTATTGGGAAACACCTCTGCCGGAGCCATAGGGAAGGCCGAAATATCCCTAGTTATCGTGTTAGTAGCCACGTTTTTATCAAATCGGTCGCGAGGCCTCTCAGTATCGGTCTCATCAAAATTAAAGCCATATGCAAAATTATGAGTTAGCAACCCTGAACTCAAAGACTTTCTTAGATTTAAATTCAATGCCGTTGTTTCTTGGTCAAATTCAAACATTGTATCTCTAACCGCCGCCGCTCCGCCGAAGGATCGTGGATTTCTTGGATTGACGAATGAAAAACTTGTCCTGCTTTGGATCGTCCTTTGATTAGCATCGGTGTCTTGAACATTGAAAAGGATTTGCAAATCATCAAATAGACTTGAATCACGCTCCAGTGTGTATTCCAAACCAATCCTATCTCTCTCAGTTTGGTCATAGCCCAAGGAGCTTGATACTGAGCGACCAAGATCGGACTCTAAGATAAAATCCGTTTCCTGCTCCACTGATTCGAGACTAATCGATAATGTTTGATTATCTGAAACATCCCAAAACCCCTTCAATAGAATACCATCCGACTGCCCATCCTGCGGATTGACTTTGCCGGGACCGTTAACCTTATGCTCATTCCAATTTCTTTGGGTAAACTGTGCAATTAAACCCACGTCGCCGCTCTGGAAAGCCGCTGTCGCCCCCGTTTTATACTGATCGTCTGCGTCAGAGGCCATACTCCTAACACTAAAATAACTGCCATCGTCACCACCCACGTAGTCGCGTGCATCTTTAGTCGTAAAAATAACCGCGCCTCCCATTGCGTCCGCCCCATAGAGCACGGAAGCCGGCCCCCTGACAATCTGAACACTCTGCAGATTGTCCATTTCAAAGGAATCTTTACCGTAGCCAAAATAGATATCTGTTCCACGCACTCCATCGATCACATTAAGAACTCGATTACCTCCGATACCGCGAATCGTGAAACCTTGATTCCCCCCTCGCGCGTTCTTGTTCATCGATACCCCGGGTTGAAACCGAGCTATATCATCTAAATCATCTACCATTTCTTTTTCGATATCTTCCATAGAGATTAATGAAACCGTGCCTGCAATATTTTCAATTGTCCGTGGTTGGCGAGTTGCATTTACCGTCAGTTCCTCCAGTCGACCTAAGCTCGGTTCCTGTGCTTGCGCAACGATCGGAAGCAGAAATACAATTAATAAAGTGTCAATCGTTTTTTTCTGAAAAGATTTGCTTTGGAATGAAAATTCTAGGGTAGGACTCATTAAAAAACTCTCCTGATAAGAGAGTCTGGCTTGCTTCCGGACATTCGCTGTGGTGGCTGGCTGGACTCGGGACTAACTTTAAATTCGTTGAAAGTTTACTTCGTCAAAATTAGTTTGTTGTTGGACGTAATTCTTAAGGTGTACTCAGCTCCGTTATGACTTATCTGCAATTGCTTTTTATTCCCCAGCAATTCTGTAGTAGACACTTGTTTAATCGTGGGTGTAATTCTTCTGGGCTTTAAATGTAATTGACTCATCTGATCTCAAACTCAAAGCGGCAACTGACCTTCTAAAGAAAAATCGACTATCGCTATGTTGCACTGCTGGTAATTGGAGAGCATTCTAATGAGAATTTATCTTATATGCAAATGATAATTATTTGCAATAAGAAGACAGCCTATACAAACTTTTACATTAGTAGATTGAGCACCTCTTTCGTGCCAAAATCCAACTGCAAGATTGGAAATTTTCACTTAGACCTCACTGGATAAAAATGAAAAAGACTGCAATAACTCGAATTCTCGTAACCTTAGCTTTGGTTCTTTCAACCTCTTCAGCACCTAGTCAGGTAACCGATCAAGAAAATGGTGACCAAACGCTTTCTCAAATTTTGATTGGAGATCACCGAAGCCCAGAAAATATTGCAAGAAATGCGTCACGCAATCCAATTGAGACACTAGAGTTCTTCGGTCTAAAACCCGACATGACGCTTATTGAAATTGGGCCCTCCGGCGCCTGGTACACCGAAATACTAGCGCCATACATGCGCGATAATGGGCGTTACTATGGCGCGCATTTTTCCCCCAATAGTGAAAATAGCTTCCAAAGACGAAATCTCGAAAATTTTGAGGCCAAACTAAAGGCAGATCCGTCAATTTACGGGAGAGCAATCATTCGTCACTTACATCCGCCGCATGAAACTGCCATAGGCCCGGAAGAGGGTGCCGATATTGCGCTTACGTTCCGTAATGTACACAATTGGATGGCAAGAGGGCTAGAGACCGAATTTTTTAAAGCTTTCTATGAGAATCTGAAGTCAGGAGGCATTCTCGGATTAATAGAACATCGAGCCCCAGACACGGCGAGCAGGCAACACATGATAGATACTGGTTATGTCAGCGAGGCTTACGTAAAGCAAGTCGCTAGCTCAGCCGGATTCGAATTTGTCGCATCGTCAGAAATCAATGCCAATAATAGAGATACAAAGGATCATCCTGAAGGCGTCTGGACACTACCTCCCAACTTTCGTATGGGTGAAACTGATCGGGCGAAATATGCTGCTATAGGTGAATCTGACAGGATGACCTTAAAATTCAGAAAGCCTTAATAATAAAGAAACAAGAACGACGTGCCTGGAACTTATCATGACACTTTCCTAGTTCGAACCGTAAATCAATATTTCTCGAGTAATAACTAATTGAAGAGCAAATCAGAGAACTTGACTCCTAACTTGCGCGTTTCAATTAGCTTAATGCTTTTATTTGCTAGCACCCCCTCAATGAATTTAGCGCAAGAAATAGTTGTGGATGAGGACGCGGACGGCAGAAAATCGATTCGCGCAGTCCGATATGACGGCCCCATCAACATTGACGGCAATCTCGACGAATCAATCTATCAAACAGTAGCTCCCATCGGAAATTTTATTCAGCACCTTCCAATTCAGGGCGCCGATGCTACAGAGAGAACCGAGGCATGGGTTTTTTACGATGATGTGAATATCTATGTCACGGCCAAGGTATACGAATCGGTTCCCGAAGAAGATTGGGTCGCCAACGAAATGCGTAGAGATGTGGGGCGCTTGCGAAGCAATGACTCATTCTCAGTAATGTTCGATACTTTCCTGGATCGAAGAAACGGCGTAGCCTTTCTCGTATCGCCGATAGGCGGCTTTTCTGACTTCACAATAAACAACGAAGGTGCGGCAACGAGGCCTGTCAATTTTGACTGGAATGTCGTTTGGGATTCTCGTGTAGGCAGATTTGAGGGCGGTTGGACGGTCGAAATGGAAATTCCTTTCCGCTCCCTGCGATATGAGCCCTCCAGCGAACAAACCTGGGGCATTCAATTTCGTCGAGTGCTCATACGCCAGAATGAGGCTTCTTACATAACGGAAATTCCAATTTCCGCAGCAAACATTGGCCCACCAATGGTCGCTGGGATGTGGCGAATTTCAGAGGCAGCATCGCTGACCGAGCTCCAGGTTCCTCCTCGAAATTTAAATCTCGAAATTAAGCCCTATGGCCTCGGGACCTCTACGACAAATCGAATTACTAGCCCCACCTTTGACAATGATCAGAAGGGCGAGGCTGGAGTCGATGTAAAGTTCGGGATAACCAACAATCTAACCGCGGACTTCACTTATAACACTGACTTTGCTCAGGTTGAGGTGGACGAGCGCCAGGTTAATCTCACCCGGTTCAATTTATTTTTCCCCGAAAAAAGAGAATTTTTTCTAGAAGGCGCTGCCAACTTTGACTTTACGCAACCTCGCAACCTCGATATCCCCACCATGTTTTTCAGCCGTCGCATTGGTCTTGAGCAAGGTCAGGTAGTACCCATCAATGTGGGTGGAAGGTTGACCGGGAAGATAGGGAACTTTGATATTGGCGCGCTGAGTATTGGCACGGATGGGGGCGACCTTGATAACGCTCAGTCGACTGACTTCTCGGTATTACGGATTAAGCGAGACGTGTTGCGTCGAAGCCGAGTCGGGGTGATATATACGGACCGATCCAAATCAATTGTTGGCGATGGGACGAACCAGCTTTACGGCGTCGATGGGACTTTCAATTTTATGGACGACATTGAAATTAGTTCTTATGCCGCAAAAAGTAAGACACCCGGCCTATCCAACGACGATAAAAGTTATATGGCTAATTTTAATTATAATGGAGATCGCTATGGGTTTAGATCGGGCTACTTACTAGTGGAAGACAATTTCAACCCTGAAGTTGGTTTCAAGAGGAGAGACGATTTCAAACAATATGAAGGAAATGCGCGCTTTAGCCCAAGACCAAACTCCATAGATTCGGTCAGACAATTTCGTTTTGAAGCTCAACCACGCTCATACTGGTCAGCAAGCACAAGTAAACTCGAGACAAGACGTCATGAATTGATATTTAACACAGAATTTGAGAGCGGGGACCAGTTCCGTATTTCCATGAAAGATGAATTTGAAATGCTAACACAAGCGTTTCGTATCGCTCCAAAGGTAACATTAGACCCTGGCGACTACGATTTCACTAGTTTCCAGACATCCTATCGCCTTGGTCCTCAACGGAAGTATAGCGGTCAGCTTTCCTACCGGTTTGGTGACTTTTGGGGCGGTACTAATTCCTCTATCGGGTTAAGCGGTGGCAGCATAGAGCTATCCCCCCAACTATCGGTAGAACCAAGCTATTCTTTCAATAAAGTAAAACTCCCAGAGGGAAATTTCAGAACCGAACTTAGTAGGGTTCGAGTAACGTATACTATTTCACCACGCATGTATTTCAGCGGATTAGTGCAATACAATTCTACGCAAAACTCGGCCAGCAGTAATTTTCGCTTCAGGTGGGAATGGGCGCCTGGTAGCGAACTGTTTATCGTTTATAGCGACGACCGCGATACTAACCCGCTGGATCGTCCCGACAGCTTTGAGTTGAGGAATCGAGGTTGGGCAATAAAACTTAACCGGCTATTCCAGATATAACCCAGAATTTTCTGCTCAATCTCTCTTGAATTCCTTACCCAGACTAGGCTTTAATCGATATTATGTATCAAGGCCAATCACTGAGGAGTTTTCGATGAGAGTCAAAAATATTTATGCCTTTGTAATTTTCTCGACTGTCACCCTAATTCTACAAAGCGCTAACGCGCAGCAAAATAGCGTTTTACCAAATTATCCAAACAACTATACGATGCATGAAGATCTGGTAAAGATGCCCGACGGACGCAATATGGGTTCTGGCAACGCTATAGATATAGATTCAAATGGCAACATATGGGTATTTGAGCGCTGCGGCGGTAACCAGGGGGCCTGTCTTGAATCTGATGTCGACCCAATCTTAAAATTTAGTCCGGAAGGCGATATTCTCACAAGCTTCGGCTCAGGAATGTTTGTTTGGCCTCACGGAATTATTGTGGACGATGAAGACAATCTCTGGGTCATCGATGCCGGGGTGGTTGATGGAGAAAAAGGTAATCAAATTTTTAAATTCGATCAAGATGGGGGGCTGCTCATTGAGCTAGGACAACCAGGAGTTAGGGGTGACGGTCCAAACCTATTTGATGAGCCTTCAGACCTCTCTATAGGGCCAGATGGGACTCTATATGTGGTCGACGGACATATCAGTCCTGAATCTAATCGCCGAATACTTCACCTGACCGCTGAAGGCGAATACATTGAAGAATGGGGGTCTCAGGGGTATGGGCCTTTACAGTTTGAGGGCCCACATGCGATAGCAGTTGACTCTCAAGGTAAAATTTATGTGGGTGATCGAACAAATAATCGTCTGCAAATCCTATCGCCAGAAGGCGACTTGATTGCGATTTGGGCACACTTTGGCCGTCCAAGCGGTATCCGAATCCACGATGACATGCTCTATGTCGTAGATTCTGAGTCCAGGCAGGCTGAAGGCGAATACGGATTCAACCCCGGGTGGCATCGTGGAATTTATGTTGGAACCCTTGACGGTACGATCACTGACTTTATTCCTGACCCTAGCCCAAGTGGTGGCACGAGCTTTCCAGAAGGAATCGCAGTAGATGACAACGGAATAATCTGGGGCGCATCAGTTGGCGATCAAAACGTAACTAAATACGTAAGAAACTAGCCAAGGATTACAAAATGATAACAGATGTAGAATTTCACTTTGATTTCGGTAGTCCCAACTCGTATCTTTGCCATCGCATTATCCCAAAAATCGAACAGCGGACTGGGGTGAAATTCAAATATATCCCAATTCTTTTAGGAGGAATCTTTAAAGCGACAAACAACAAGTCTCCGATGGAACAATTCGCTGAAGTTAAGAACAAAAAAGAGTATTTTGCACGAGAGACAGAGCGCTTTATTGGAAAACATAATCTTAATAAATATACCCGGAATTCGCATTTCCCGGTAAATACGCTGCATATAATGCGCGGCGCTTGTTATTCAATCGGAAAGAAATTTGAATCGGACTACATTGAAGCCATGTATAGATGCATGTGGGAGCAAGACCTAAAAATGGATGATCCTTCAATCATAAGTAAGGCACTGCATGACCATCACTTGCCGGCCGAAAAAATAATAGCCGGCAGCCAAAACCCTGCAACTAAAAAAATCTTAATTGACAGCACATCATATTCAGTTGAAAAGGGCAATTTTGGCTCCCCAACATTCTTTGTTGGCGAAGAAATGTTTTTCGGGAAAGACCGATTAGTTGATGTTGAAGAAGAAATATTAAACCAAAAATAAGTTAATCTTTACGATCAAAAAAGCGCACTAATTCTATAGGTTCTCCGAAAGACAGGGGCTCAATAAACATGTCGATGCGCAAACGATTACCACGATCAATGACCGTATATGTCTCCAAGGCATAGCCTCCATCTCGCGGACGCGCTTCAACAACCAAAGAATTTCCTTCAAAATTTCCTTCCGACCAATCCAGTCCTCCGCCTTCATAAAAGTCGTTCGCCGTCGTACGGCGCCGGCGTCCGTCAGTATGAAAGACCCGGATATAATTACTCTCATACGTAAACCTAAACTCTGGATCTGAATACTCTATGGTTAAGATGTCATCATAAGAAATCCGATCATAAAGCTCATGCTCTGGAGGACCGCCTCGATAAAAATCTTCTTGGCGATTGAAAAATCCGCGACCTCCATCGCCGCCAGATGCTTCAATGGCGGCTTCCACCTGATCATCCGTGTTATCACTTAAATCATCGTTGATTATCCACTCTCCTACAATTTGTTCTTGGATAGATTGTTGAGCACTGGTAACAATAAAATCGACACCAAGGCTAATTGAAAAAAATCCACATATGGGCAACCAACGTTTTAAAAATGTATGCGAATTAATCATAAAGAAAATTCAGTTGCTAATTCTTCCCCTCCACTCGGCAATCGCCTTACCGATCTCATGTGGAGAGTCTTCTTGCAAGAAATGGTTTCCAGCCACAGTCACTTCTTCTTGGTTAGGCCAAGCACGACAATATTCCCGCTGCGGCCCCGTTAATATGGCCCCTGGTTCAGCGTTTATAAACAGCTTAGGAAGATTCGACTCAGAGAGCCAATCGGCATAACTTTGCACCAGCTCTACAACTTCAGCTGGTTCACCTTCAATTGGAATTTGACGAGGCCAGGTCAACGTAGGTCGCCTACCTTCCCCAGGCTCAGAAAAAGGTCTGCGATAAATATTCATTTCCTCTTCGCTTAAATCTCTGATAATCGAGCCGGGCAAGACCCTTTCTACAAATATATTTTTCTCAAGCGCCATTTCTTCACCAGCGGATGATCTAAATCCTTGAAAGACACCTCGCGCCGCTTCCGGCCACTCTTCCCAAGTAACAGGCTTCACTATACTTTCCATATAAGCTATACCCATAACTGAATCCCGGTGGCGGTTCGCCCAGTCAAAACCTAACGCGGAACCCCAATCATGAATCACAAAAGTTACATTGTTCGTTACCCCAATTTCTTCAAGAGCCAAGTCCCAATAGTCTCGATGCTCCATCAGCGTATAGCTTTCTGGCCCTGGGTTATCTATTTTTTCAGAGTCTCCCATACCGATCAAATCAATTGCGATGCAGCGACCCTGGTCAGCCAAATGAGGCATGATATTACGCCATAAATAGGATGATGTCGGATTGCCATGCTGAAATACTATGGGATCACCTTCCCCCATTTCTACATAGCTCATCGTTTTCCCTTTAACTGTCATCATTTTTTTCGGGTGTTCCTCGACGCTTATCATTTCCACTTCCCCACAAATATCCCAAACATTGTTTAAAGAATAAACTGCTCGATCAAAAGTGTCTAGCGCAGCAAAATCGATAACCTACGCATAGTTATGAGTAATGATTATTATCTTCTGTATATCAGATTTGATCATCGCCCCGTTTATCCGATATGCTCATCAGCCTCTCATGTTTGAGAGGGCATAGAATTAAAGGGGGAAGACCTAAATGACAATGCAAAATACGCCTCTATTAATGTCGCGGATTCTTGGTCGTGGCGCACTTTTAGACCCTGAGGTCGAAGTGGTCACTCAACAATTTAACAAAATACATCGACAGACATTAAGACAAACTTGGGATCGCGCCAACCAACTCGCAAATGCTCTAAACGCTCATGGAATAACCGTGGGCGATCGAGTCGGCAGCTTCATGTGGAATAACTATTACCACCTAGAGCTCTACCAGGGTGTGCCTTCAATGGGTTCGGTTTTACACACATTGAACATTCGACTTTCAAGCGCCGATCTAGAATACATCATCAACCATGCGGGTGATAAAGTGATCTTTGCAGATGAAGATTTACTACCGCTGCTTGAGCCGCTGTGGGGGAAAATCCCCTGCGTAAAGCTGTTAGTTATTTGTCGCCATGGGGAAAACGGCGAAAGCTCTTTCGAGAACCAAGTTGACTACGACGATTTCATCAAAGATCAGCCGACAACATACAGCTGGCCGGAAATCGACGAAACATCCCCCATGGGTCTTTGCTATACCTCAGGCACTACCGGAAAACCCAAGGGCGTAATGTATACAAATCGATCGACATATTTACATACACTTTGTGAGTCGCTTCCTGATGCTCTTGGGCTTTCGAGCTTAGACTCCCTTTTAGGCATCGTGCCCATGTTTCATGCAATGGGATGGGGGCTTCCCTTTGCCGCCTCGATGCTAGGATGCAAACAAGTCATGCCGCATCGATTTATGATTCCTGATGTAATACTGAAGTTAATGGAAGATGAAGAAGTGACAATCTCAGCTGGCGTTCCAACAATCTGGCAGGGAGTAAGGGCTACGCTGAGCGCCGATGTTAATAAATATAACCTCAGCAAACTTGGTCGGTTAACGTGCGGAGGATCAGCGCCACCTAAGGAAATGATGCGATGGTATTGGGAGACCTTTGCGGTCGAAATGATTCAAGGTTGGGGTATGACAGAAACCAATCCACTTGGCACTGTTTCACGCAAAATTGCAAAGCGTTCCCATATAGGAAGCTCAGAGGATCAACAATTTGAGAATATCGCCAAGGCCGGATTAGCTATGCCTAGCCTAGATATTGAAATATTTGACGAAGATTGGAACCCATTGCCCCATGACGGCGAAACTGTCGGGGAGCTCTGCATTAAGGGTCCTTGGATTGCTTCAGAGTATTATAACGACCCTCAACCAGACAAGTTTCATGACGGTTGGCTCGTGACCGGTGATGTCGCAAAGATCGATTCGGAGCAGTATGTAATGATAGCAGATAGATCGAAGGATTTGATTAAGTCGGGCGGTGAATGGATTTCATCTGTCGATTTAGAGAATCACATTGTAGCAATGTCTGGTGTTGCGCAAGCGGCAGTGGTTGCTAGGCCTCATCCAAAATGGGACGAACGGCCAGTGGCTTTGGTGATTATGAACGAGGGGAACACTCTGAAATCAGAGGATGTCATGGAACACTGCGGTACTATTTTTGCGAAGTGGCAGCTACCCGACGAAATTCTTGAGACTGACAACATACCGCTGACTTCCACAGGCAAAATTGATAAGAAGGCAATACGCGCCAAACTCGATGAAGAGGGTTATCTCCTACCAGATCTGCGTAATTAACCGAAGCTCTAAATAAAATTCTGAGGGCAGCCCTAAAGCCGAGTTTTTCTGACGAAGACGCTTAGCGCTGCTCAAAGTTCCTTTAAAAACCTATTCTAGACAGGATAAATCTTTATACACGCCGCCAATTCGAGTGCAGCCTATATCTCGCGTGCGATGAGTAGTTTCATTATTTCGTTACTACCACCATATATCTTTTGCACTCTGCTGTCTGCGTACATTTTTGCAATAGGGTACTCCATCATGTAACCATAGCCACCAAAAAACTGTAGGCACTCGTCAACAATTTCGCATTGCTTTTGAGTCGTCCACCATTTCGCCATAGCCGCTGTTGCACCATCTAACTTCCCTTCCGCCAATTGCATCGCACACTGATCAACAAATGTACGAGCGAGTTTTGCTTCAGTATATCTCTCTGCCAACTTAAATTGCGTATTTTGAAAATCAAGAATTCTTTTTCCAAATGCTTTTCGTTCCTTAACATATTCCGAAGTGATTCGAAGTGCAGACTCAATCGCGGCACAAGCGCCAGAGGCGATGATTAAACGCTCTTGTGGCAGTTGTTCCATTAACTGAACGAACCCTTTCCCCTCAATGGGACCCAAGAGATTACCAACTGGAATCTCCACATCGTCAAAGAAAAGCTCAGCAGTGTCTTGCGCCTTCATCCCCAATTTCTCAAGATTACGTCCACGCGTAAATCCACCCGTTTCTTCGACACTCTCGGTCTCCATCATTATTAAGGAAATACCTTTAGCCTTTTCTTCTGGGTCTGTCTTTGCAACGACACAAATCAGGTTAGCTGACATACCATTTGTGATAAATGTCTTTTGCCCATTAAGTTTATAGTGGCTTCCGTGTAGGACAGCGGTAGTGCCAATCGACTGAAGGTCAGAACCAGTGCCAGGCTCAGACATCGCTATAGCAGATACGATTTCGCCGCTTGCCATTTTCGGCAACCATTTCGCTTTTTGCTCCTCTGACCCGTAAGAATTCACATAGTGGGCCACTATCCCAGAATGCACTCCGTTACCAAATCCAGTAATTTGGGCATAAGATAACTCCTCCACAAGAATCATCTCATGCTTAAAATTACCTCCACCACCACCCCACTTCTCTGGGATTGAGGCGCATAATAGACCTGACTGGCCTGCCTTAAGCCACGCATCTCGATCTACATAACCTTGCTTTTCCCATTTCTTTGCAGAAGGAGAAAATTCTTTTTCTATAAACTTACGCACCGCCTCACGCATGATAGAAAGTTCTTCGTCCATCCATGGAGATTGATCATTGTTTAATAGCATAAATTTCTCTTTATTTACTCTGAAGGGAGCCTGTCCATACGCTCAATTATCATTGCGTTTGCGGTACCGCCGCCCTCACAAATAGCAATAAGCCCATATCGAGACGATCTCCTTTCCAATTCATTAACAAGCGTGGTCATTAGTTTCGCGCCTGTGCCACCTAAAGGGTGTCCTAAAGCTTGCGCTCCGCCATTGACATTGAGCTTTTCTTGATCGGCATTTAATGCTTTTGCCCAAGCTAAAGGAACCGAACCGAAGGCTTCATTCACCTCATAGAGATCGATATCTTCAATTTTCAAACCAGCCTTTTCTAAAACTTTCTCACTAGCTGGAATTGGGCCCTCTAGCATGATGACCGGGTCAGAGCCGACTACCGCAAGAGAATGAATCTTTGCTCGCACAGGAAGATTATACTTTAGGATAGCGTCTTGATTTGCGACCATAATTGCTGCCGCCCCGTCACTAATCTGACTTGCGGTACCCGCGGTAATTACACCCCCTTCTCGAAGAGGATTCAGCCCTTGCATATTTTCCAGAGACGCATCAAAGCGGATCCCCTCGTCTATCTCATGAACATCTAAGGTTCCATCCTCAAGCTTAATATTAACGGGTACTATTTCATCCTTGAAAAATCCATTTTTTGTAGCTTCGGTTGCACGTTGATGGCTTAAGAGGCCAAAGGAATCGAGTTCTTCTCTAGTAATTCCATACTTCTCTGCTAAGAGTTCCGCCCCATCGAACTGAGAGAACTGAACACCTGGATACTGGAGCTCAAGCCGCTCTCCTTTGGGTACTCCGCGACCGTGTTCCAGTCCATCGCGAATGTTGGACCCAATGGCCACACTGCTCATCGCCTCCACTCCTCCGCAAACAATCACGTCTTGCGTTCCTGACATCACCGCTTGTGCACCGAACTGTATGGCCTGTAAAGAAGACCCACACTGCCTATCAACGGTGGTACCTGGAACTTTCAAGTCCAGTTTAGAAGACATCGCAACATTGCGCCCAAGATTACCGGCCTGTGATCCAATCTGACTTACTACGCCAAAAATTACATCGTCCACCCCATCTGAAGGCACTCCCGTTTGATCGATCAATTCATCGATGACTATAGCCCCCATATCAACTGGATGAATTTGACTTAATCGACCCTTTTTCTTACCAGTAGCCGTCCTTGCTGCTCCAACAATATACGCATCAGCCATTTATACAATCCTCGTCTTCTTTGAATTTCTATACGAACTCTGCCGAGACAATATTTGATGAATATCTAATCGACGAAGTTAAGTTTTTAACATTTTTCTAAATTGCCGGCATCCTTATACCGGCATCAAGTCTTATTACTTCTCCATTTAAATAACCACACCTCACTATGTGTGCAACCTCTTCTCCAAACTCAGAAGGGTTTCCGAGGCGCTTAGGAAATTGAGTGATAGCAATTAGGGGCTCCTTTACCTCATCAGGCGCGCTGGCAAGCAGAGGCGTTTCAAAGACACCCGGCGCTATTGTCATTACTCTCACTCCCCGTTTCGCTAGATCTCTTGCGATAGGCAAGGTCATGGCGGCTATACCCCCTTTACTTGCGGCATAACCGGCTTGGCCAGTCTGGCCGTCAAAAGCAGCAATTGAGGCGACATTCACGATAACCCCCCTCTCTTGATCCTCGGTCTGCGGCTGATTTTCTTGCATTACTTCCGCACACAGTCGGAGCACGTTAAAGGTGCCTATTAAATTTACTCGTATTATATGCTCAAATTTCTCCAAAGGCATTGGACCGTTTCGTCCAACAGTTCTGGAGGCACCGCCTATTCCCGCCGAATTAACATTTATATGGATCGTACCGAAGGCTTTGACGGACCTTTCAATTGCCGATTTTACAGCGCCCTCGTCGGACACGTCTCCGGCATACCACTTCACTTTCTCACCGAGCTCCATGGCCGCTGACTCTAACGCCTTCTCATTTAAATCGAACAGAAAGACGTTACCACCAGAAGCAATAAAATTTTTCGCTGTCGCCAAACCGAGGCCAGAAGCGCCGCCGGTGATAAACGCAGTTTTATTTGAAATTTCCATTATTTACGCCCCCCTTTAAGAGCATTTTGAGGTCAAGAGGATAATCTATCCTTGCTAAAAAGTGAAACACGCCGCACCACTCAAAATAAAAGTTTCTTCTTCTATATTTTCAGATAACTATCCCATATCATTTAACGATAAAGAGAAAATAAGTAGGAAAAAGAATGGGACCACTAGCTGGAGTTAAAATAATTGAAATGGCCGCAATCGGCCCCGTACCATTTTGTGCCATGATGCTATCCGATATGGGTGCCGAAGTTATTCGCGTTGATCGTTTAAATCAAAAGGGGTCTGGGCACCGCGCTAATGTGCTTTTCCGCGGGCGAAAGTCCGTCGCAGTCGACTTAAAAAATCCTTTGGGCGTTGAAACTGCACTTGAGTTAATCGATAAAGCAGATATCTTAATAGAAGGATTCCGGCCCGGTGTCATGGAACGACTGGGGCTTGGGCCAGAGGTTTGCGCCGAGCGAAACCCGAGAATCATCTATGGCAGAATGACTGGCTGGGGGCAAGAAGGCCCTTTGTCGCAGGCTGCAGGTCATGACATTAATTATATATCGGTCGCCGGCGCACTTGGATCAATGGGATATCCCGATAGACCACCAGCTCCTCCATTAAATCTAATTGGAGACTTTGGCGGAGGCGCAATGTACTTACTCAGTGGCGTTTTGGCGGCGCTAATCGAAAGATCCACATCTGGATTAGGCCAAGTCATTGACGCCGCGATGACAGATGGAACAGCAAGTTTGCTGAGCCCTTTTTTTGGCATGATGGCAATGAATATGTGGACGCCTGATCGGCACAAGAATCGACTGGATGGCGGAGCGTTTTATTATGGTAGCTACGAGTGCAGAGATGGAAAGCATATTTCGATCGGCTCTTTAGAGCCTCAATTCTACGCGCTTCTCCTGGCAAAATGCGAAATAACGGATGAGATATTCGAGGACCAACTAGATCAGGAAGCTTGGCCAGACAAGAGGACAAAAATGGAGGCAATATTCAAGACTAAGACTCGGCATGAATGGTGCGAGATCATGGAGGGCACAGACGTTTGTTTCGCTCCGGTTCTAGACCTGGAAGAAGCGCCACATCACCCACACAATAGAAAGAGGGAAACTTATGTCGAATTTGAAGGCGTAACTCAACCTGCACCCGCTCCACGATTCAGCAGAACTAAGAGCTCCATTAGCTCCTCTGCCGCATTAGTTGGGGAGAATACCGATGAAATTCTCACCACCTGGGGCTTCAGTGACAAAAAAATTACCTCCTTAAAGAAAGAAGGAGCAATATAGTCTTTATATTGAATCTTTATTGTCAAGGGGAACGTATTACGATAATAAGAATTGATGTTTTTAAACTAAAATCGAGTATAATAAGGTCTGTAAGGGAGATTTTCACACCTATGATAATGGTCCAAAGCACATTTCATTTAGACGCAAAGCATAAAAACGCGGTGGTAGATCTAATGAAAAAGATGACCCAAATGTGCCGCGAAGAGCGCGGATGTTTGAGTTATGAATATTACGAGGGGTTAACGGATTCTTGCCAAATTATTCTTTTGCAAGAGTGGGAGAATGCTGACTGTTTGCAAGAACATTACCAAACTGATCACATGGCAGATTTTCTTGACAATCTAAGCAAATTCTTAGAGAGCCCAGTCACTACTCGTTCTTACGCATCACGCGAAGCGGTAACTCAGAACACCCCTGCCGGCGACGAATTACTAAAGTCAGAGCAGACTATTCATTAAAAATTTGAGCCAGCTAGAGCAATGCGTCAAGAATCAAATTTGTAGAATCAATTATCCTGTCGTCCCTCTCTCTAAAATCTGGTTCAAATGGCTCACCGGTTAAATACTGTAAGCCTTCGATGTATCGTGCCGCAATCCTATTCGCTTGTTCATCGGTAAAGAGCTGAAGCCTTTGCTCCACCATGCCGCGCGCAAATTCCTTGGAAAAGGATACTGGTTTACCGTCAGTTTTAACAATATTTCCCGAATCGTCGGTCTTCCAAAAGCGAGAAGAATCCATAGTATAAAGTTCGTCCGCAGAAACTATGGATCCTAAAGAATTTATACCGTGCTCTGTTTTGGTATCAACCAATACCATGTTTTTAGTGGCTAAATACCCAGATACCAATCCAAAAGCCATAAAAGATGCACTGCGAATCTGGATATATTGCTCAGAAGTACAAAAGCAATTATCAATCAAGTACTTCGGATCAACCGTTTGATCTATTTCATCTTTAGTGCTAGGGGTATCCAGTAAGTAAGGGAGGACTCCATTTGGGTTCAAGTCTCTCATATCTAGTTTATGGCCCGCATAATTTAAGGATTCTTTCCCCTCATCCTTTGCTACACGCCAATGCTGATACAAAGAAGTTTTGGTTGAGCTTTCTGCCATATAAAGTCGCAACACATTCTCTATCAAAATTAAATTCAAATTTTCGGCGGGTATTACGGTAGAAGTGGGCATCAATGAAGGTATCGAAAATTCTGACGAACCTAAAACAGGCCTGACCAAATTCAACATATGGTTATGATTTACAGCTAATACTTGATCTTTAAATGGGATCGCACCCCGATTAACATCATGAGTCGAAATCCGATTATTACGAAACATCAATCTAATTGGCTTCCCATCATTCGTAAGTAACGTATCTGAAAAAACCGAATCCGAAACTTTACCCTCCCGAATAGAACATCCCTTTAAACGAGGGATATCACCATCTGCAATAATTTGTCTTATTGATCTACCTCGACTCACTTTTGGGCCGTAGGCCATTACTAGATCATAAATTTGTTGCTGGTCCAACATAAAGACTCTTTTTACAAATAGGAATTAAAGGAAAAAGAGAATAATGGAATCAAGAATTGACTACAACCTCTTCAAAGTACTCGCACTGTGCTACCAATTAGATAAATAACACCACATTAAATTAATCTTTATTCCAAAGTACAATCTTGTCCTCTTCAACGGAAAAACTTTAGAAGTGCGCTTCGGCTATCGACTCGATTATTTTCAGAGAAAATCAGATATTTCCCAAATAATTCTAAGAACTTTGAAGAATTACTTCAGCCTTCAAAAGTTCATCTAGATTATTATGATCATAGCCAAGACCTTTAAGAATCTCGACGCTATGTTGTCCTAATTTGGGGGCCGCTATTCTTATATCACTTTGAGTCAAACTAAATTCCGCTGCGGGTTTCGCTTGCCGCACCTCTCCAAATCCCTCAAATTCTATTTTTTCAACGGTTTTACTCGCCATAAGCTGGGGGTGGTCCATTAACTCCGTTCGGTCTAATAGTGGCGCACAAGGGACATCATTTCTATCCAGTTCCTCCAAAATTTCTTCACTAGTCCACCCCTTGACTAGATCTCCGATTACCGCCCTTCTTTCTTCAGAATTGCGCCTCCTAGCTAAAGAGGTAACAAACCTCTCGTCGCTTATCAGTTCTTCGCAATTTAACGCAACGCAAATACCCTTCCATTCTTTATCAGAGATCACACTTATTGTTATATACCCATTCTCAGTTTCATAAATTAGGTCAATCGAGGAAAAAGTTTTACGTACATCAGTTTCTTTTTCCGCGAAAGTTAGTCCTTGCATACCTTCCGGCCAGAAAAAAGCTACGGTAGCGTCAAGCATTGAGAGCTTGATATGTTGACCCTCTCCCGTTCTTTCTCGATGAAAAAGCGCGCTGCTTACGGCTTGCGCTGCGGTAAGAGCGGAAACTTTGTCGGCTAATATAATTCGAAACATGTTTGGTCTGCCTGTATCCCGGTCCGCCTGTATATCTGTAGCACCAGATAACCCCTGAATAATGGGATCATAGACACGCTTGTGAGAGTATGGGCCCTTTTCACCGAAGCCACTAATAGACACATAGACAAGTCGGGAATTGCGCTCACG
>JAQWOJ010000106.1 GCA_029245905.1 Gammaproteobacteria bacterium
AAGCCTTTTTCGTATCACCATTGAAAATAATCGCTTTATTGAAAAAGAAACACTGTTCGAGGGAGTAGGACGTATTCGGGATGTCGAAAAAGGCTATAACGGCCAAATTTATTTATTGTTCGAACACAGCACAGGCGGACAAATCGTAGAAATTATTCCAAAGGATGGGCCTGAACCATGAGAAAAATCGAGCTAGACGTATTTATAGACTATGTTTGACCCTGGTGCTATCTCAATACTGTAAGTATTGAAAAACTGCAGAACAAGTATCCGGTTTCAATTCGATGGATACATTTTCCTTTGCATCCAGAAACTCCAGAGGACGGAATTATTCTCGAAGAGTTATTCCCTGGCCGCGACCTCACTCCCATCAAGAAAAGAATGCAAGAGTTAATGGGGGAGGCTGGTCTCCCTTATGGAGATCGCTCGCGAACCTATAACAGCCGTTTAGCGCAAGAGCTTAGCGCATGGGCAGTTCATCATCCCGGTGGAGAAGCAATACATAACTTGCTCTACAAGGCTTATTTTGTGGAGGGCATTAACATCGGAAAGATCGACGAATTAATGAAAATTGCGCAAACGGCGGGCCTCGACCCTGACTCTGCAAAGAACATTTTAGAAACCAGGAAGTTTAAGTCTGACGTGGATAGAGATTGGCAGCATTCAAGAAGAATGGGGATAACAGGTGTTCCAACCACTTGCAGCGAAGATCTTACCCTCGTTGGGTGTCGTCCATACGAAGAGTATGAACAGTTCGTTAACGATCTAATTAAACTTAAAAAATCTTAACTTTTATCTCTATATTTTTTACACAATAGAACTACTGCGGCCCTCCCAGAAAGGTTTGCGTAATTCTGTTTTTAAGATTTTATTGATCGGTGAAAGCGGCATCGGCTCCTTTCGGAATGAAACACTAACAGGACATTTATATCCTGCGATTTGATTCTTACAAAATGTTATAAGTTCTCCTTGTGTGACATTGGTTCTCTCTTTCAGAATAACGACTGCATGCACAGCTTCGCCCCAAGTTTCATGAGGAATTCCGATAACCGCACACTGATATATCGCGGGGTGGTTTTCCAATACATTCTCGATCTCAATTGGATAGACGTTTTCACCTCCGGATACAATCATATCTTTTACCCGGCCCTCCAAGAAAAGAAATCCCTCGTCATCAAGATAACCTGCGTCCCCCGTATGATACCAACCCCCTTTCAGCGCTTCTTCAGTTAACTCCGGCATTTGCCAATATTCCTTCATAATATTTGGACCTCTTGCCAAAATTTGACCAGTAGTTTCCGGTGGCAACGCTTCGTCGTTTTCATCAGCAATGATAAGGTCGACGTGTTTTACCGCACGGCCAACGGAACCCAGTTTGTTCGAATTAGGTCCTTTCAGAACATGATATTTCGAATCAAGGCTCGTGAGTATTGGCGATGCTTCCGTCATTCCGTAAGTTTGAAAGAATTCTATCTCAGGAAACGCCTCTACAATACGACCCAACAGAGCAAGCGACAGAGGTGCTGCGCCCGACGCCAACATTTTTAAAGAAGACAAATTAAATTTTCCTAATTTAGGATAATCCAAAATCATTTGATACATCGTGGGAACTAGGGTTGCTGAATTAATACTGTAATCATCAATCGCTTCTAATAACTGACCGACATCAAATTTTGGCAAGATGACTGCGTGACCGCCGAGAGCAGTGCTACTAAAAACACGACTTCCCGCGGCGAGGTGAAACAAAGGTCCGACGATAAGGAAGTTCCAGTGCTTCTCCATTCGGTAAAGGGGAATTGAACAAGTCGTATTGCATGCGCAATTAATATTACTCAAAACCACTCCCTTTGAACGGCCGGTGGTACCTCCTGTATAAAACATAACTACCGACTCGTCATTTTTACTCGGGCGCAGCTCACAATATTTTTCCTCAGAAATGACTTCGTAAAGCTCATCCTCATATGAAACCATACCGTTTGGGCACCTCGGACCCCCGAATGAAATAATCGTTTGCAGGCTTTTGCAGGCATCCCTGAGCTGGCCAGCTTGTTCGATAAAATGCTCATCAACAAGTAACACTGATGGTGCACAATCTTCAACACATTCAATCATTTCTCTGACCGACAAACGATAATTAATAGGTACTAGAATTGCGGCGATAAGCGCAGGAGCAAAATAACTCTCAAAACATACGTTAGAATTTAACCCCAAGTATGCAACTCTATCACCACGCCGCACCCCAGCGCGCACTAAAAGTGTAGCAGCAGCGTGGCATCGATTTTTAGTCTCTAGCCAAGTCTGCGTTTTCCCTAAAAAAGTTATCGCTGGTTTCTGAGGCCAAGAATCCGCTGCGTCAAAAAGCAGACCGGCGATGGAAGTAATTCCATTATTTTCTGAATTCATTATTTCCCTATATATTTAATTTTATGGGCCCGCAATGATTTTCGCGTCATGAAGCTTTCCTATTTCTAGGCTTCCTAGACACAATATTTCTGAAAGTATTTCATCGGTATGCTGACCAAGCAGTGGAGCAGGGGCAGGTGGCTTAGAATCCAGTCCCGTAAAATAAATGGGTTGGGAGGGCACTAAATATTCTCCGATACCCGGCTGGTCTATTTCCGAAAACAAGGGGTTCTCAGTTGAACAGTCTGGGTCATTACTTACTAAATCTGAGATACTTTGATAAGGACCCCAACAAACCCCTCCCTCGTCCAAGGCTCTTTTGACTTCCAGAAAGCTGCTGCTGGCAAACCACAAATAAAAAATTTCTTGTATTCTCTCTCGTGCCTTAAAACGATCTCCTTCGGTTGAAAAATCAAGCTTTAATTCTTCTTCTAAAGAAACTATCTTGTCTTCAGATTGTGTTACTTTGACTAGCGCTTTCCATTGATTGGGACTGACTCCAACCACCATGACTCTGTGGCCGTCTTTGCATTCGAAATCATGACCAAATGTTCCATAAATATGATTCGCTACTGGCTTTCGCGCTTCACTATTTAACTGAGCCTCAGCGATAAAGCCAAGATGACCCATAGTTGCGAGAGCAACATCGGCTAATGCTAATTTAACAAATTGCCCCTCTGTCGATTGTCGACGGTGACGCTCTGCTGCCAAGAGAGCAATAGCAATCTGCTGCCCCGCAACGACGTCCCAAGCAGGAAACGGATTATTTATTGGTTTGTCTCCGTCTCCCGTTAGGTAAGGTAAGCCGATCTTGCTGTTAACAGTATAATCTAATGCACTCCCTCCATTTCGATCACCAGTTAGGTTTACATATATAAGATCGTGCCTTTTCGCCCGCAAATTGTTATCGGATAAAAACCCCTTGGCAGGGAAATTCGTAATAAAAAGGCCGGCATCTTCACCTGAGGCGGTAATGATATTTTGAATCAGCTCACGCCCTACCGGGCTTTTCAAATCAATGGCAATAGAGCGTTTACCTTTATTGAGCGAGTGCCAATAGAGGCTTTTACCCTCATCCGTGACGGGCCATCTTCGATAGTCAATCCCGCCGCCAATCTGGTCAAAGCGAATAACGTCCGCACCTAATTGTGATAAGGTCATCCCGCCAGAAGGTGCTGCGATAAATGCACTACCCTCTACTACTCGCATCCCTTTGAGAATTTGTTGCAACTTCTTTCCCTAATCAATCGCTAACGAGCAAATAACCGTTGTTAATAACAACTTTGCCTTGCTCTAGGGATCTACAACGAAACGCGATTTCATTGCCATCGCGCCAAATTTCTGTCCGAATTGTATCACCTGGATACACGGGCGCTGAAAATCTCAAGCGCATTCTTTTGAAACGACTTGGATCATAATCACAGCAAGTTTTAACTAAGGCGTGAGTCATTATCCCAACAGTACAAAGCCCGTGAAGAATCGGGGCGTTAAAACCAGCATTTCTTGCAACATTTGGCGAAGCATGAAGAGGATTAAAATCTCCCGAAAGTCGATAAAGTAAAGCTTGCTGAGGCAGCGTCGGCAGATCGCAGATAATGTCAGGGTCACTCAAAGGTATGACGTCCGGCTTCGAGGCCGAAACTCTTCTATCTCCACCGAAACCGCCGTCACCTCTGGCAAGAATAGTCGTTCCGAGCGTACAGATGTTAGTATCAGTGTTGACGTCTCTTACTACTCGTTCCGAGTTTATTAGCGCACCTATCTTTTCACCTTTGTCCGTTACCTCGGTTATCCTTGTTGTGGCCTCAACGGTAGCGGATGTCGGAAGCGGGTTATGGAAAATGATCTCCTGCCCTGCGTGAAGAACTTTTACCCAATTAATCCCAGTGTCTTCCTCTTTAGCCCAAAACCCTGGATGAGCCATTATCACGGACTGACTTGGGAGAATTTTGAGTTCATCTTCATAAACAAATTTCAGACATTCCTCATCCAGAGGATCAAGACCCATACCAACACCCAAGGCATAAAGGATGCAATCTTTCTCGGTGTAGCTATGGCGAATGTTACCAAAGTCACGATTTAATAATTTTTCAGGATTGATAGTCATGTCTGTCTTCTTTGATTTATTTTTACATCGGGTCCCAGCTAAACACATCCCCTGATCGCTCCAGGGGTGTAAAATCCGAAGTAAACGCTGGAATTACTCGCCCCAGAACTGAATCCGGAGTCCAACCCTCCGCGGTATGAGCGAAGCGAACTGGTCGCGTGTGATTAAATAAAAATATTTCGTTATTGCGGACTCCAAAAATTTGACCAGAAACATCTTTTGCAGCATCGCTGCATAAAGCAATTGCCAAGGGTGCAATTTTCTCTGGCGTCATCTGTTGGATTTTTGCAACACGCGCCTTTTCTTCGTCAGTATTTGTGGGAATAGTTCCGATCAATCTACTCCAAGCAAATGGCGCAATACAATTGGACCGAACCCGGAAGCGCCCCATATCAAGAGCCATGGACTTAGACAACCCAACAATACCAAGCTTTGCTGCGGCATAATTTGCCTGCCCAAAATTACCAATCAATCCGGAGGTGGATGTCATATTGACAAAACATCCGCTAGTTTGGGCTCTAAAGTAAGTCGCTGCCGCTCTACTTACGTTGAAAGTCCCTTTCAAATGAACATTTATAACTGAATCGAAATCTTCTTCAGTCATCTTATGAAATATTGCGTCACGCAGATTTCCTGCGTTATTAACAACGCAATCAACACGTCCAAAATAATTCACTGCAGTCTCTACAATATCATGGGCGGCGTCCCAATCAGTAACGCTCGCATAAGAAGCAATTGCTTCGCCTCCTGCAGCCTTTATTTGCTCAACCACTTCATCTGCCGGAATAGCATCAGATCCAGAGCCATCTTCGGAGCCACCAAGATCATTAACTACAACTTTCGCACCGTTCGCCGCCCCCATCAGAGCAATGCCACGACCAATACCGCGACCAGCCCCAGTTACGATCAAAACTTTGTCTTGCAGTAAGGCATTCATTGCTTTTTTTATCCCTCTTAAAAGATTCTTAGATTGATCCGTCTAATGCGGGCTATTATGCTTTTTCTACAAGCTCTCTTGCGATTACCTTTAGTGCGAGGACTTCTTCAGCACCCTTAAAAATTGAAAGAACCCGCGCATCTACAAAATAACGAGATACCGCACTTTCTTCAGCGTAACCCATGCCCCCATGTATCTGCATAGCCTCACGCGTCAACCATTCGGCAACATGGCAACTAAATAACTTAACCAAACTAGCTTCCATCTGACCTTCGCCGACATCCATTAGCTTTGCCACAGCATAACTGAACTGGCGGCAAGCACTTATTGTGGCTAGCATCCGCGCCAATTTAATTTGCGTGAGCTGAAACTGACTAAGCGCGTTATTGAACACTTGCCGGTCACAAGCGTAATTGAGTGCCTTCTCAAATGCCGCTTGCATCAGGCCTGTTGCACGCGCAGCCGTTTGAATTCGCCCTCCAGAGAATCCCGCCATGGTATAATAGAACCCTCGACCTTCACCCGCTTCGCCTCCGACTAAGTTTTCCGCTGGGACAAAGAAGTCTTCGAAAAATAAATCGAAGGAATGCATACCTCGGTATCCGAGTGTCGAGATAGCCTTACCGGTCAATGTTCCTCCGGCTTCCTGACTATGCTCAAACTCGTGGCCTTCGAAGGAGGGCTTCTCAACCAAAAACATACTTAAGCCTTTAAACCCTAGTGAGATATCAGAATTAGTTCGGCATAAAACCACAATTAATTCTGATCGTCCCGCAAACGTGCACCAAGTCTTGCTCCCATTAAGTATCCAACCTCCCTCGGTAACTTTTGCTTTAAGCGACACTGCCGCTACATCAGACCCGGTGTTAGGCTCAGTAATAGAAATCGCACAAAGTATTTCTCCTGCAGCAAGTCTTGGCAACCAGCCCAGCTGCTGGCTTTCCGTGCCGCCCGCGATAAGCGCCCGGGCCGCAATCTCTGGTCGCGTAATCAAGCTACCAGCCGCCCCTAGAGACGCACGCGAAAGTTCTTCCGTTACAACAATCATGCTTAAGCTATCTGCCCCTTCATCTGGCTGGAGGCCACCAAATCTCTCAGGTATGCATGTCCCAAAACAACCAAGATCCGCGGCAGATCTTATTATTTCTTCCGGTATATCTTTATCTTCTCGATGAATCTCTTCTGCTAAGGGCGCTACTACTTCATCAGCAAATCGAAGAAAAGTATCACGTACTAATTCTTTTTCCTCATCCAAACCAGAGGGCAATCGCAATATTTTTTCTTCAGAAATCTGTGCGCCTAATTTAGCAACGCTTTCCGCATTACAGTTTTTTAACAGCGCTCGAGCTAAAATACTCCCTTCAAGTTCTGCAAGTTTTTCCCAATCTAGACCTGCGTCACTGGAGACAGATTTCAATCTAGTCATAACAGATTGGAATATATCGCCGGCGAATAGCAAGGCCAAATTCTGGTGGAGCGCATCAGGCTCAGATTTTTCTGTGTGGTCTAGGAAACTATTAGCTGCTGAAATTTCTGCTTCACAAAATGCGAGTTCATAACTCGTCAATTGATGATCGTCTAATAATGCAGGGTCCAGCTTCTTATTTTTTATACAAGCTGATTTTATACTTTCCAGACCAACGTCCAAAAATTCATGGAGAGATCGAAGGAGTTGCTTAGCGCCGCCTGCACTGATCTCTGCTTCTGTGGCGTAAATTAATTTATTTACGCGCATTTTAACGAATAGCGTTAGTAAATTTCATACTGATCCTAAAAAAACGTTTTGTTTAGCAATATTTAGTCGTAAGGTCCCACAATAGAAATTGAACAGATATTCTGGTGCGGAAAGCCTCCCAAGTTATGATTTAAGCCCAACTTAGGATTCGATAGTTGCCGCGCACCAGCCCTTCCATTTAGCTGCAGATAATTTTCATAAATCATTCTTAATCCAGATGCTCCGATCGGATGCCCAAAACACTTAAGACCCCCATCTATTTGACAAGGAGTTTTACCATCGGCATCGAAATTTCCATCCAATACGTCGTTTACTCCTTTACCTTCCTCTGCTAGCTGCAGATCTTCCATGGTAACCAACTCTGTAATCGAAAAACAATCGTGCACTTCTGTCATGGTGATTTCTTCTTTTGGCTTTCTTATACCTGCCTCATCATACGCCCTTTGCGATGCAATACGCGTAGTCTTCAAATAGGATCCATCCCAGCTGTCATGGCTCGATTCTGTGCCATTCGAAACCGCTAATTGCAAAGCTTTTACAGACACAAGGTTTTCTTTGCCGAGAGTTTTAGCGATCTCAGGCGTAGTAACGATGGCGCAAGCAGACCCGTCACTAACCCCACAACAATCAAAAAGACCTATCGGCTCCGCAATATAAGGAGCATTCAACGCTTGATCTGAGGTAATTTCTCGTTGGAGGTGGGCTTTGGGATTTTTAACACCGTTCGCATGGCTCTTCACAGAGACATGGGCCATTGCCCTCTTTAAATCTTCCTTGTTGTGATTGTGTTTTGCGCGATAGCCCGTGGCCAACTGAGCAAATGCTCCTGGTGCTGATAAATTGGGCCAGTACATATCGTTTTCCAAGCCCCTAGATCTTTGCGGTAGTCCCCCGTATCCAGTGTCCTTAAGCTTCTCAACACCCAGAGCCAGAGCAATATCACAGGCCCCAGAAGCAACTGCGTAAACAGCGCCACGGAAAGCTTCAGTTCCTGTGGCGCACATGTTTTCAACTTTCGTAACAGGGATATAATTGAGGCGCAAGGCAATCGCTAAAGGCATCGCGGAAGCACCAACATTAAATGCATCTATGCCAGCGCCAAACCAAGCTGCCTCAATTTGATTTCTCTCTACCCCCGCATCTTTAATACACTCCTCAAATGCCTCCACCATAAGATCGGAAGGGCTTGAATCCCAACGCTCACCAAATTTACTGCAACCCATTCCTAAAATGACAACCTTATCTTTAATTCCACTCGCCATTTCTAATCACCCACTTTTTATCGTTAGTTACTATAACTTATCCCTGCGGCTAAGTTTGTTTGGTTTTCGTATGAAAACCGTATGTCTAATCTTCAATAACTGCCTTCCAAAAATACTTTTTAAACCCTCGAACCGCGTCAAACTGACGAACACGAAAATGGACAGATAAAATTGAGCCGGTATCAATTTTGCCGTCTTCTACTTCTGTAAAGTCCATCATGATTTTACCCCCGCCATCAAACTCAACCATGCCGAAATAAGCAGGAGGGCTCCAATCAAAAGTAAGCCTGTCAGCCGTCCAAGTGGCTACTCTGCCTTTTTTATCGGAGAAGTAATATTCATCTTGGCTATCAAGCATATTGCATTCCGGGTTAACGCAGTATTTTTCCCGAGGAATCTGGACAGTTCCACATTCTCTACATTTCCCACCAATAAACCCAGTTAGTAAATCTTTTCTTCGGTTATACCCCGATAGAAAGGTCTGTTTGTCGACCTCCCCTCGCTTACCAATATCTTTTTCCAACAGATTATTAAAGCTCAGGAATTTATTATAATTGGTTTCTTCGCGACGATTCTTAATCGCCGCATCAACCCCAATAACCGGCTTATAATTTACGATCGCGTCCGTTGCTTTAAAAAGAATTGCATCACAACCTTGCCCGAAGCCAACTAGTAAGATGTGCTCTCCGGGCGATGCTAGTTCTAATGCTTTAACCAACAACAAGAGTGGTTGAGCTGCCCCCGCTACGCCTATATTCTGGATCTGGTTATCCACCACCATTTCACTGTCAATTCCTAGCCTTTTTGCTAAAACACCGGGGGTCCTGGGCTGATCGCTAGGGACAATGAAATGTTTAATGTCGCCAATATTAACGTCGGTTGCGGTTAATAATTTGTTAACCGTATGCGGAATAGCTTTCATATATCCTTCGTCTCGGATCCATCGCTCTTCCCAGTCGTAGTCAAAATCAGAGTCCTCCCCTCGATAATGATCCACGAAATCGCTAGCATAGGTTTCGATGGCAAGACATTCTGCGACTACATCTTTTGAACCGATTAGCACCGAGGCGGCAGCATCACCCCACAGCATCTCTGATCGAGAGCCTGCCTTGGTCCTGCGATGCTCTGACGCAACAAGAAGTGTGTCACTTTCAGCATTCGACTCGAGTAAAGAGATGAGCGATGAAGTTCCCGCCCTCTGTGAACCACCGACATCCATCGTTCGGATCGTCCTATTAAGATTCAAAGCCTCGGATACTACAACAGAGTTTTGTCGATCGGTAAAAGGGAACGTCGTTGATGCGAGATAGAGAGCGTTTATCTTTGCATCCTTTTGCGAGACTAGACAGTTAGTAGCCGCCTCAACTGCCATAGTTATAGAGTCCTCATCCCAATTACACATAGCTCGTTCGCCCTTAGCCAGTGAGTTTAAACTTGAATCAAACCAAGCATTGGCCTCAGCGATCGTTTTTTTATTTAACCTCGCGCGCGGTATATATGCACCGTAGGCAGTAATTCCGACCATATCCGTCCTCTTAAACAGTTCTTCCTATTACTAATTTCATTATCTCAGATGTACCGCCGTAAATTCTCCTTACGCGAGAATCAACAAACAGTCGCGAAATAGGATACTCATTCATGTAACCGTACCCACCAAATAGTTGCAAGCATCCATCCACAATTTTATTGCCAGCTTCCGTAGTCCATAGCTTAGCCATAGCGCCCTCTTCTGGAGTTAACCGACCCTCTAGAATTTTTACTAAGCATTGATCGATATAAGACCAGCCTACAGCTAGGTCAGTTTTCATCTCAGCTAATTTGAACTGAGTATTCTGAAACTCATAGACTTTGATCCCGAATGCCTGTCTTTCCTTTACATAATTTACCGTCAGCTCATAAGCGCGCTGCGCTTCAGCTAAAGCACGACAAGCTATAGTAATTCGCTCCCTTGGGAGCTCATTCATTAGCACCGCAAAGCCACCGCCTGCTTTGCCAAGGAGGTTACTCACAGGGACATGCACGTCCGAAAAAAACATTTCTGAAGTGTCCGCAGCTTTCTGCCCAATTTTCTCCAAATTCCTGCCGCGGCTGAATCCATCTCGATCAGCTTCTACAATGATTAGGCTCACCCCTTTAGCACCAGCTTCAGGATCTGTCGAGCACGCCAATAGAACGAAATCGCAGCTCTGGCCATTAGTTATAAAAGTCTTCTGGCCGTTGATTATATATTCATCTCCTTTTTGTACAGCAGTTGTTCGCATAGCCTTAAGATCACTGCCACAACCAGGCTCTGTCATCCCAATCGCAGCAATCGCCTCTCCTGTCACCATTTTAGGTAACCACCTGCGCTTTTGCTCATCCTCACCGTTATGCAGCAAGTAGTAGGCAACGATATCTGAAGAGACCGAAAAGCCCACGCTAGCACCACCGATGGCGAACCCAACCTCTTCTGAGAGCACCATGTTATAAAGAAAATCAGCGCCAGGTCCTCCATATTCTTCAGGTACACCGCAGCAATGAAATCCATTTTCTCCAGCCTTCAGCCAAAACTCTCTGGGCAAGCAACCTTCTTTTTCCCACTGATCTATGTTTGGCTCTAAT
This sequence comes from Gammaproteobacteria bacterium, assembly GCA_029245905.1. GTDB lineage: Bacteria > Pseudomonadota > Gammaproteobacteria > Pseudomonadales > Pseudohongiellaceae > UBA9145. The sequence goes on from JAQWOJ010000106.1 coordinate 11,046, forward strand.
TCCTCTCGAAAGAAGCGTCGCGCGTTAGCGCGAAAAAGTTCATGATCAGTATTGTAGATTGCTCGGTCATGCATTTTTTCGTGTTTCCTGATGAATGATAATTGAAAATTTAACTCGCCGATTTTAGTCGAAATGGGGCCTGATTGCGACGTCAGGAATGCTTTTTTGGATTCTTTAAATCATAGTTGCATCAAACTGAGTCGTGAGCATTAGTCGGTAGATTGGACCATGCTCGGAGTCAGAAGTTCTTGCCATCCATAAGCTTTGTCCGCAATAGCAATAAAATGCGGATTTATTAGGTCTGATTTGCCGTTGTATCTTAGACTTTGAAACGAAGTATCAAAAATATCGCCGCCAGCTGCCAGCAGAATTGCATGCGCGGCCCCCGTGTCCCACTCGCATGTCGGCGCAAACCTTGGGTAGATATCTGCTTCGCCTTCGGCTAGAAGGCATATTTTCAATGAGCTTCCCATACTCACTACTTCAACCTTATCGAATTTCGCTCCTATTGCTTGAATAGCCTGATCCACTAGCCGATCTCGATGGCTCCGGCTAGCTATGACCCGAGCGACATTGCCACGTTCTCGGCATTTAGACACTTTAATTGCCGCAACCGAGTCGTTGTCGTCTATCTTCCAAGCCCCGACTCCCAACTTGCCCAAATAAGTAGTCCCGGTAACGGGCACATGAACTACTCCCATATCCGGCACACCATTTCGAATATGAGCGATATTTACCGTAAACTCTCCGTTGCGACTTATAAACTCTTTCGTACCATCCAAAGGATCGACCAGCCAATAATTCAACCACGACGAACGCGTCTTGAAAGGAGGTATCTTTTCGATCTCTTCTGAAAGAACTGGAATCTCCGGGGTCCACTCCTTTAATTCTTCGACAATAACAAAGTTGGACCGTTGGTCCGCTTCCGTTAGCGGCGAATCATCTCGCTTATAAGTAACATCGAATCCTCGCTCTCGCGCGTAAACGTCAAGTATTTCAGATCCCGCCGATCGCGCTATTGTCAGCAACCTAGATAGTTGCGCGTCACTCCAAATTAGTGAATTTTTCTGCATGAAATTTTAATATTGATAAATGTTTGCTTTACGATACGATTAGTCATGTTGCATGACTCTCGCTGAGTTGCCAAGAAAAAATTGATGAGCAGAAAATGCCTCCTTGGTCAAAAATCGATACAATTATGTTTGATATGGATGGGACCCTATTGGATCTTCATTTCGACAACTATTTTTGGCTAGTTCTGATCCCAAAGATCTATTCTGAAAAACATGGTATCTCAAAGCAATCAGCGCTCGAGATAATTTTAACGAAAACTGAAAAAGTTCGCGGCACGTTAAAATGGTATTGTTTGGACTACTGGAGAAAAGAACTAAAGATTGATATTTTAAATTTAAAAATGAGTATCACCCATAAAATTGCGATTCGCCCTAACGCAGGATCATTTCTGTCAGCGCTCAAGGAGAGAAATAAAAATCTACTGCTAGTTACCAATGCCCACCCAGCGAGTCTAGATATTAAAATGAAGCATGCAGCGATTTTTCACTATTTCGACCAACTGATTAGCTCTCATAACTTAAGGTTAGCGAAAGAAAACCAAGGCTTTTGGAATCAATTACAGAAGGTAGAATCCTTCGAACCTAGCCGCACAATACTTTTTGACGATTCTTTGCCCGTTCTTTATCAAGCTCAACGAGAAGGGATTAAGTACTTGTACGGGATTCGGAAACCGGACAGTCAAAAACCAAAGATAATAAGCAGCGAGTTTCCTTTGGTCGAAGATTTTAAAGACCTTTTGCCTATAGCGATCTAACATGACTTCAGAGAGCAACATCATAAATCCAAACCGCATACGTATTGACAAATGGTTGTGGGCAGCAAGATTTTATAAGACCCGTGCTATGGCAAAGCAAGCGATTGACGGGGGGAAGGTACATATTGGTGGGAGCCGACCAAAACCCAGCAAGGAAATTGAACCAGGAGAAAAGATTCGGTTGCGACAAGGGTTTGACGAAAAAACCGTAATAGTAAAAGCATTGTCGAACCAAAGGCGCGGCGCGAAAGACGCGCAGGAGCTTTATCAAGAAACTAAAGAAAGCGCCGAAAATAGAGAAAAACTTTCACAGCAGCGCAAAGCACAGCCGAAGCATTGGGCATCGCCTGAAAAACCCAATAAGAAACAAAGGCGTCAAATACAGCAATTCAAACAACAAAATTAAAGAGATTCTGCAAAGGCATAAGATATTCGCAACCAAGAGGTATATTTGTCATAATGCTGCTCTCTTGCCAGTCAGCGAGCGGAAATTAGAAGAATCAAGGCACAGCTTGATTAGGGGTTAATTTGACAAAGCAACTCAGTGACTGTCTGCATCGATATCGCTTTCCAAGGTTTGAAAAAAGTTGGGGAGATATACGGCGCGGAATCGAAAAAGAAAGTCTTCGCGTATCATCTGATGGCCAGCTCTCGGTAACCCCACATCCTATTGCCTTAGGATCTGCTCTTACTAATCCCTTCATTACTACAGATTTTTCTGAAGCTCTGCTCGAGCTGATTACTCCCGTCTCCGATAGCATAACTGAGTGCCTGCAGGTTCTTGGAAACATTCATCGGTTTACATCCCAAAATATCAAGGAAGGCGAGATGCTTTGGGCAACGAGTATGCCATGCCCACTCAAAAACAACGAAGAAATTCCTATCGCAAAATATGGCAACTCTAATATTGGGAAGTTAAAAACACTTTATAGGAATGGCTTGCACCACAGGTATGGAAGCACCATGCAAACTGTCGCTGGCATACACTATAATTTTTCTATGCCAGAGGCTTTCTGGAAATCGTATAAAAATATCTGTAACTTCGATGGCCCAATAAAAGAATTTCGTACAAAGAAGTATCTGCATCTCATAAGAAATTTTCATCGGAATTCGTGGCTTCTTATTTATTTATTTGGGGCGTCTCCAGCAGCTTGCAAGAGCTTTGTAACCGGAAGAAAGCACGATCTGGAAGAATTAGACGAATCGACTTTGTTCAAACCTTATGCGACGTGTTTACGAATGAGTAGTTTAGGATACAGAAGCGAGGCGCAAAAATCTCTATTTGTTTGCTATAACGATCTCAAGACTTATGTAGACTGCCTTTATGAAGCAATGAATACCACTTACGGAGATTATGATGCTATAAGTCAATTGCCCGGTGGTGAATATAAACAAATAAATACGAATCTTTTACAGCTCGAAAATGAATTTTACTCAACTATTCGCCCAAAGCGAAATGTTGAACATGGCGAGAGACCCTTAGAATCATTAACCCAATCTGGCATTGAATATATAGAGGTTCGAGCTCTAGATCTTGACCCATATTCGGCACTTGGGATTAATGAGGAGCAAATTCGCTTCCTGGATGCTTTTTTATTGCATTGCCTGTTAGCAGATAGCCCTGACTGTACCGAGAGTGAATTCTTCGAAGTAGCAAATAATGTCAACAAAGTAGTTGAAAGTGGCAGGGATCCCACTTTGATATTAGAAAAGGAAAGGAGTCCTAAGAGTATGCAGGAGTGGGCTCTCGAACTGATTGAGGACATAAGCCACAGCGCCTGCCTCTTAGACAATGCGCACCAGTCAGGCTGTTACTATTCATCGGTACTGAGCCAATCCAAAAAAATAAAAAATCCGGAGCTCACTACTTCTGGACGCATCTTAGCGGAAATGGAGAAAAACAGATTTTCTTTTTTTGAATTTTCGATGAAGCAATCTAAACTCCATCATCAGACTTTAATTAAAGAAACATTAGATGAAAAAATATCGCACACTTTGAGTAAGACTAGCAACGACTCATTAACGGAGCAAAAGAAGATAGAAGAATTAGATAAAATAAGTTTCGACGAATTTTTACAGAACTGGAATAAAAAGTAGTTGCCTCAAGTATTTATTCTCCTCTCGTCCACCGGAAAAATTTTTTTAGTAATGGTAAATATTTTTTTGGAAGTCTATCTTTTCTCCACATATTAGCAGCAATTTTATTAGCTTCAGATAAGGTTGGGTATATGTGTGTGACCGCGGAAATTTTTTTAAGGCCCATCCCATGAGTCATAGCAAAAATAAATTCTCCTATAAGTTCACCGGCGTGCGGTCCTACTATGGTTACTCCAAGGATTTTATCTTTTCTTGGCTGCGTCAATATTTTTATGAACCCGCCAGCGTTACCATCTGTTACCGATCTATCCAATTCATCCATATCAAAGAAGGTAATTTCATATTCAACGTCTAACGACTCCGCCTGCTGTTCATTCAAGCCGGCTCGGGCAATCTCTGGGCTCGTGAATGTAGCAGACGGGACAATGGAGTCACTGGCTTTAGAGCGCCAAAACCCGCTTAGCATGGCGTTGAGAGAAGCAAAAAAAGCCTGATATGATGCCGTGTGTGTAAATTGATGAGGGCTCGCAACATCACCACAGGCGAATATGTTTGGATACGCCGTTTGCATAGCCGCATTCACCGCAATATTTCCATTCGAAGTCAGCGGCAAATCTAAATTTTCGAGTCCAAATCCGGAGGTATTTGCAATTCGACCCACCGCAATTAAAACTTCATCAAATTCAATCCTGATAGTCTGCTCCTTGTTTTTCACATTAGCATAGCTTTGCACGTCATTTTGACCAAACTCGACAACCTCATGGTCAGTCAAGACACTAATGCCATCTCTAGCAAATTGGTCTTCGAGTAGAAACGAAACTTCAGAATCCTCTCGACCCATTATTCTCGACGCCGAATCAATTTGAGTTACCGTCGAGCCTAGGCTTCCGAATGCCTGAGCTAGTTCACAACCGATCGGTCCCCCTCCAATAACGAGGAATCGCTTCGGCAACTCGGTCAAGCCCCAAACTGTATCGGACGTCAAATAGCGGATATTTTGAATACCCGGAATATCCGGCACTAGGGGACTTGCGCCAGTGGCCAAAATTATTGATCGAGTAGTAATATTTCTGCCATTGACAGAAACTAAAAAAGGACTCTCTATTTTAGCTTCGCCTTTTATGCATTCGACTCCAAGCGAAGTATAACGCGCAACAGAATCATGAGGAGCTATAGTTCCGATTACAGCTCTTATCCTATCCATCACTTTCGCAAAATTAATTTCACCAGAGAAATTATCTATACCAAATTGCTCAGCATGCCGAAAATCAGAAATCATTCGAGAACTTCGAATTAGCGCTTTGCTAGGAACGCAGCCTGTATTAAGGCAATCCCCTCCCATTTTATCCTTCTCTATCAGTATGACTTTGGCCTGCGCTCCGCTAGCGATTATGGACGAAACCAGACCGGCTGAACCGGCCCCGATAACTACCACATTTGCTTCAAATTGCTTTGGCTTAGCAAATTTTTTCATGGCTTCTCCGTCGCATATAAGAGATTGTATATTTAGCAATTAACGGTAGAAGCCCAAGAAAAATTAACGACATAATTATTGGAATACTAATTAATCCGGATAAAGAAGTGATTTGAGATAGTTCTGAGCCCGCGTTGACATAGGCCATAGTGCCAAGAAGCATCCCGGCCTGACTTACCAAGTAAAATGAGCGGGTAGAAATAGATGTCAAGCCCATCAAAAGATTCACGGCAAAAAAAGGAAACAAAGGAATCATCCGAATACTAAAAAGATAGAATAATCCTTCTTTTTCTAAACCTTTATTAACGAGCGCCAGGTACCTTTTAAATTTTTTTTCAACCCAGTCTCGCAACAGGAAGCGAGAAAATAAGAATGCCAGAGTAGCACCAAAACTGCTTGCAAAAGAAGCAATTATGACCCCCCAAAATAACCCAAAAACAGCTCCACTCGTAAGGGTAAGAATTATTGCGCCCGGGATAGAAAGAGCGATGACTGCCGCATAGGAGAGAGAAAATATTAGCGTGAAAATCCCAAAATGGTCACTCCTATAAGATCTCAAGATCTCTAGTTGTGACTGAACATACTCTAGATTTAAGAATTTTTCTAAGTCGAAATAAAAGTAGGCCCCAAATGCAAGCAACGTGAGCAAAGTAAGGAACATTTTCATTTTTTTGTCAATAGTCTCTAGTCGACGCGCATTAACATGTATTAAAGCCAAAACCGACCAAGGCCATTCTATCCTCCTGATTTTAAGCTTTGATATAAATAAATTGCTTGCAATAAAACACACTCAAGCCCAAGATTATCAGGTTTATTAATATAAAACGTTAATGCTGCTAAGTTAAGAGATTCTCTAGTGACAAATTTTAATTTCTGCCAAAAATTTCCAGCCACCCGGATGCGTCGGACGCGGCGAGATGAATTTAATCGTCGACTAGTCAGAGAAAACAGGCTGAGTTTAGACGACCTTATCTTTCCTGTTTTTATTGTCGAAGGTAAGAGCAAAATACAGGCAGTTAAGTCGATGCCGTCCATATTTCGGCTGAGCATCGACAATCTTCTTAAAGAAGCCGCCGAATTAATGGATCTAGGAATCCCAGCCGTAGCGTTATTCCCGGTGATTGATAGCACCAAAAAAGGAAAAGAGGGGGCCGAATCGTTTAATCCAGACGGCTTAGTGCAACGCGCTATTAAAGCTTTGAAAAATGAATATCCTGAGCTTGGGGTTATAACTGATGTAGCGCTAGACCCCTATACCACCCACGGTCAAGACGGAGTAGTTGACGAAGACGGTTACGTATTAAATGATCAAACCGTTGAGATTCTGACTAAGCAAGCGTTATCGCACGCTAATTCAGGCGCAGACATAGTTGCTCCATCAGATATGATGGATGGAAGAGTTAAAGCTATTCGGCAAGAATTAGAAATAAATGGCCTTATTCACACACGCATACTTGCCTATTCCGCAAAGTATGCCTCCAGCTACTATGGCCCGTTTCGAGACGCCGTTGGTTCGGAAAGATTTCTCGGGGCAAGCGATAAACACAGCTATCAAATGGACATAGCAAACAGCGACGAAGCTATGCAGGAAGTTGCCTTAGATATTGCCGAAGGAGCTGATATGGTTATGGTGAAGCCAGGCTTGCCATATCTGGATATAGTTCAACGAGTGAAAACTGAATTTGGTGTTCCTACTTTCGTATATCAAGTTAGCGGTGAATACGCAATGCATATGGCCGCGGCTCAAAATGGCTGGCTTGACGAAAATAGTATTGTCCTAGAATCATTGACGTCTATCAAACGGGCGGGAGCGGATGCCATTTTGACCTACTTTGCAAAGAAAGCAGCTTCATTAATTAGAAATGCATGAAAATTCTTCGCCTAGGATTCGTCCGTAAGTTTAAATTTAATACTCCGGCGCCTTGAATCCTGAATAATTCTCTTTATTATATGCAAATCGGTCACACAGCTTTTTCGAACACCGCTGAATCAAGTACACATTTATTATAAGGAATTATTTTATGAGCGAAAATATCGTTCACATCTCAGACGGTAGTTTTGATGAAGACGTTTTGAAGGCGGAGGGCCTGGTTCTAGTCGACTTTTGGGCCGAATGGTGCGGCCCTTGTAAGATGATAGCTCCCGTTTTAGAGGAGCTATCCGTCGAATATGGGGAGAAACTCAAAGTATGCAAAATGGATGTTGACGCAAATCCGGACACAGCGCCGAAATATGGCATTCGAGGCATCCCGACATTAATCCTATTTAATAATGGCGAGCCAGCTGGGACGAAAGTAGGCGCACTGTCAAAATCGCAGCTTGCTGAGTTTATTGACAGCGCGATTTAAATTGCGTTTAATATGTGGTCTCGCTGGTCTGCAGGGCGTCCAGAAGACCCTAAGTGCCTGTAAACAAAAGAAAAATATAGATTTGCGATACGAAGCAGATGGCGAGCTTGGTCAATAAAGTGCCCTAAATACCCCAAAATGTTAAAACCCAATTAATGGGGCATGTTTAGGGCCGAAAGGTATAGTTATATTTGAAGCTTTCTAAGTGAGTAGAAAATTAGATCTTTTAAATTTAAAGGTAGCCTCCAGAGTTTATCTAAGCTCTGCAAAATTAATAATTCACTGAAATTTTTTATTCAACAATAAATTCTTACAACTGTTTCTATTTTATGTCTCGCCATAGCCGCAAAAGGCGACCCATTCCTAACCAACATCAAGTATTACTAACTTCCCACTAAGTAGAACTTCTAATATGAACTTAACAGAACTTAAACAAAAACCGATCGCAGAACTACTCGAAACTGCTCACGCCATAGGGTTAGAAAACATTTCTCGTTCGAGAAAACAGGACATTATCTTTGTCATTTTGAAAAAGCATGCAAAAAATGGAGAGGATATATACGGGGACGGGGTGTTAGAAATTCTTCAAGATGGCTTCGGCTTCTTGCGCTCGGCAGATTCGTCATACTTGGCGGGCCCAGACGACATTTATGTTTCACCAAGTCAAATTCGAAGATTTAACCTGAGAACAGGTGATACGGTGGCGGGAAAAATCAGACCACCAAAAGACGGGGAGCGATATTTCGCCCTTCTCAAAATAAGCGAAATTAATTTTAGTAAACCAGAGAACTCAAAGAATAAAATCCTCTTCGAAAATTTGACTCCGCTTTTCCCCCAGGATCGATTAGAGCTGCAATTGGGCAATGGAAGCACAGAGGATCTGAGTGCCCGGGTAATTGATTTAACAGCACCGATCGGGAAAGGTCAAAGAGGTCTGATTGTATCGCCTCCGAAAGCAGGTAAGACTCTGATTCTTCAAAATGTTGCCCAATCTATAACCAGAAATAATCCCGAAGTGAGACTTATTGTTTTACTTATCGATGAAAGACCCGAAGAAGTCACAGAAATGCAACGATCGGTTCGAGGGGAAGTAGTTGCGAGCACATTTGATGAGCCCCCTTCACGCCATGTGCAAGTAGCAGACATGGTAATAGAAAAAGCCAAACGATTGGTGGAGCATAAGGAAGACGTAGTAATTCTCCTAGATTCGATAACGCGACTAGCGCGAGCTTATAACACAGTAATACCCTCTTCCGGCAAAGTCTTAACCGGTGGTGTTGATGCTCATGCCCTAGAAAGACCAAAGCGATTCTTCGGCGCAGCTCGAAATCTTGAAGAAGGAGGGTCATTAACCATTATAGCAACTGCATTAGTCGAGACCGGCTCTAAAATGGACGAGGTCATCTATGAGGAGTTTAAAGGAACTGGAAATATGGAGTTACACCTCGACCGCAAGGTCGCGGAGAAACGTATTTATCCAGCCATAAATGTGCGTAAATCTGGAACCAGAAGAGAAGATTTACTCACTTCTGAGGAAGAACTTCAACGCATGTGGATACTACGTAAACTTCTAAGTTCTATGGAAGACGTACAAGCGACCGAGTTTATTCTGGATAAGCTGAAAGACACTAAAACTAATGATGAATTTTTCAACTCTATGAAAAGAAATTAGGCCTGATCAAACTATCTATCTTCATCTAAAAATTTACTCGCTTAAAAACTAAAATGGCATTTAAAGACCTACGTGATTTCATTGACCTCCTTGAGAAAGAAGGCGAATTAAAAAGAATTAAAACGGAGGTCTGTGCGGAATTGGAGATCACCGAAATCTCTGATCGAACATTACGAAATGGCGGGCCTGCACTTCTCTTTGAAAATGTCAAAGGATCAACTCTCCCATTATTAGCAAATTTATTTGGTAGTACTAGACGTATTGCGATGGCTATGGGCCAAGAGGACTTAGAAGGCCTGCGGGACGTAGGCAATTTACTGGCATTCCTAAAAGAGCCAACGCCTCCTAGTGGCTGGAGAGATCTCTGGCAGAGCCTTCCAAGCTATAAGAGTGTTCTAAATATCTCTCCAAATATAAAGCGAAAAGCTCTTTGTCAGGAAATTTCGATTGAGGAAAAAGATGTAGATCTTACGATGCTGCCAATCCAAACTTCATGGCCAGAAGATGCCGCTCCCCTAGTAACTTGGCCGCTGGTAATAACTAAAGGTCCCGAAAAAGAAAGACAAAACTTAGGGATCTACCGAATGCAGCTGCTTGGGCGAAACAAACTGATAATGCGCTGGCTTTCCCATCGAGGCGGCGCATTAGACTTTCAAGACTGGAAAGCAAAGTATCCAAACAAACCGTTCCCTGTTTCAGTTGCCTTAGGAGCGGACCCGGCAACGATACTGGCTACCGTGACACCGGTCCCGGACACCCTTTCAGAATACGCTTTTGCAGGATTACTCCGAGGAAGCAAAACCGACGTCGTTAAGTCTCAAACTAATGAGTTACAAGTTCCAGCAAGTGCCGAAATTGTTTTAGAGGGGCATATTGAAGCTAGCGAACTCGCTAAGGAAGGACCGTTTGGCGACCACACTGGCTACTATAATGAGGTCGAAACGTTCCCTGTATTTACTGTACAGCGCATTACCCATCGAAAAAATCCAATTTATCACAGCACATATACGGGTCGACCTCCAGACGAACCTGCAATGCTAGGTGTCGCATTGAATGAAGTTTTCGTACCACTGTTACAAAAGCAATTCCCCGAAGTACAAGACTTTTATCTGCCTCCGGAAGGATGCTCATATCGGATGGCACTGGTTAGCATGAAAAAAAAATACCCAGGTCACGCAAAGCGAGTCATGATGGGAATCTGGTCTTTTCTTAGACAATTCATGTACACCAAGTTTATCGTGGTAGTCGACGAAGATATCGATATTAGGCAGTGGGAAGATGTTATATGGGCAATCACAACCCGAATGGATCCAAGCCGCGATACAGTATTGGTTGAGAATACTCCCATCGATTATTTGGATTTTGCTTCACCTGTCTCTGGCCTCGGCTCTAAAATGGGCTTAGATGCCACAAATAAATATGAAGGAGAAACAAAGCGCGCGTGGGGCAAGCCGATAGAAATGAGTGCTGAGGTTAAACAGAGGGTTGACGAACTTTGGGATGACCTCGGAATCTAATAACTAACTCTCTTTCTCTCTCGCGGGAGAGATTTCTGACAACTGGGCGCCAATATGATTAAAGTAGCTTTGCATATAAGACCCGCTTTTCTCGCTATCACCGAGATAATCAAACAATCTACTAAGCTCACCATACCCCTCGGCAGAAGGCAAAATATTTATACTCCGCTCTAGATAGCTTTTCGCTTTTATCCACAACTTATTCTTTATAGAAATCCGACCGAGACATAGCAGCAAGTTTGAGTCATCGGGTCTTTTCTTTATCCACTTTTCAGCAATCGCCAATTGATGCGCTTCTTCTTTAAAATCTTGCTTACCGTAATCAGTTATTAAAGCATCGCTCCATTTCTTATTTATTGCTAACTCTAATATCTTAAGAGCATCCGCCTGAGCATTCGCTTTAATCAATAGGCTGACATAATTCTTAACTAATTGTTCATTAAATCGGAATTCTTTGGGCACTGTTTTCCATAGATCTTTCAAATTTAGCTGGATAGCTTCCTCGCTTTCCCCCTTTCTCTCACTCCATATCTTATCGAGCTGATCTATTAAAATCTGTACTCGAATTTGATCTTCTTCCCCCGAAGTAATGATTTTAGCTTTTTTAAGCCTAGGAAGCAGGTCTCCCATCTCCCTCCAGCTCTTCAATTCTAGCAGTACGTATTTTGCCAATACCAAGAAATCCAAATCATTCGGCGACACTTTCTGAATCTTGGCTAAGACTAAAGCAGCCTCCTCGGCTTGCCCAGAGTCATACAAAAGTCTGGATTTAACCAGATTAATTGTGAAATTTTTCTCTGGATATCTCCTTTCAGCTTCTTCCAAACATTTCAGGCTATCTTGAAACTGATCAGCTCTATAAGCTGCATATGCCGCTGCCAAATAATTTACAATACCCTCCTCTTCATTCGTAATGCTCTTAGTTAAGAGACTGTAACTGGATCGCCAGTTACCACGCGCGAAATAGAGCAAGCCACTTAAAGTATCCCTTTTATTGTTAGCTTTGATTCGTTTATCAAATGACTGCGCCAACCGTAGAAAGCGTCCAGGATTTATCCAAACAAAAATCATAACCACTAATTTTATTAACAGACAAAAGATAAGGATCAAAATCAGGAATGCCAATAAACTTGTTTCAAACGTATGCTTTCCAAAAGCGATTAGCAAATAACCTGGATCGCTAGGAAAGCCGAGAACTAGCGTTGACCAAAGCGCACCGGCTATGATGAAGAGACTTAAGCTAAATAACCGAATCATCGCACGGCTTCTACCGCAGACCTAAAAGAGTTTAGGATGACTAATGATTCAGTAAGGTCGGGTAGCGACGGATTGATGTCGACCAACATCAACGATGATATTTCTTCTGAAAACGAAAGCTCCGAACTAAAGTTCGACGATACATATGTTTCGAACCATTTTCTACTATTTAGTAAGCTTTGTTGATAGAGCGTCTTGTTCTTTGTAATTACGGCAAAACGCGCTTGCTCCAACATCAAATATAAATTCTGACGGATTAATTCCGGATGGCCGCCTGCTAGAATAAATTCCGATTTATCTTCCCAGTCCCGCAGAACGAAAACGGAAGATAAAAATCCTATCATCAAATCGAAAGTACTTTTCGTCTCGCCTTCCAGTTCGATCGAGGCTGTTGTAGCTTCAATTTTATTACTAAAGATTCCATTCTGCTCGCTCATTAATTTGATGTCTCCTGCTCGCTTACGCAAGTCTCCGAGTCGAATAAAAATTCCCTCTCTGTCAATCACCTCTGTTCCGCGAAGCTCAGACAAACTCTCAGCCAAAGCTTGCCTCACGGGGAAAGTACCACTGAGCCCAGAATCTAACAAAGCGATATCTGCGCTTTCAATCAAAGAAATGGTGGAAATAATATCTCCTTGCATTTGCAGTTTTTGATTAGCCATTCTGAGGAAAAACATAGCCTCATCCAACTTCCACGCAAGGTTAGGCTCAGACCTTGGCCTCGATTGCTGAACGCTTAAATCTTCAAATTGTTGTTGTAGGCTCGCTAATTCATCCTTAAAAATTTGATCAGTTTTTTCAGAATTAGAGAACCGCGAAATACTCTCCTGCAATCCAAAAATTTGGCTGCTTTGACTCTCAACCAACAAGCCCATCTCTTGGTTTTCTTGATAAAGGTTGTCTAGCACCTGCTTAAAATTGCTTTGTTGCCACCCGAGATAGCTAACGGCGCCCAGAAACGATAGAAATAATACTGCCACGATAGTAAATCGGCGCCTGGCCTTTTTTTGGTTGCTCGGACGAGCATCTGCCTTGGCATTTGCTTTCGAAATTTCTTCAAGTATTTTTGGTGTTTCTGTTCTTTCTACCACTAATCAACCTTAAGCCTTCGCTAGTTATTGAAGTAAGTGTTTAGTTGTACCATTTGCTACTATCCAGCTTGTCGACTTCGATGGCAAGTTCTTCTAGTGCAAGAATTGTGGATTCGACATCTGCCCCTTTAGCTAGTCTAATATTTTTAAAACCAAACTGCTGCGCAATATTAAAAATTCTCTTGGACGGCACAATAACGGGAATACTGTGCCACTTTTGTGGCCGGTTCTTATCCTCTAGAAATAATCTATTCAGCCTCTCCAAGGAATCCCCGCTAGTGATTGAGACAACATTCACCTTGAATTTTTGCATGACTTGAAGAAGGTGCGCTGCGGATTGTTTAATAGGATTGCGGCGATAAACTTCTAAGTAATCAACCTGCGCACCTCGATGTCGCAAAGTATTGGCAAGTAGTTCGCGACCACCAAGGCCCCGTACTATCGCAATTTTTCGCTGCTTAACGTTAAGCAGTTGTGGCAATAACAAAAGATCTTCACTACTGGAGCCGGCTTTAGAATAAATCGCCTGGCATGCAAGCCCTTTTGAAACAACTTGAGCGGTAGTGGCGCCTATGGCTATAACTTCTATACCTGCAGGCAATCGCGGCCAGTAATCATTTATTAGCCTCGTTCCATACACTCCAGCATTAACACTCAGGAAAATAAGGCAATGGTATTGACCCAGACTTGAAATTTTCACTTCCAGAGACTCTAAAAAGAGTTTCTCTCTTAATGGCTCTATCTCAATAAGCGGAAACGACGATGCAATTCCTCCTTGAATTTCGATGGAAGACTGGAGCGATTCTTGTTGCAGCGCTGGCCGCGTTACTAGTACATTCAACCCGTTCAGTGATTTTGAACTCATAGTATTTAACTGTCCTACCGAGCCCCCAAAGCTTCCAATATTTCTTCAGCCCCTTGGAAAAGTAAATTCTCAGCAACCTTGAGGCCTATCTCTTTCGATCGACCAGGGTGGTCAGTATATTCACTTCGGATTATATGACTACCATCAAGTGTTCCTACCAAGGCTCGTAGCCATAAACGGTCGTCGTGTAATTCTGCATAACTCGCAATCGGTACCTGACAACCGCCTTGCAATACTTTGTTAACCACTCTTTCCGCGGAGACACGGATCGCCGTTGATTTATGATGTAGATCATTGACAATACTTATAGTTTTAACGTCATCAGTTCGACACTCGATACCGATTGCTCCTTGTCCTCCGGCTGGCAGAGATAGTTCAAAAGGCAAGCGACTCCTTATTCGCTCATCCAGCCGCAAACGAATTAAACCTGCGCTGGCCAGAATGATAGCGTCATATTCGCCTTTATCCAGCTTCTCTAAACGAGTACCAACATTCCCTCGAAGATCGCATATGTTTAGGTCAGACCTCAAATTTTTAAGCTGACATTGCCGACGAAAACTTGAAGTCCCCACCTTAGCTTGGTTTGGAAGGTCTCCGATTTTTTCATAATTATTTGAAACAAAAGCATCACTCGGATCTTCCCGCTCACAAATCGCCGCCAATGCCAATCCTTCGGGAAGATCCATAGGAACATCTTTCATCGAATGAACCGCAATATCTGCATGATCACTCAAAATAGCGTTCTCCAGTTCTTTTACAAATAACGCCTTACCCCCAATTTTACTAAGAGGACTATCCAGAAGTTTGTCTCCTCTAGTGCTCATAGGGATCAGCTCTACTCTAATCTCGGTATGAGCTGATTCGACAGCTTGTTTCACAAAATTTGCTTGCCATAGGGCAAGGGGGCTCTTTCGTGTAGCGATCCTCAGTTTGGATTTTACCATCGGTTTACTTCTTTTAATTTTTCTATGATTCTTCTTATTCTATGTGAAATAGAAGTTTTTGTCCGAACTTTGAGGACAAGAGCAAAGTTTTCAACCTCTTACAATCTTCTTAATTTAGGGATCACTATGCTGTTATAATGATTAGTCCTTCAGGTAAAAAGATTTCAAAATTATTAAAATGGCACATAAGAAAACACAAGACGACGGCAAAATTTGGGGCGGCAGATTTTCTGAGGGCACAAACGCTTTTGTTGAGCGGTTCACAGCATCTATCTCATTCGATAAGCGCCTATATCAGCACGATATTGATGGCTCTATCGCGCACGCGAAAATGCTAGCCAAAGGTGGAATAATAACGGATATAGAAGAATCCGAAATCCTGGCAGGACTAGAAGACATCCGCAAAGAAATTGCGGACGATAATTTTGAGTGGTCCGTTAAATTGGAAGATATTCATATGAATATCGAATCGGCCCTTACTAAGAAAATCGGCGAAATAGGGAAAAAATTACATACTGGAAGGTCCCGAAATGATCAGATCGCTACGGATATCCGTCTGTACGCAAGAGATCAATTAGATCAGATATCTAACATTATCACCTTGGTTCAAAGGAACCTGCTAGACTTAGCCGAGCGCGAGTCAAATACAATAATTCCGGGATTTACGCATCTTCAAGTGGCTCAGCCGATAACCTTTGGGCATCACATGATGGCATGGTTTGAAATGCTTAATAGGGATTTTGAACGCTTTCAAGATTGTCGAAAAAGATTAAACCGTTCTCCGTTGGGTAGTGCAGCATTAGCTGGCACTACATTTCCGATTGATCGACAATATACTGCTGATTTGTTGGGCTTTGATTCACCAATTCCAAACTCTCTTGATGCCGTGAGTGATCGAGACTTCATTATCGAGATAGCTGCAGCAGGAAGTTTGTTGATGACTCACTTATCTCGGTTTTCAGAGGAGATTGTTCTTTGGACCTCTGCACAATTTAACTTCATTGAATTGCCGGACGAGTACTGCACTGGATCATCAATTATGCCTCAGAAGAAGAATCCTGATGTACCGGAACTTGTTCGAGGAAAGTCAGGAAGAGTGCTTGGTCATTTAGTCTCATTGATTACTTTAATGAAATCTCAGCCCCTAGATTATAATAAAGATAACCAAGAGGATAAGGAGCCATTATTTGATCTCATTGACACAATCAAAGATTGTTTGTATGCGTACAGTCAAATAATACCGGCAATAAAATGCAATAAAATTTCCATGCGCTTATCAGCTACAAAAGGATTTTCTACTGCTACAGACCTGGCCGACTATATAGTCAAAAAGGGTCTAGCGTTTCGTGATGCTCATGAAATCGTTGGAAAAACCGTGGCTTATGCGATTCGAGAAGGTATAGATTTAGCAGAAATTCCACTTGACAAATTTTCAGAGTTTTCGCCATTGATTGAAGATGACGTTTTTAAGGTTCTTACCCTTGAGGGCTCTGTGAATGCTCGTAGTCACTTTGGCGGCACAGCTCCCAATCAAGTTCTAACGTCGATTGAGATCGCGCGATCTAATTTAGAAATGAGGTAGAGGTTCCCTAACTATCGAGTCAGAGGGGCCTTTAACTCTATATCGTATTTCATAATACGATTATCACGCCTCGTTTTTATACTCACAACATCGCCAGCGCGGTGTTGCTCCAACACATTCGCATAGTCATCTTCATTCTTAACAGATTCGCCATCTATCTCAAAAATTACATCACCAAGCTGAATTCGGCCTCTCTGCACTCTTTCTAACCCGCGCATTCCGACCCGCGCCGGATCCGCGCCGGGGACAACATCCATCACGATCACTCCTTCGATACCCCAAAGCTCCCTGTAATAATCCGGCTGTGGGATATGAGTAATGCCCAGAATTGGCGTTTGAACTCGCCCGAACGTAATTAGCTCTGGAACAATGCGCTTTACGGTATTAACTGGTATCGCAAACCCAATGCCTGAGTTAGCCCCACTGGGACTATAAATCGCTGTATTGACCCCTATCAATTGACCTAAAGAATTTAACAAAGGTCCTCCAGAATTCCCCGGATTAATAGCCGCATCAGTTTGAATAACATCTCTTATTTTACGGCGACTAATAGAATCTATTTCTCTGCCAAGAGCACTGACCACACCAACCGTCATAGTTGTGTCTAGGCCAAATGGATTGCCGATCGCTATAACCTTTCTACCGACCTCCAAGAGAGAAGAATCTCCCAGAATTACTGGACTTAATTCCGATTCAGGCACGCTAATTTTTAAGACTGCCAAATCCTTATCTGGGTCAGAGCCGACAGGAACCGCTTCGTAACTTGTCCCATCCTGCAGCGTCACGGTGACAATATTTGCTTGCTGAACCACATGAAAATTCGTGACAATATAACCTTCCTCATTCCAAATAAAGCCCGTACCAGTGCCTTGGGGCACTTCTTGAGGATTTAGGGAGTAAAACGAGCGAACTAGACGAGAGTTAGTAATATGCACGACCGAAGGACTGGATCGTTTGAAAATTTCAATGTTGTTCTCTTCATCGCTCGTCTTAAATGCTGCGTAATCTAGATCTTGGGAATTACAAAAAAAAGACGAGATACCCAAAAAGACAAAACTCATAGAAAACTCAAGAAATCTCATGATCCAAACCCTCTAGAACATTAAAACCAAAACCCTTGTCGTATAAAATAAGTTCAATTCCAAATTTTTCAAGCCAGAAAATAATTAAATATTTCAAAATGCCGTGAGTTTAAGTAGCCTAAACGTCATCCAACTTTACCTGAATTTCCAACCATTTAGTTTCTGCTTTCTTTAACTCAATGTTTAACTTTCCCTCCGCTTTCAGTAGTTCGCTTAAATGGGCTTTATTCTTCGCTTGATATAGGCTCTCACCCAGGAGCTCTTCTTTAATTTTTTCGAGTTGATTTTCTTTTTCTTGAATGGCTCTTTCGAGTAATCGCACTTCGGCCTTGAGCGGCGCTAGCATCTGGCGCTTCGCAGCCGATGATTTCCTTATCGCCTTTCTATCAGGCTTAAGGATTTCCGATCGTCGAGGCAAGTCAACGTTAACGGTATTCCCTCCATTAAATTTCTTTACCCCTGACTCATAGTCATGAATCGAGTCAGGATATTTCGCGAAAATACCAGCATGTATCGAATAAAACTCGTCGATAGTACTTGCAAGTAGATGCCTATCATGGGAAACGATAATCAATCCCCCTTCATAAGCTTGGAGTGCGACTTCAAGCGCATGACACATATCAATATCCAAATGGTTAGTCGGCTCATCCATTAATAATAGATTTGGCCTTGACCAAACAATTAGTGCTAGCGCTAATCTGGCTTTTTCTCCTCCAGAAAAATTACTAACAGTTTCATTTACCCGTTCTCCGTGGAAATCAAATCCTCCTAAGAAGTTTTTCATTTTTTGTTCTGTCACTTTCCTTTCCAATCCGCTGATTTTTGACATTTTTACAATAAGGTTAAGTGGGGTTAATTCTGTTTGCAGCGCGTCCACTTGATGTTGTGCGTAATAACCCACCCTGAGTTTTTTTGACCTGATTATTTCTCCAGACAGCTTTTCAAGCTGTCCCGCCAAAACTTTTAAGAAGGTAGATTTACCGCTTCCATTAAAGCCCAACAACCCAATCCGGGATCCCGAAGTAACTACTAAGTTAATTTCATCTACTAACGATTCCTCAAAACCTATAGATAATTTCTTTATATGTAAAAGATGATCGGGTAGAGAGCTGGAAGATGGGAAATTGAATTTGAATGGCGAATCTATATGAGCAGGAGCAATTTCTTTCATTTTGGCTAATTCTTTTAACCTCGACTGCGCTTGTTTTGCCTTAGACGCTTTCACGCGGAAACGCCTTACGAACTGCTCTATTTCCTCTCGCCTACGCTTTTGCTTTTCAAATAAAGATTCTTCCAACGCCATCTTCTCGGCACGCAGTTTTTCATAACCACTGTAGTTACCTGTATAGATGTTAAGTCTCTCATTTTCGAAGCTAATGACGTGATTGATGGTTGAATCAAGAAAATTACGGTCATGCGAAATTAATAACAACGTTCCAGAGTAACGACGCAACCATTGTTCCAGCCAAACTGATGCCTCAAGATCTAGGTGATTTGTCGGTTCATCTAACATTAACAGGTCTGAGGGGCATATTAACGCCGCAGCGAGATTTAACCTAACGCGCCATCCACCAGAAAATTTTTTTATCGAACGATTAAACTCATTTTTATTAAATCCGAGTCCTGACAACAATTTTTCTGCTAAATTTCTTACCTCGTAACCTCCAATAGCCTCAAGCTCACCATAAATTCTTGCAAGATCGCTCCCATTTCCGCTTTCTTCGGCTTCAAGAAGTTGTTTTTCTAACTTTCGATATTCTTTATGGGCGTCGAGTACAAAATCAATAGCCGCTCTGTCAACGCCGGGCGTTTCTTGCGACATCGCAGACAAACGCAGGCCTGAAGGAAGGAAAAACTCTCCTTGTTCGAATGATATGTCACCAGACAAAGCCTTGAATAAACTAGTTTTCCCGCACCCGTTTCGACCAATAATACCCATTCTCTGACCTTTGTGGATCGCAAGATTAGCGTCTTTTAAAAGGGTCTGGCGACCACGCATTAGGGTCACGTTTTTTAAGGAAATCATAGAAAACAACGCGAATTTAATTGTTTGGGATACTACTACATAATTGATTTCGCGAGAGCAAATTCGTACTATTAATCCCCCCCCTGCCTATTTGATTCTTATGAAGCATTGAAAATGAAACAGATTTTAATTATCGACGATGATGAGAAACTGGGTGATTTATTGACCCAATACCTAAAACGGTATGATATGAAAGTGCACGTAGCGCTGACGCCAACGAAAGGGTTTGAATTACTAAAAAAAATTAAGCCAGCCCTATTGATTCTCGACGTTATGTTACCTGAAAAAGACGGTTTCGAGATATGCCGCGAAATACGCGCGAAATCGACAATGTACGGGCAGCTTCCTATATTGATGCTAACGGCGCATGCAGAAGTTACTGACCGCATAGTGGGATTAGAATTAGGGGCAGATGATTATTTGCCGAAACCTTTTGAACCGAGAGAGCTAGTCGCGCGCATTCATAACATCCTTAGACGAACTAGTGATAGCAACACTATCCGAGAAATTCGATCCATCGTCGGATTGGAGGTAGAAATCCAGCGCCGAGAAGTAAAATTAGATGATGAAATCTTAGAGTTAACTACTATGGAATATGAGCTGCTTGTGTTGTTCATGCAATACCCTAACAAAACTTTTTCTCGCGATGAACTTATGAATCGACTACGCGGCATTGATGCAGAGTTGTTTTCGCGGGCCGTTGATACCTTAGTAAGCCGGCTCCGTCATAAATTAAAAGATACTTCTAAAACACCTAGGTTTATAAAGACGGTTTGGGGTCGTGGGTATATCTTTGTAGGCGAACAGCTGTGAGCACCCTAATTAAAAATGTTCGTAGATCTCTTTTTTTTAGGTTGATGGCAATATTTGGAACTACCGTAGTTCTTTTTCTCGTAATTATCTTAATTTCACTGCAAGTTATCAGTAGTAATGATGACACGATAGAAGCGATTCCCGATTATTTCACTCGCCACGTAGAATCAATAATAGAGGATATTGGAACCCCACCCAATCTTTCTAACGCGATGCGCCTAGCTTCCGAATTAGATTGGACAATAAATATCCGCAATCCTATTATGGAATGGAGCTCAAACTCACAGAATCGTTTAGATGTTGACCTATCAGAATATGAAGAATCACTTACACCTGATGCAGAAAGAAGAACAATACTTGGCGAAGATATAATTCGAGTAGTGCGCGGCGGTTATGATTTCTACATGTACCAGAGCGCGCAAGAAAACGGACAATTTAATTACTTTGTTCTATATATCGCTATGACACTCGCGTCCATTATTCTATTCCTCAACTACCTCATGGTAAACAAGATGCTGAACCCTGTTCGCCTATTGAAACGAGGCGCGGAGAGAATTCGGCAAGGTGACTTAAGCTACAGAGTAAGAAGTAATCTTCAGGATGAGCTCGGAGAGCTCACTGACAGCATAAATCATATGGCTGACTCTCTTCAGTCAATGCTTGAGGCAAAACGGCAACTATTATTGGCAATCAGTCATGAGCTCCGTACGCCAATTACAAAAGCAAAATTGCGTTTGGAGTTCATGCCAGATAGCATAGAAAAGAGTCAGCTTAAAGAAGATATTGATGAAATTGATTTATTGATTTCTGATCTTCTAGAAGCAGAACGATTGAATAATGATCATTCTGTCCTCGTCTCTGAGACTGTTAGGTTTGCCGAGTTCGTAAGGCCTATAGTAGAGCCATTTGGTTCATATGAAGGAGGAGTCGTAATAGAAACTCCGGATAACGACTTTGACCTTGAAATTGACAAACTAAGAGTAAGGCTTCTAATCACGAATTTAATGAATAACGCGATCCGCCACGGAGAGGCTAATTTGGTTAATGTTAAAGTAAGCTCTACAAGGGAAAGCGGCATTATACAGGTTAAAGATAACGGTGAAGGAATTTCACCGGAGCATCTCAGTCAAATTTGCGAGCCCTTTTATCGCGCAGACAGTTCTCGTCGACGAAATACCGGTGGCTTTGGTCTAGGGTTATATCTTTGTCGTTTGATTGCTGAAGCCCACGGAGGCCAGCTCACTATCAAAAGCGAGGTTGCCAAGGGCACTCATATTTCCGTGAGCCTACCGCGCGAAGCTCCCAAAAATTCCTTGCATCCACAGAATCAAGCAGAAAGTCTGCGTCTCTGACTCCTTACGTAATATCTAGCTAATAATACGATCGTCAATAAAATTGGTATTAAAATAGTATTTGCCGCCTTTAACCTCGTACCCAATTGCTCAATATCCTCTGTAAGCTGAAATCTCACCTCTCTAAGGCTTCTTCTAGTTTCTATCAACTCGTCGTTAAACCTATCGATTTCGGCCTCAATCTCAGGGGTTAACTGACCTATCGGATTACCCTCTTCGTCTAAGTTAAGCTCAGCTAATGAGGCTTCGGTTTCTGAAACCCGACTAAGTAACACTGCCTCCTCTTCACGCAAACGGTCATCTGCTTGACGCTGAAGGTCTAAAACTCGAGAAAACGGCCTTGAGTATCGCCCTCGACTCCGCATACTTGAAAGGTCTGCTCCCCCACTCAAGTTATCTAACGCGTTGATTACAATATCGCCATTGTTGGCGAAAGGTTGGGGAATACGCTGACCAAAGAACTGACTAACCTGTACCCACAATCTATCTGTTAAAATATCAGTATCTGCAAATGCAACTATGGTAACTGGGCTAGCAGAAGTTTCGATATGCTCTATCGATGCTTCAATCTCTACTATTTGATCAATGTCTTCGTTTCCTAAATCCTCTGGCTCTGCCGATTCATTCGGCTCCAAAGCAATTTCTGGCTTACCATTAGGAAAAGCGCTATTTAACACACCGCTCACTCTCGCCCCAATCACAAAACTTTCATCTTGAGATTCAAATTCATCAAACAATAAGGAAGGATCCGTAACACTTTCAACGAACGTGCGATCCATAAGCATTGCTTCAGCCGAAGAAACGATGAGCGGTTCGAAAATCGTGTCGGAGCCGTCCAACTGACTAATTGATCCGGCAGAGGAAAGGTTAATGGTTTCTAGACGGTTTGTGATTATATCGCCTTGAGTCAAAAAATCACCTTGCACCCCAAGCATACCGAGATGCGGAACCGGCCTTTGGCCCTGCCCCATCATGACACGGAGCGCTAACTGATTATCCGTTAGCACTTTCGTATTATCAAAACTAATACCCCATGCCTCAAGCAAACCAGGCAATTCTGAACTCATGCCCGCCGGAATTAAATTCCCTTCCGGCGATCGAGACACCATGGAGTCGGCGTTAGGGTCAAGGAAAACAAGGGCCTCACCGCCCCGCATTAGGTGTTGATCAACGGCATATAAAATCTGTTGGGAAAGACCTTCTGGGTGCACAATCATAAGCACATCTATATCCGCATCAATTGAGTCCCCGTTTAGTTCCACCCGACGAACTTCATAAAGTTGGCGAATAAGGTCCATTATCATCCATGGCTGAGTGCTCTGACCACTCATTGGATCAAATCCACCGTCGATATCAAGTTCAGTAAGTAACCCTACTACCACTCTCTCCGGGTTGTTAACTTGGCTAATTAATTTCATTACCTCATATTCTAGAAACTCTTCTTGATCTGGCCGGATTAAAGGGATAGCTTCTATAGGCCTCAGGCTTTCAGGAATCTGATCATTTTCTTGGGCAGCAACTAATCCAAAATAAACCCCTTCACCACCTTGCGTAACCGGGACGGCCCTAATGCCATATTGGGTTGCTAGATCTTCATCTTCTGAAAACGGCTCAGGGTCTATAACTCTAAGACGTAGGTTGCCATTGCTGGCTATTACGATCTCTCTCAATAGCTCTTGAACACGATTTCCATAACTGCGGATTTGCGGAATGTCTTCTGTCGCCGAGACTGAGTAGAAAAACAAAAGCTCTATCGGTTCGTCCAAACTCCCAACAATGTTCCTAGTTCCATCGGAAAGCGAATATAGCTTATCCTCGGTCAAATCTATTCGAAAGCCGGGCAAAAAACTAATAACCAAAACTCCAGTCAGTAAAGTTATCCCGATTCCTGATAATCCAAAAGAGGAATAAAGTGATTTCCTATCCATCAAAATTCTCCACTAATTTGCTTTCTTAATTTCAATCACTACAGCGCTAGCTAAGAGCCAGGCTGTAATGAAAATAGTAAAATACAAAAAATCTCGGATATCCAAAACTCCTTTCGAGATCGAATCAAAATGCGGCAAAAACCCAAGTGTCGAAAACGCATCCACTAAATACTGAGGTACCCACTCAGGAAAAATATTTAAAAGAATTGGAGACCCCATGATTACAAATGTAAAGCATAAGGAAACGGTAAGGATAAAGGCTATGACTGCATTTTTTGTGCAAGCCGACATACAAGATCCAATCGCAAGAAAGCCTCCCGCCATAAACCAGCTCCCTAAATAAGCAGCAAAGATTATGCCGTTATCGGGATCACCTAGGTAATTTACGGTAATCCAAATGGGGAAAGTTAGAACGAGAGCAATTCCAATTAGCACCCATGCTGCTAGAAATTTTCCCAACACCGCTTCAGATAATTTAATAGGCAACGTCAACAACAACTCGATTGTCCCAGTTTTTCTCTCATCAGCCCAAAGCGCCATAGCGATGGCCGGCACCATAAATAAATACAACCAAGGGTGGAAACTAAAAAATGGTAATAGATCGGCTTGGCCTCGCAAGTAAAAACCTCCCAGATCAAAAGTAAAGACTCCGTTGGTTATAAGAAAAATAACGATAAAGATATAGGCCAACGGAGTCGCAAAATAACTTAGCAATTCTCTGCGAAATATTATGCTCAGATTATTCATCAATCGCCCTCCCTCATTTGACTCGTAACTACGCGAAAAACATCTTCCAATTGGCCTCGATTCACATGCATCTCTGATATAGGCCAATTTTTGATCTGGGCGATTTCTGAAATTCTATTGAATATCGGCGACTTGTTGCTTGATAAAATCGTAAACGATGCATTCCCATTTTCTTCAACCACAACGAGTTCGGATAATTCAGATAAATCGCTCTGAGGATTATAAGATTCAGAAAAACTCACCACTACTGCATGATGGTATTTTGATCTTGCCTCCAACTCATTTGGCGTTCCATCAGCAACTATTTCTCCGGAATTGATTATGATCGCTCGACTGCATACGGCAGTAACTTCTTCTAGAATATGAGTCGAGATAATCACAATCTTATCTTTTGCCAAATTCTTTATTAACTCTCTAACATGATGCTTTTGATTGGGGTCTAAGCCATCGGTAGGTTCATCAAGAATCAAAACCTTCGGGTCATGAATGATTGCCTGCGCTAGGCCAACTCTTCGTTTAAAGCCTTTAGATAGAGTATCAATAGATTGCTGACACACGGTTTGAAGGTCGACGAGGTCAAGCACATTTTGAACACGCGCAACCGCGTCTTCGTTTCGGAAGCCGCGAATTTCAGCTATAAAGCTCAAAAACTCCAAAACGGACATGTCCTCATAACAAGGAGCACCCTCTGGTAGATAGCCTGTTAGCGCCTTTGCCTTTATCGGATCTTCGATAATATCGTACCCGTCGATTTCTACCGTGCCTGCTGAGGGAGACAGGAAGCCAGTTATTAACTTCATAGTCGTGGATTTACCTGCACCATTCGGTCCGAGAAAGCCCAACACTTCCCCCTCTGACACCTCAAAATTTAGATCGCTTACAGCTTTAAACTGATCAAATTTTTTCGTCAAATTTTTTATCTTTATCATGTAACTGCTTACCTTTCTGACATCATGTCAATTATGTGACCGGAAATAAGCCTCGCGTAAACGCCTATGCCCCTTTCCCCTTAATCCTGCGTACCGGGAGGGAAATATATTCTCACTGTGGACAATTTTCAAGACAGTACGCTTATCTTGAAGCCGTTCAAATTGGAAAGTTAGTGCTTTTGGACTTAAAAGGGCTATTAAATAGGGTGGGTTTATGCAAATCTCAACTGTATAATTAGGATTAATCGATCAGAAATTATCCTAACAATATGAAAGAAATTCTATTTTTAACTTTTATCTTAATGACGGTTGCATTAGTTACTCAATGTGGCCAAAAAGGCGGCCTAACTCGCCCTGAGCAAACCGATTTAACCGCATTTATGAAAATTTCGCCCACCTAAAAAGATTATCAACCTATAGGTTTACCTAGCTCATGGGCTATTTTAACTATCAAGATGGTCAATTATTTGCGGAAGAAGTATCGGTGGCTTCTTTAGCAAAACAATTTGGTACACCTTGTTTTATTTATTCGAAAGCGGCTATAGAGGAGCAATATAAGGCTTATGAAAAGGCTTTCAACGGCCATCCCAGTTTGATTTGTTATGCAGTCAAGGCCAACTCGAATCTCGCCGTTTTAAATGTTTTATCCAAATTAGGCGCAGGTTTTGACATAGTTTCCGGCGGGGAATTAGATAGAGTGCTAGCGGCAGGCGGAAATCCTCAGAAAGTTATCTTTTCAGGACTAGGGAAAACAAAAGATGAAATAATTAGTGGGCTAGAAGCTAAAATCCACTGTTTCAATATCGAATCCGAGGCAGAACTTCACCGAATTAACGAAGTTGCGAAAACTCAAAATCAGATTGCACCTATATCTATAAGAGTTAACCCTGACGTAGACGCTGAAACTCATCCATATATATCTACTGGACTAAAAGAAAACAAATTTGGCGTCCCTATCGCTTCTGCGTTAAGTTTATACAAGCAAGCCGCAGATATGACAGGAGTACACATTATTGGTATTGACGCTCATATAGGTTCGCAACTCACAAGCATCAAGCCTTTTTTAAACTCAATAGATTGTTTATTCGTATTACTTGATCAGCTAAAAACTGAAGGCATCAGCCTTTCTCACGTAGATATAGGCGGGGGATTAGGAATCAAGTATGACCAAGAGGAACCCCCAGAGCCCTCAGATTTAATAAATTCCGTTAGAGAGAAATTCGCTGATCGAAATTTAAAAATAGTAATCGAGCCTGGACGATCAATAGCCGCAAATGCTGGAATTTTTGTTACGCGTATTGAATATCTCAAAAGTAATAATACCAAAAGCTTCGCGATAGTTGATGGGGCGATGAATGATCTAATTCGTCCCGCGCTATATAGCGCCTGGCAGGATATAATCCCAGTGAAGCGATCAACCAATACAGAGCTAAAAAGATACGACATCGTTGGCCCAATATGCGAGTCAGCCGACTTCCTTGGCAAAGACCGTCAGTTGGATGTTAAATCTGGCGACTTGCTTGCAGTCCGCTCTGCTGGTGCTTATGGGTTTGTTATGAGCTCTAATTATAACTCACGCCCTAGAGCTCCCGAACTAATGGTCGAGGGGTATAACACTCACCTCGTGAGAGACAGAGAAACTGTTTCAGACCTGTACCGAAACGAACATCTATTGCCTAGCGAAGAATAGCAGATTCATGAAAATTCCATTTACAAAAATGCATGGGCTCGGTAACGATTTCGTCGTTTTAGATCTCACGGAGAGAAAGGTCAAGCTTTCCCCGGAACAAATTTGCGGCCTCGCCGATCGTAATTTTGGTATAGGATTTGATCAACTCCTTCAGATCGAAACAGCCAGTTCGGCTGAAGTAGATTTCCACTATCGAATTTTTAACACTGACGGATCGGAAGTAGAACATTGCGGCAATGGCGCTCGTTGTTTCGCAACTTATATTCGTGAGAAGAACTTATCAGATCGCAATCCAATTAGAGTAAAGACCATGAACCGCACGCTATCTCTAAAAATTAACAAGAATGGCAATGTTAGCGTTGACATGGGGATTCCTGAATTCAATCCAAGAAATATTCCGTTCAGAGCAGAAACAGAGAAAATTCTTTATAGGAGAGAAGTTGAAATCGAGGGAGTCACACGAGAATTAGAGTTTATTCCCTTGTCTATTGGCAATCCTCACGCGGTAATTTTTGTTGAAGACCTGGCGAATACTGCCGTAAAAGTTATTGGAGAGGCATTAGGAGCCCATTCCGACTTCCCTAACGGTGTAAATGTGGGGTTTGCGGAAATACATTCCGGAAATGAAGTGGGTTTGCGAGTATTTGAGCGGGGTGCGGGAGAAACGCTAGCCTGCGGCACCGGAGCATGTGCTGCTGTCATTGCAGGTAGGCTGCTACATAGATTGGACACTAAGGTCAAAGTCATCCTCACCGGTGGAGAGTTAGAAATAGAGTGGGAGAAGGGAATGTCCGTTCTGATGACGGGCCCGACAAAAATAGTTTACGAAGGGACAATCGAGTTATGAATAAGAATTCTTCGGCCGCAGAATCTATAAAGTGTTCTGCTGAAAGTGAATTGACGAGCGAGCAAGTTGCTCAATATCTTCGCTCTAACAAGGATTTCTTCCACAAGCAAGAAGAACTCCTTTCAGACTTATCTTTCCCCCATGAGAGCGGGCAAGCGATCTCTTTATTAGAGAAACAAGTATCTGTGTTAAGGCATCGGGGGCAAGATGCAAGAGAGAAACTAAACGACTTACTTCAAAACGCAGGAAAAAATGATCAATTATTTGATACTACGAAAAGCCTGGTATTGGCGTTATTGAAAGCTCAAAATATTCCTGAAATCGTCGCCGTTACACAAGATCAATTCTCTAGTCATGAAAATATCGACACTTGCGAAGTAATTTTACTGAAGCAAGCAAATCTAAGCGCTCCATCTTCTGTCAGAACTGAGTCATTAGCCAAGCTTAAAAGCGATTTTAGCGACGTATTTCGGTTAAGACGCACTCATTGCGGGCCGCTGAGCCCAGAACAAATATCCTATCTATTCGCAATTTCTCGGGAACAAATCCACTCTACCGCCATTTGTCCAGTCGTTAATAACGGCGAGATACTTGGTCTTATCGCATTCGGCAACCAAACCAGAAATTATTTCAATATACATTTGGACACTCTTTTCCTAGATTTCATAGGAAATGTTGTCGGTGCTGTAATGACCTCTCTGCTGTCTGCAACGCGTTCCTAAATTTCACTCTTAACGAAAGCGCTATAAAGCAGTATGCTCTAGGTCATGTCGATTGAACAATTTGCTAGTCCTATGAATCTAGTTTCCATTATTTGCCGAACGATAGGCCGCCCCGAACTAAAGCAAGCACTGGAATCAGCGCTGAATCAATCTTATCCGGCTATAGAAATTATAGTGGTTAATGCTTCCAAAGCAGACCTTAGTAGAGCTAATGTCGGCCAAGCAAGCATAATAGTGCTTAGCCCTGGAAACTTGTTATCAAGGGCTGAAGCCGCCAACAGTGGCCTTGACGCCGCTAACGGCGATTACATAATGTTCCTTGATGATGACGATTGGATTTCTAGTGATCATGTCCAAAATCTAGTGACCGCTCTT
This sequence comes from Gammaproteobacteria bacterium, assembly GCA_029245905.1. GTDB lineage: Bacteria > Pseudomonadota > Gammaproteobacteria > Pseudomonadales > Pseudohongiellaceae > UBA9145. The sequence continues at coordinate 40,232 of JAQWOJ010000106.1, forward strand.
AAAACAAATGTGGACGTAAAAGCAGCCTACGCTAGCACCCAAAAAATGACTCACGAAGGATTGCCGTTACCCCATGTTTTTGACACAGAATTTGATCCTTACCTTTTAATGCGGGACAACTATATCCCTATTCATGCTGTATTATTTGAAAAAAACTTAGTTAAGCAAGGTTGTCGATTCGATAACACATTCGAAATCTATGAAGATTGGGACTTCTGGCTTCAGCTTTCTCGACACACGGATTTTAAACATATACACAATATCACTGCATTTTATAGGGTCGGGGGTGACTCTGGTACAGACATTAAAGATGACGCCATCCGTTTTAATCCTAATAGTAAGTTCGGTAAAGCACGAGCCCATATTTATGACAAATGGCGCAAAAAATGGAATGGTAACCAGATTAATTTGCTTCTTGGCAACATCTTAAAGCATCACCTTTCTAAAGATTTACAACAACTTAAAACCCGTTTCAAAAAGGAGCTTATAAAAACAGCAAAACTGAGTGACGAAATCACAGCGATTAATGAAAAAACTACAGAACTTGAAACAAGAAATTTAAAGTTAAAAAGAAGGTTAGATAGTGCGTCTAAGATAATTGACGAAAAAGATAAATACACCAAAGCAATTGAAAGTAATTTAACGCAGAAAATTGACGTTGAAAAACATCTACAACTGCATGTGAACCAACTTGAGCACGCATATGAAGCAGTTATTAGATCAAGAACTTGGCGTTTGCTTGGCCCTTTAAGACGAACTGGAAGATTCTTAAAAGCGTTCGTTAAGAAATTAATTCCTACTATCGAGACAAAACTCTTGATCAAGGAACAAAATTTCAGCATGGACAGCCAGCAAAAACCCCAACTAATAATGGACAATAAAGTTAGCGCCAACCCACGCAAAGCCATAGATCCCAAGATAATTTACAGCAATAAAGCGAAGGAAGAACTATCGTTATTCTTAAGCTCTGATCGTAATCTTGTCTTTACTCAATCAAAATTTCCAAAAGTCTCTATAGTCATAGTCTTTTATAACCAACCGCACTTAGGACTTCTGTGCCTGCAGTCGATATTAACGAAAGCGGAGGTCTCGCACGAGCTAATAATTATTGATAACGCGTCTGACAAGGAGACTGACGCGCTTCTTGACCGCATTAGAAATGCAAAAATCATCCGGAACCAAATGAATCTCGGATTCATAAAAGCCGTTAATCAAGGCGCTGAAGCAGCTCGGGGGAAGTTTATTTTATTATTGAATAATGATGCGCTAATCGAAAAAGACACATTATCTAACGCCCTAAAGAGCATGAGCGAAAAGGACGACATTGGGGCGGTCGGGGGCAAAATTAAACTTATTGACGGGACACTCCAAGAAGCCGGCAGCATTATCTGGAGAGATGGATCGACCCAAGGCTATGGACGCGGGCAGGACCCTTGTGCGCCAGCGTTTATGTTTAAAAGAGAAGTTGATTATTGCTCCGGAGCTTTTTTATTATTTCGCAAAACTCAATTTATCGATCTTTCGGGCTTTGATCTGGATTATTCCCCAGCGTACTACGAAGAAACCGATTTCTGCATTCGACTACAAAAAAAAGGGCTAAAAATCATATATGATCCAAGTGTGCGGATAACACATTATGAGTTCGGGAGCTCTGAGGGGTATAAAGAAGCCTCAGTATTACAGGAGAAAAATCGAGAAATATTACGTGAAAAACATAAAGACTGGCTATCCGAGAAGTACCAAGCGGATCCGCAAAATCTATTATCTGCCAGAACATCAAATAATTTTACCAACGTTCTTTTCATAGATGACCGCGTGCCTCACATCAGCCTTGGCTCTGGTTATCCTCGTTCAGCACACCTCTTGAATACACTCTCAAAATTTAAGCTGAATGTAACTTTTTATCCATTACAATTTCCTATCGACGATTGGCATGCCGCTTATAGAACCCTGAATAATAACATCGAAATTATCCTCAATGAAGGCAGGGCGGGGCTGGAGGATTTTCTAAAGGATCGAAAAGGTTACTTTAGCCACATCATAATTAGTCGTGCCCATAATATGGCATTCTTTAAAAGTGTTATAGAAAAAAGCGACCGACTAATAACAAGAGAAAATATAATTTATGACGCGGAAGCGTTGACTGCCAACCGTGAAATCATGAGGATGAAGTTGCAGAACCAATCTTTAACAGAATCGGAAGAAAAAGAGTTGGTCGAAGAAGAAATTAACCATGCTCGAATAGCAAACTCTGTAATAGCAGTTTCAAAGCAAGAAGCCGGAATTTACCAAGCAAACGGCATTGAAAATGTTCACGTTCTTGGTCATGCTGTTGAACCCAACCCAGGAGAGAACACATTTAGGGAACGTGAAGGATTATTATTTGTTGGAGCGCTTCGAGACGAAGGCTCGCCTAACGTGGACTCTCTTTTATGGTTTGTCGTTAATGTATTACCGCTAATTGAAATTCAGATTCCGTCGATTAATCTTTACGTTGTTGGCGAACTTGGTGCCGCATCTCTTTTTACTATTAATAAAAGAAATGTCGTCTTCAAAGGAAGGCTTGAATCAATAAATGAAATATATAATAACTGCCGAGTATTTATCGCGCCGACCCGCTTTGCGGCCGGCATACCCCACAAAATTCACGAAGCGGCGTCCGCTGGAATTCCCAGCGTGACGACTGAACTGCTATCGAAACAACTCCGATGGAAAAACGGAGAAGAGATCCTAGTAGGAACTAATGCAGCAGAATTTGCGCAGCAATGCGTTCGATTGTACAAAGAATCTAGGACATGGGCGAAAATCAGGGAAGGCGGACTAGAGGCAGTTTATAAAGACTGCTCTGATTTCACGTTTAAGAAAACGTTAAAATTGCTAGTTAGCTAAAGTGCACGGGCAATACGGTAGATCAACCTCTGTAAAGGACCGATATTGACAGACATAAAGGTGGATACCAAAAGACTGAAATTTTTTCTTAAGTTCAGCTCCGGTCCGTGAACTTTTCTAAATTCTCGAGCTTGTGCCGCGACCTCAAAAAGGTGTTGATTAGGCTCCGTCTTTAGGAGACGTTGCCAGAGAGACCGTGAGCTTATAGAACCTTTAGTAAATTTTCTTGCGCCAATAGTGTTGCGTCCATGCTGCCGGTAATAGACCAAAGGTGTTTTCAGAAATATAACTTCACCCGCAGCGGATGCTACTAGAGCTAACCACCAATCGTGCATTATTGCTTTTTCAGGGATTGGTATTGCATTCTTTGCTAATTTTTCATTAATGAGCGCTGTACACCCGGTTACCAAATTACTTATTACCATATTGGTAAATTCATTACGATTGATCTCTAGGCCTTGGTATTTGATAAATGATTCTGCGATTAATTGATTTGTTGCAGATACAACATGTAAGTCAGAATGGATAAGAATAGGTCGCGTCGGAATTCGTCTTTCAGCAATCAACATTTGTTGCACTTGTATTTCAACTTTTTCTGGAAACCAAATATCATCTTGGTCACACAGCATCATATAGGCGCTGGCAAGGCCTAATAGCTCTTTTTCTCGCAACACATATTCAATCAAAGAAGAAAAACTCCTTGAAGGACCAAGATTGTACTTATCTCCATAAATTCGATGAATCCTTTCCTTATAACGCATCGAGTAGTCGTCAAGGATAAGACTCGTATCATCATCAGAATTGTCATCTCTCAGAACGATAACTAAATTCGAGTAAGTTTGCTCTAACAATGAGTCTAGCTGTTCTGGCAGAAACTTTTCCCCATTATAAGTCGATAGAAGAATTGCGATTTTAGGATAATTAGTCATCTAATTTAAAGTGCTCGCGTCTCTGATTCCCGAACTTATATAACGCAAGTATATTTTTCTTTCTCTTGACGCAATAAGCAGCCACAAGGACTTGAGGGTAAATCTTACCAAATCACGGATTTTCCAGCCAATCGGAGAATAATCTGCCCTATAAAGGTGAACCCTGTTTCTAGACGAATAATATGTGCGCGCAGGGTTATGCTGGGCCATAATTCCGCGACGGACTAAAAGGCTTTTACTCCTTTCGCCTATTGCGTGGTATAAAACCGCCTGGTCGGTTCCAATCAAATCATAGCCTTTTGACTTTGCTCTAAAACACCATTCTAAATCAACATTATCAATAAAGTAGCTTTCCTTCATGAATCCAACTTCTTTGATGCAGTCAAGATTTAACATCGTCCCGGAAGTAATCAGAAAATCTGCAATATAAAGGGTTGAGCTTTCTAAAAAAGTACGGTCAGCCCGAAAGAATAGGCTATTGAATACTTTAAAGCGTGTTTGGTGCATCGTTTGCGGATTAATAATTCTTGGACCAACTGCTGCTAATCCTTTATTGGTTTTCTGATACGCATCAAGGTACGCATTAGTCATCCTGCTAACAAACAAATCGCATAGGCTACTATCCTGATCAAATAAGAACGCAAATTTAGCACCATTAGTTAGAGCCCAATCTATTCCAATATTTAAAGCCTTTGCTAAACCCTCATTTTCTTCCAGACAGATAACATCCTTGCAACTCTTATAAACAGAGATCGACTTTATAAGCTTTTTTATATTAGGCGATCCATTGTCAATTACAACGAATTCAGTTTCTTTATTTAATTGCGCAAGCAGCTTTAATAAGGCGGTGATATCTGGTTTGAAAGTTACCACAATAGCGCAGCTGTGTTTTTGTAGGTCCATGCTCATAATATAAGAGTAAAAATTTATCCGATCTATTCAGTTTGATTCGAGCTTATTATCATAATCGGGAATATCCGCAGAAACAGTAATTTCGTCGAGGTTATGGGTTGCTAAATAAATAAAATATAAAATGGACGCACATCCCATCGTTAAGCCAACCACTACCCCAGTATCTAGAATGCCTCGCCATGGCTGAGGCAAAAGCCTGACTAAAAATACAAATCCAATAATCATTATCGCTAATCCAAATGAGATTAACTGCCTTCTCCTAGTGGAATGAATGTAGCCCATACAAAATAAAGGAGCTAATACTATATGTATAAACTTAGGGTTTTGAGTTAAATACTGCGCCCGCGTCACTACTCGAGGAGCGAAGCTCAAATGAAACCCTTTGTAACCTTCAGCATAAGCCATGTAAATAATACTAAATATTAATGACACCCAATGCAGAAATTCTAATGGGATGTCAAATAAGGCGAGTGCCATAGGCGACAACCGGTATATGGCGAACAGTAAAATTAGCAAAACTCCACTGATTCCCCAGAAATATCCGAACTTTTGCACCATAGTGCCCTCGCTATTAAATAGCACATTATAAGCGGAATGTGCGAAAGCAAAAAACTTGTTTAAGAACCGAAGCTTACAACCATTAACATCGATAATAATACTAAAGTGAGATATTATCCGGCCAGAAGCTCTCGTGGCTTATTCTCAAGTAAAGATTATAGACTTAATTTAGGTGTGACAAATGACCGTAAAACTTGGAGTGGTGATGGACCCAATCGAAAATATCACCGTCAAAAAAGACACCACATTAGCGATATTGTTAGAGGCGCAGGACCGTGGATGGGATATTTTCTACATGCTACAAACGGATTTATACTCAGATCAAGGTTGTCCAAAAGCCAAAATGCGATCCTTATCAGTCAAGGATGATGCTGCTGATTGGTTCGAATTTGGTGCAGTTGCCGATCAAACCTTATCGGAGCTAGACGTAATTTTAATGAGAAAAGACCCTCCGTTCGATCTTGACTACATTTACTCAACATACCTGTTAGAAGAAGCAAAAACCGGAGGCGCACTCATCTTAAACGACCCGCAAAGTCTTCGCGACTGCAATGAAAAGCTATTTGCCACCCAATTTTCGCAGTGCTGTCCCCCGGTCTTGGTAGCAAGTTCTCCCGAAAAATTGAGAGCATTTCACAAAATCCATGAAGACGTAATATACAAGCCCCTCGATGGCATGGGGGGCACTTCCATTTTTAGAGCTAAAATTGATGACCCAAACCTGAGCGTTATTATCGAAACCCTTACAGATAACGGCCAGCGCAAGATAATGGCACAGAAATATATTCCAGCCATTAAAAATGGAGATAAACGCATAATACTTATAAACGGCGTTCCAGTAGAGTATGCCCTGGCACGCGTCCCTTCCATAGGCGAGACAAGGGGCAATCTTGCCGCAGGAGGCAACGGAGTAGTTCAAAAACTGAGCGATAGAGACCATTGGATTTGCCAGCAAGTCGGTCCAATCCTTAGGAAAAAAGGATTAATATTTGTCGGACTTGATGTGATTGGCGACTATCTAACAGAAATTAATGTAACCAGCCCAACTTGCGTTAGAGAAATAGAAAGAGAGAAAAATATAGGTATTCCAGGAAAGTTGTTAGATTACGTAGAAAACGAACTAAGCGCATAGAAGAGGACAAACCCCATTACTAGTATCCAAGCATGCAAATAGGAATTAGCTATATTTTCAGCTCTAAAGATTAATGCACGAATAATCTGAGTTTGTTATATTGTCAAATGATATTTATGAGAGATTAACGCACTTCGTAAGCCTTGAGTTCATGTGCTATCTAACGCGATTATGTTGGTCACTAATCTAGTGGCCTTATATGCTTACAAGAGGAAATTCATTTAAAAACTGATATAGTGCTCAAGGAAGGAAACCCTGCAATGGGACTATATCTCTAAATCCTTACTAATAATTCGAATTCATCTATGCCAAAACCAAAGCTCAATGGCTACTTAGAAAATCAATTCCTTATCGCAATGCCACAACTCTCAGGGTCATACTTTGAAAGAAGTATGACCTACCTTTGGAAGCATAACGAGGATGGCGCTCTTGGGATAGTCATAAACAAACCCTTAAAAGCCAGTGTTGCCGATATTTTTGAAGAATTAGGAATAATCTACGATATCAGCAAAGATATCGCCAAAAAAAAACAATTACTTGCGGGGGGACCGGTAGAAAAAGATAAGGGCTTTATAATACATGATTCAGGTACTTGTTGGGAATCGTCAATATCAGTCACACCTGAACTAACGATCTGTACCTCCAAAAACATCTTAAAAGATATCGCAAATGGCTCTGGTCCTGAAAATTATCTAATAGCTCTCGGGTGCGCAGGGTGGAGCCCTGGGCAACTTGAAGAAGAGATAAGTGCAAATGCGTGGCTCACGGTTCCGGCGAATCCAGAACTTATTTTTTCAGATAACCATTCCTCTAAAGCAATTGAAGCCGCAGCCATTCTCGGCATTGATCTTCAAAAGATATCGCCTGAAATCGGGCATTCCTAATGGTTTAGTGATATTTCATGGCGATTAATACTTTCCCTGATGATTGTTCTATTCCAGTTTCGGCGTTATCTTTTGATTACGGCACACAGAGAATTGGGGTAGCGTTCGGCCAAAGTGTCTCTGCAACGGCGCTACCAATTACGATACTTAAAGCAATAGATGGAGTCCCAAACTGGAACTCAATAAAAAAGCTTATCGAGGAGTGGCAGCCAGATCTTTTCATCGTAGGAATGCCTTACCATGTAGACGGAACGGATAGCAAATTCCTTCCGCGGGCTATAAAATTTGCGAACAGACTAAATGGCCGATTCAACCTGCCCACATTTGGTATGGATGAGCGCTTATCCTCAAAGGCCGCAATCGAAAAAATTAACGACAACAATAGCGGCGTTAAAAAAACTTTAGAGATCGATGATATTGCAGCTCAGATTATTCTTGAAAACTGGTTTAATGGTTACAAGGAAAAATCCTCAGCATAATGCCAAAGTTTTCAGCAGATTTAGCCATAATATATCGTAAGAGGCAAATTTAAGGCGAAGCACGGTTGTAAGAATTATCTAATCCAATCGCCACAAATAATTTAACATGACACGAATAAAAAATAGCATTACATACTCAAAAGCGAAGATCCAAGAATACGAGGCTAAATATAGCCGTCCAATTGGTAGCGTTAATCTACTAGCCGTCAGCAAGAAGCATTCAGCAGACAGTATTCGCGAAGCTGCGAAGAATGGAGTCATTAATTTTGGAGAAAACTACCTGCAAGAAGCATGTAAAAAAATAGACTCTTTGAAAAGTCTTGGTCTTATCTGGCATTTTATTGGGCCAATTCAGTCAAACAAAACTCTAAAGATTGCGACTAATTTTGATTGGGTACAGAGTATTGATCGGGAAAAGATTGCCACCAAGCTGAATGAACATCGCCAAGAACATCGCACCCCGCTTAAAGTTTGCGTGCAAATCAATCTTTCTAATGAAGACTCGAAATCTGGTATTTCTTTAGAAAAAGCAGAGGAGCTATGCCTCACCGTAAACAACCTCGCTAATCTAGAATTGCGGGGAGTTATGTCAATTCCGACTCCAGAATTGGATTTCGAGAAACAAAGAGCTAACTTTGCGGAACTAAAAAACAAGTTCTTAGAGTTACAGAAGAAATTCCCGGGTATGGATACTTTGTCAATGGGCATGAGTGGAGACTTTAAAGCTGCAATTGCCGAAGGCTCTACGATGATTCGATTGGGTACCGCGGTTTTTGGACCAAGAGCATAAATTCTGATTATCCACCCAGACTTGAATGAGATAGAATAATGGCAAATACAGGATAGAATCAAAAAGGCAAGCTCGTGAGACTTACCCTAGATAGTACCATTATTGGCTTCATTGGTGCCGGCAATATGGCTAATAGTTTGATTAGAGGCTTGCTGACAAAGGGAAAGCCCCCTTCCACAATTCTTGCTTCTGATATCGATCCGGTAAAGCTCGAGTCTCTGAAAAAAGAGACAAAAATAGAGACTATGTCAAATCAGGAAACTATCGATCGCGCGGACGTAATCGTTCTGGCTATTAAACCTCAAATAATGAAATCGGTATGCTTAGATCTAGATCTCTCAGATCCTTCCAAGCTTGTTATTTCGATCGCGGCCGGCACCACACTGACTCAGCTGGAGAAATGGCTAGGTAACGGTAGGGCTATTGTAAGATGTATGCCCAATACTCCGGCACTGATTGGCAAAGGGGCAACAGGCATGTTTGGCAATAGGCATGTAAGAGAAAATCAGAGAACATTGACACAAGAAATCATAGGGACGGTGGGCATTAGCGTTTGGGTGGAAAGCGAATCAGATATTGATATCGTAACAGCAGTCTCTGGTAGCGGGCCCGCGTATTTTTTCCTTTTTATGGAAGCAATGGAAGGAGCGGCACAAGAACTTGGTTTAAGTAAAGAACTGGCAAGATCTTTAATTTATAGTACGGCGGTTGGCGCAGCTGAGCTCGCAAACAATGGTGAAGATAGCGCAGCAGAATTAAGAAAAAAAGTGACATCGCCGGGTGGAACGACTCAACATGCAATACGCGTATTTGAATCTCACGATTTTAAAAATCTTATTCATAAAGCAATTGCAGCGGCAAGAAATCGATCTGTAGAACTAGCAAAAGAGTCAAGTAACTAGCGAGTACACGTAATGGAAGTAATTGGAAATTCAGCTGCACTAATCTTTAGCACGGTCGTTGGCATTTATTTATTCTTCATCGTTTTGCGTTTTCTTTTACAATTAGCTCGCGCAGATTTTTATAACCCTATCTCCCAATCAGTTTTTAAGATAACCGATCCCATGATCAAGGTATTTCGCAATTTTATACCAGGTTATAAAGGAATTGATTTCTCGACCCTCGCGCTTGCTTTTTGCATTGAGTGTATTGCGATCGTGTGTTTAATAACTTTATATGGAGGTGCTATTCCTTCGATTAATTTTGTCATAACGTGGGGTTTCTTGGGCGTTCTCCATTTTATCGTTACCGCTTATTACTATGCACTAATTGGGTCGATTGTGATGTCTTTTGTGATGATGTTCTCTGGCAATATGAATCCGCATCCAATCTTGCAATTAGTAGTGCAGATTACCGAGCCCATAATGGCCCCTGTGAGAAAAATAATACCCCCTATGGGTAGTATAGACTTTTCTCCCATCTTTATATTTCTTTTCATCGGTTTGATTAGAGATATTATATATAATTCATTCGGTGTTACGAATCAAATTGCTTTAGTCGTGATCGGCCTCTAGTATGCTCCGGCAAGCATAAAAATATCGTATATTAAATATAAAATTTGTAGCAATCACATATGATTAATTCAGTTCCAAGTGATTCCGTCGGTATCATAAAGCCCAAAGAATTTCACTTTGATAATCCGTTGGAGTTAGCAAGCGGGAGACAATTACCTTTCTTTGATTTGATCGTTGAAACTTATGGTGAGCTCAACGTCAATAAATCAAATGCGGTGCTAGTTTGCCATGCTCTAAGCGGAGACCATCATGCCGCTGGATATCATGCCGCAAATGACAGAAAAGCTGGCTGGTGGGATGCCTGCATTGGTCCTGGGAAAGCGATAGACACCGATCTTTTTTTTGTGGTGAGCCTCAATAACATAGGAGGTTGCAGCGGCAGCACCGGCCCAACCTCAACTAATCCCGAAACGGGTAAATATTATGGTCCCGACTTCCCGGTAGTAACGGTAAAAGATTGGGTAAATACTCAGTTTATATTAATGAAGAGACTCGAGATCCCCAAATGGGCTGCCGTCATCGGAGGCAGTCTGGGCGGAATGCAGGCCATACAGTGGGCTATCAGTTATTCGGAAAAATTACACAGCGCTATCTGTATAGCAGGCGCTCCAAAACTCTCTGCTCAGAATATTGCATTTAACGAAGTCGCGCGACAATCGATTACTAGCGATCCAAATTTTTTCGAGGGCCGCTATTTGGAAAAGAATACATCGCCCAAAAAGGGTCTTACGCTGGCGAGGATGGTTGGTCACATCACCTATCTTTCAGACAATGCCATGCGCTTAAAGTTTGGTAAAACGGTCATGGATTTCGAAAAGGAAGGAAACAATTTTGGTCGCGACTTGCGATCGGGGAAACTGAGCTTTGGATTTAATGTTGATTTTCAAGTAGAGAGTTATTTGCATTACCAAGGAGAACGCTTTTCGGAAAATTTTGATGCGAATACTTATTTATTAATGACAAAAGCACTCGATTATTTTGACCCCTCGGTTGATTATGGCGGCGATTTAAGCCGAGGATTTTCAGAAAGCAACTGCGATTTTTTGCTCATATCTTTTAGCACTGACTGGCGGTTCCCTCCCGAGCGTTCGCGTGAAATAGTTGAAGATTTACTGAAAACAAATAAGGAAGTCACCTACCTAGAAATTGAAGCGGATCAAGGGCATGATGCTTTTCTACTTCCAATACCTCGCTATGTCGCGGCGCTCAAATCTTATTTAAATCGTATTTATAATGAGATCACGACAAATGCGTCCTGATTTGGATTTAATTCAGAGTTGGATTGAACCGGGAAGCCGAGTTCTTGACCTGGGTTGTGGTGGCGGGACTCTCTTGAAGTATTTAAAAACATCAAAAAATGCGAGAGGAATTGGCCTTGAAATTAACGAGAAGAACATTCAAAACTGCATCGAAAAAGGAGTAAGGGTCATCGAGCAGAACCTTGATAAGGGCCTTGGAAATTTCCAATCAGATAGCTTCGATACTGTACTTCTTACACAAACGCTGCAAGCTTTACATAAACCAGATCTGTTGGTTGACGAAATGCTCCGAATTGGAACCAAAGGTATTGTAACGTTTCCTAATTTTGGTAATTGGAAGAGTCGGCTCTATCTTGCCACAAAGGGTAAAATGCCTATATCTAAGTTTATGCCGCACCAATGGTATAACACACCAAATATTCACTTTTGTACTGTCAAAGATTTTGACGCATTGTGCGCAGCTAAGAACATTAAAGTGCTTGCCCGTACGGTCGTAAACTCAAAACATCAGGGGAATTGGGCCATGAAGCTTTGGCCAAATTTTTTTGGTGAAACGGCGATTTACCACCTCTCCCGAAACTAGAAAAAAAGCCTATGCAACGTATCGTGCTCGCAAGTGGAAATAAAGGCAAACTCAAGGAATTCAGCTCAATTCTGAGCTCAAATGAGATAACATTAATCCCGCAGTCAGTATTCAACGTCACTGAAGTTGCTGAGACTGGTCTAAGTTTTGTAGAGAATGCTCTAATAAAAGCCAGGAATGCTTGCTTTAAGACAGGCCTGCCAAGTATTGCCGACGACTCAGGACTCGAAGTCGACGCACTTAACGGTGAGCCTGGCATCTATTCTGCTCGCTATGCAAAAATCACAGGACCAAAAGCAGACGCCGAGAATAATATCAAGCTATTACGAAATCTCAAGCACGTACCTGAACCAGAACGAACTGCGCGCTTTCAATGTGCTATTGTATATTTGAGACATGCAAAAGACCCAGTGCCACTAGTTTTTCAAGGGTCTTGGGAAGGGAGAATTTTGTTTGAAGAAGCAGGTAAAAATGGCTTTGGTTATGATCCTCTTTTTTATGTTCCTAACCACTCTTGTTCATCCGCTGAGCTTGATCCAGATATCAAAAATAGCCTGAGCCATCGCCGCAAGGCTATAGACCAACTCTCTCTATGCTTGAAAAACCGCCTCTAAGCCTCTACATTCACGTCCCTTGGTGCGTTCGTAAGTGTCCGTACTGTGACTTCAATTCACATGAGTCAAACAAACCCCTTCCTGAAAAAGAATACATAGCTGCTCTCTATTCAGACTTTCTCTATGAGTTTTCCAAACTACCTGACCAGGAAATTGAGTTGCAGTCAATTTTTATAGGTGGAGGCACGCCAAGCCTATTAACAGGCGATTCCTATCGATTTCTTTTAGACAGCATAAAAAGTCATCTGCATTTTAGCAACGATATTGAGATTACTCTTGAGGCAAATCCTAGCTCTTCTGATATAAGACATTTTAGCGCATATAGAGAAGCAGGAGTAAATCGATTATCACTAGGTATTCAAAGTTTTGATGATAAAAAACTAAAAAAACTCGGGCGTATTCATGACAAAGAACAATCGGTTGATGCAATCAAAATCGCAAAACAAGCAGGATTCAGAAATTTGAATTTGGATTTAATGCATGGGCTACCAGAACAAAACACCGAGGAAGCGTTAAAAGATTTACAACTAGCTATTGATACTAAACCCAATCATATTAGTTGGTACCAATTAACAATCGAACCGAATACCTTTTTTTACAGCCATACGCCAGTCCTTCCGAGCGAAAAGAAGCTTATAGCTATTCAAGAAAACGGCAGCGCACTACTAGAAGCGAACGGATACACGCAATATGAGATTTCAGCGTTTGCGACGGATGATAAAAATTCCCTTCATAATTGTAATTATTGGTCTTTTGGCGATTACATCGGAATCGGAGCGGGCGCACACGGCAAATTAACGTCAGTCAATGAGCAAAAAATAATTAGGACAAGAAAGGTAAGGCAGCCTGATGAATACATTAAAAGAGCTAAAAATAGGGATGCCGAAATCAAGGAGGTATCGACTGAAGAGCGAGCCTTAGAATTCTTAATGAATGCACTGCGATTTAAAGCAGGGTTTAGCAAGGAGCTATTCGAAAAACGAACTGGCATCCCATTTATTGATATTTCGCACAAGGTGCTTACCCAAATAGAAAAAGGCCTCATGTATAGAAAAATAACAGAGAAAGGCGAATTTTATGCTACAACCCAGAAAGGTTATCGATTTTTAAATAGCGTATTAGAGGAATTTTTATAATGGCAGCTTTACATCAGCGACACTGCAGAACTTACTCAAAAGGGGAATCGTCGATCGACGAAAATACGAGGGACGAGTTAATTTTCGAAATACCTTTATGGAAGATTATAGCACATCAAGGAGTCGAGGCGCTTATACAAGAATTCCGATTACTTGGATTTGAAGAAGCGTTTAACTTCACTTCACAAATTGCTAGTCTAGCGGAACAGCAAAATCATCATCCAAAGATTATTACTGAATGGGGAAAAGTTACGATATATTGGTGGTCACATGAAATAAAAGGCCTACACCTAAATGATTTTATAATGGCAGCAAAAACGGACTTAGCATTTAAACTCCTTACCGAAACAAGAAATTAATAATCTATGCCGAGAATAATTCCTAATCTATTTTCACAGCTTGAAAAAATCATTAGCTTGCCAAGCGTCAGCTCAACGAACCTTGAATTAGACATGGGCAACAAGAGAGTAATTGATTTTTTAGCTGAGTCTTTCGAATCTCTAGGCTTTTCATGCGAGATAATAACGTCTAATACGAATGTAAAAAAATGTAATCTAATCGCGACCCTAGGATCTGGCCCCGGAGGATTAGTCTTAGCGGGCCATACGGATACCGTCCCTTTCGACGAAGAGCTATGGTCTTTTGATCCTCTTCGACTTTTAGAAAGCGAAGGAAAAATGTATGGCTTAGGTGTTACCGATATGAAAGGCTTCTTTCCTATCATAATGGAAGCCATAAAGCCCTTGATGGATAACGATTTCAAGGAACCGCTTATTGTACTCGCTACCGCCGATGAGGAAACATCGATGCAAGGCGCGAGAACGATCGCAGAACTGGGTCGCCCTAAAGCAAGAGCAGCTGTTATCGGTGAGCCAACTGGCTTACAACCAGTTAAGGCACACAAAGGAATGATGATGGATTGTATCCGCTTATTAGGTAAGAGTGGTCACTCATCTGATCCGTCGCTAGGAAATAATGCACTAGATGCGATGCATAAGATCATTGAGGAATTAATCTGCTTTAGGAATGAACTAAAAAAGAAATACACGTCTGAAATCTTCTCGATTCCCTACCCAACCCTTAATTTAGGAAGCATTCATGGTGGAGATAACCCAAATCGAATTTGTGGACAATGTGAACTAAAATTTGATGTCCGCCTAACGCCTGGAATGAACGTAGCAACGGTTCGCGCAGAAATCCAAGAACGCGTGGAACGAGTGACTACTCCCTTAGGAATCGAATATAAGATGGAAAAAATCTTTGACGGAATTCCGGCGTTCTTCGCGGAAGAAAATAGCGCGTTATTGAAGACCGCCGAAAAACTTACAGGGCATAAGGGAATTAGTGTCGCGTTCGGAACCGAGGGGCCTTTTCTTCGCGAATTAGGCATGGATACTATTATACTTGGGCCTGGCAACATTGACCAAGCTCACCAACCTAACGAATACATGTCCATGGATATGATCAATCCATCAATCGAAATCATCAGAAAATTGGTTTCACACTATTGCCTAACCTGAACTGGAAAATAGAGGCTAGCTCAAGCTCTTAACTTAATAAAAGTTATATCTAGCAGCTGGAATATTTTGATAATTTCTTTAGTCCTTCTAAAACAAGTTCAATTAGGCAAATAGAGTTATTTTTTTTTGTCTAAAATACAAATGCTGTAATCTAGGGGGTTTATATCTGACTTTATATAATCTTTACGGGAAATTTCTTGCCACGCAGCTTCATCAAATGACTGAAGAAAAGTATCCCCCTCTACCTCTGCATGTACTCTGGTTAAGTAAAATCTCGCGGCAAAAGGCATTGCTTCTGAATAAAGTTCCGCGCCGCCAATTATAAAAGCCTCTTCCGAACCGTCTATGAAGGCGGTCTGTTCAGCTAATTCTATTGCCTCCCGCACGGAGTGGGCTATTTTCACTCCCTTTATTTTCAGAGCGGGACTTCTGGTTACAATAATATTTGTTCTACCTGGCAAAACTTTTCCGATAGAGTCCCAGGTTTTTCTTCCCATAATGACAGCGCTACCCATAGTAGTTCTCTTAAAATACTTAAGATCTTCGGGAAGGCGCCACGGTAAAGTATTATTCCTTCCTATAACCCTGTTTTCCGACATCGCACAAATTAACGCTAGCTTCATTTTCTTTATTCACACAGCAAACGGATAAGCAATAGGCTCATGGTGCTGGTATCCTTCCACCGAGAAATCATCAAGAGTGACCCAGGTTTCTATATCTCTGAGGGATTTAATTTCTGGATTAATACGTAGCTGGGGCGATGAAAAAGGCCTTCGCTTAAGCTGCACGTCGCGCATGAGATCAATTTGGTCCTCATAAATGTGCGCGTTTACAATCTTATGATAGGCTTTAGCAGCCTTCTTACCGGTAATCTGCGCCATAAGTGCCAAAAAAGTAAATACCTGAATTTGATTAAAATTCAATCCAAGCGGAACATCGCATGACCGCTGATAGCTCGTGAGAAAGAGCCTGTCACCTAACAACGAAAAATTATGGGTGTGCATGCAAGGTCGAAGGCACCCAAGGTCAAATTCTCCTGGATTGTAAAAAGAGACTATTTCTCCTCTATCATCTAGCCCCGAAGACAGATTATCCACGACCTTCTGTAGCTGGTCCAATACTGTGCCATCAGGTTTTTTCCAACTCCGCCCCTGCACGCCATATACCCGACCCATATCATCTCTACCAGCTCGGGCCGGATTATTTAACCAAAGTGTATTCTCGTTAGCGTTGGCGTCCCACGTTTTGGTCCCGATAGCTCGAAAGTCCGCAGCATTGCTGTAGCCCCGAAGATAACCTAGGAATTCCGCTATAGCTGACTTCCAAAAACTCTTGCGGGTAGTTATTAACGGAAATTCGTTGGAATCCACGTTATAAACTAAATCAACATCTATGACCGTAAGGCATCTTTTCCCGGTGCGCGCATTTTTTACCCATTCTCCCTGATCAATGATTTTCTGACAAAGTGTTAAGTATTGCCGCATCAAAAATTATCCTTCAATTTTTCCTACCTGGTTAAACTTTTGTTATTATACGCGAATACTACTAGGGAAAAGCCGACTATAACCATTGGCAAAGACAGTAGTTGTCCCATTGTCAACCAATCAAAAGCGATAAATCCAATATGTAAATCTGGCTCTCGAAAAAATTCTACAAAAAATCGAAAGGAGCCATAAAAAATTGCAAACATTCCTGACACAGCCATTCTTGGCTTTGTAACGGAAGAGAACCACCAGATAATGATAAACAAGACGATACCTTCGAGCGCTATTTCATAGAGTTGAGACGGATGCCTAGGCAAATTATCCACATGAGGAAAGATCATGCCCCAACCAGCATCCGTCGGTCGACCCCAGAGCTCTCCT